>CAYXVT010000070.1:14063-15020 GCA_964468105.1 Uncultured Candidatus Berkiella sp. | reverse complement strand
TTTTCAAAGAGGGCTGTTGCCAATTCTGCTAGAGCATATGTCCCTCGATGGACATTCGCATTTTGTTCATAATAATATTTTGTAAGTGCATCGATCACTTGTTTGGGTTTTTGAGTGGTAGCAGCATTATCAAGATAGGTTAGAGGGTAACCATGGTTTATTTGCTTTAATATCGGAAACTCTGCACGAATTTTCTCAATATCCACAGCAGCCTCCTTTTAGCAGAGTCGCTATTTCTTCATAGAGAGTGTGCTTGAAGTAGTCATGTATAGACTTCTGGCTGATGGTATGAATAATGTCTTCAATAAAAGCATCAATCAAAAGCTGTCGAGCTGTTTCTTGATCAATACCTCTACTTTCTAAATAAAATAAGATTTGTTCATCCAATTGACCAATGGTAGCCCCATGCGTGCATTGGACATCATCGGCCAGTATTTCAAATTGGGGAGCGCTATCTGCGCGACCTGTGGAAAAAAGATGCAAATGATGATTGTCCATTCTGGTGTTGGTTTTTTGAGCATTTTTATTAACAAAGATTTTTCCAAAAAAGCTACTATAGCCTCCTGCTCCTATCAATGATTTTACATTGATATGGGATTGGCACTCAGGTGCCATATGATGTAAGTGACTTACCCAGTCTATGTGAGAACCCCTATTAGGCAACATCAATGCATTGAGCGTTGTTTTAGCCTGTGGTTGATTGATTGATAAATTGCTTTCAATGCGGTGATAACCTGCCCCCGTACTGACATCTATTACATCTAATGTGCCTGACGTTTGTGTGGTATGCAATTGGTGAAAGTGATAAGAAGATGGGGATTCTATGGCATGGCGAAAATAAGAGATCTGAGAGTCATCTTTTGCTTTGATAAAGGTCTGCGTATTTAACCAAACAGGTTTTTCACCTAAAGTAATCACTTTTTCTGCTTGATCTTCTGGAGTGTCATGAAGAAGTGC
>CAYXVT010000070.1:11332-14053 GCA_964468105.1 Uncultured Candidatus Berkiella sp. | reverse complement strand
CTTTTTCAATGATGATAGCACTAGCGTTCTTTCCGACAAACAAATGAGTTTGAGTATTGGCCATAGTGGCATGGTCTGTTGGATTAATCAAAAATTGATAGATGATAATGGGGTGTTCCATTTGCACATTGTCTGGAATAATGATTAAAGCCCCATCGGTTGTCATTGCCTTATTCACAAGACTAAAAAAATGTTTCGAATGCCTTTGATCTTCAAAAATCTCTTCAAGTAGGTCGGGTTGTACTTTTGCTAAATGGCTCAGATGAGCAATTGTTATTTGATAATTATCGTGGTTTTTGTGGCTTAGCTTTGGAACGTAATATCCATTTAGAAAGACCATTGAACTTTGTTCAATTTCAGCGATGAGATAAGGCTCCATCAAAGAAAGTTTTAACGCTTCACAAGGATGAACATAGGCTTTGAATTCAGTTTCTGAAAAGGCATTAAGAAGAGCATATTTCCAGGTTGCAAGTTTAGGGTGGGGTATTCCTATTGATAAGGCATCGGTTAATGCTTGTTCACGACCATGGTGAATACCCAGCAGTCCTTCACCTGGTAGAAAGGGTTGCAACTTATTAAATTGTTGCTTTAAATTAGTTAAAATTAAATTGTTTTGTATCAAGTATTTTACCTTCCTATCGTAGGGTGGGCACACTTCGTTTTGCCCACCCTACATCAGAATTTTTTATAACCTTCTTTTTCTAGCTTAAGCGCCAATGATTTATCTCCACTTTGTACAATGGAACCATCGATCATGATATGAACTTGATGTGGCTCAATATAATCAAGGATTCGTTGATAATGAGTAATAATTAAAAAACTCGACTGTGGATTTTCTTGAGCGTAATTATTAATTGCTTTTGCAACCACTTTTAAGGTATCTATATCTAATCCTGAATCGGTTTCATCGAGTATGCAAAATTTTGGTTTCAACAGGAGCAGTTGTAAAATTTCATTAGACTTTTTCTCACCACCTGAAAATCCATCATTAACAGCGCGATGCAGTAACGTTTCAGACATATTTAAGGTTTGCAGAGCTGATTTAATTTCTTGTAAAAATTCAAAGGCGTCTATTTCTTGTTTGCCTTGAAATTTATGTTGTGCATTGATGGCAGTTTTAATAAATGTACTATTGGCAAGTCCTGGAATATCAACTGGGTATTGTAAGGCTAAAAATAATCCCTCAAGCGCTCGTTGATCAGGTGTTAAACTCAGTAAATCACGCCCGTTAAAGGAAACAGAACCTTGAGCTATCTCAAAGCCCGGTTTACCACCAAGAGCATAAGCAAGTGTGCTTTTTCCAGAGCCATTTGGGCCCATGATGGCGTGGATTTCACCTTGTGGCACTGTTAAGTTTAATTGATTAATTATATTTTTATCAGCTACCTTAACAGTCAAGTCTTTAATTTCAAGCATACTGATTACCCTATGCAACCTTCTAAGCTAACTTCTAATAAGCGCTGAGCTTCAACTGCGAATTCAAAGGGGAGTTTTTGTAATATGGTTTTACAAAACCCATTAACAATTAAATTCATTGATTCTTCCTCGGTTAACCCTCGAGATCGACAATAGAATAATTGTTCATCTGAAATCTTAGAGGTTGAAGCTTCATGTTCCACTCGAGCAGTCGTATTCATTACTTCTATATTAGGGAAAGTATGAGCACCGCAGTGTTGGCCAATCAGTAATGAATCGCATTGAGTATAATTTCGTGCATTTTCTGCTTTAGGAAAAACTTGAACTAGTCCACGATAAGTATTTTGACCATTGCCAGCTGAGATAGCTTTAGAAATGATAGTACTATGTGTGTTTTTTCCAATATGGATCATTTTGGTTCCCGTATCGGCTTGCTGATGCCCTTTAGTCAGCGCAATCGAGAAAAATTCTCCTCTTGAATTATCTCCTTTGAGGATTACACTGGGATATTTCCAAGTGATGGCCGCGCCCATTTCAACTTGTGTCCAAGAGATTTTAGAGTGGTGCCCTTTACATAATCCTCTTTTAGTAACAAAGTTATAGATCCCACCTACACCATTCTCATCACCTGGGTACCAATTCTGGACGGTGGCGTATTTAATGTGAGCATTATCATGTGCTATAAGCTCTACGACAGCTGCATGTAATTGATTCGAATCTCTAATCGGCGCTGTGCATCCTTCAAGATAGCTGACAAAGCTATCTTCTTCTGCAATAATAAGCGTTCTTTCAAATTGACCTGTATTAGCTGCATTAATTCTAAAGTAGGTTGATAATTCCATGGGGCATTTTACCCCTTTTGGGATATAACAAAATGAACCATCAGTGAAGACAGCCGAGTTAAGGCAAGCATAAAAATTATCTTGATAGGGAACAACGGTTCCTAAATACTGTTTCACTAATTCTGGGTGTTTAATTGCGGCTTCAGAAAACGAACAGAATATGATGCCGAGGGTGGCTAATTTTTCTTTAAAGGTAGTAGCAACTGATACGCTATCAAAGACAGCATCAATAGCAACGCCACTCAGCATTTTTTGTTCTTGAAGTGGGATCCCCAGTTTCTGATAAGCTTTAAGTAATTGAGGATCAATATCCGCTAAGGTTTTATTGGGATCATAATTAGCAGGAGCACTAAAGTAGGTCATCGATTGATAGTCGATGGGAGAGTAATGAACGTTTGACCAGTGTGGTTCTTTTAATGTAAGCCAGTGTTTAAATGCTTTCAGTCGCCATTCTAATAGAAAA
>CAYXVT010000070.1:0-11322 GCA_964468105.1 Uncultured Candidatus Berkiella sp. | reverse complement strand
TATAACGGACTCTGATAATCCTGGGGCAATACTGTGAGAGGGGATTTCGCTAATAAATCCTGCCGCGTATCCTTTATTAAGGATAGAATTTAAGTCCGGCTTCTCTGATTTCATCAAAAGCACCTACACATATTTGCTTATATAGAGTCAATTTTCTAACCTCTATTTATACTGTATCAAACTTAATCAGGCCATGGGGCAAAATACTCTAAAAAAATGTGTATATACTTAATAAATGACTTTCAAAAATAATTGTGTAATAGAATGAGAGAATGGATATAGGTCATGCGGAAATTTGAGTCCTTGGAAAAGTATACAGCTATTCTTATTGCCTTCATTTTCATGCTTGGCAATCAACTTTTAAGTGCCAAAACAATGCCAGAACCTGATATCAATTTACCAGTGCTTGTTATAGATGAAGAACCTGGGCTAAAAATGCCTAAGAAATTTCGTAAAGCGAGTGATGAGTTCAAATCTTCAAGCGAATCGTTGCCATCTCGTGAAGGTCTTGATGAACTAAAGATTGCGGGTAGTGCTCAGTTTTCGCAAAACACACTTGAAGAAGCATTGAAACAAATTTCAGGCCCTGTTTGGGTCATAGATTTGCGTAAAGAGACACATGGTTTTGTAGATGGAACACCTATTAGTTGGTATAGCCCTGGCAATCAAAGTAATGTGAATGAAAGTAATGATAACATTTTACGCCAAGAGCAAATGGTATTTACGGATGTTGGTCGACAAAAAGGAATATTGGTTTCCAAAATATTAAAAAAAGAACAGGGGGTTATTAAACATAGTGCCCCAGTAGATTTAAAAGTTAAAACAGCGCGTACTGAATCATCTGTTACCAATAGTTTGAACTTAGGGTATCTTCGATTAGGCGTATTGGATCATCATCGACCAAGTGATGAAACCGTTGATCAATTTCTTGAATTTGTAAAAACAGTCCCTCCTGAAGCATGGATATATTTTCATTGCAGAGGCGGGGTAGGTCGTACGACCACGTTTATGACAATGATGGATATCTTACATAATGCTTCTAAAGTCTCTCTTGAAGATATCGTTACTCGACAAGCTTTGATAGGCGGTAGTAACCTTTTTAGCGTATCAATGGATGAAGATGATCTTTGGAAACAATCAGAGGCTGATGAGCGAAAGAAATTTATTGGTGATTTTTATGAGTACGTAAAGGATCGGAAAGGATATAAGCATTCTACCTGGAGTGAATGGGCCGCAAAACACAAATAATTCGAATTGCTGTCTGATGTAGGGTGGGCAAAGCCTTGCGTGCCCACCAGTTTCAAACAAAGATGGTGGGCACGTTACACTTTGCCCACCCTACAAACTACGCCCGAGAATGACATAAAATTAAAAATCCACAATCACTGCCTGCTTCGCTAAATTCTCAATCACCGTTTTTATGATGAGGGGAATACGTTTTTCCAATTCACCCTTTTCTGTAATGGGTTGCTGCTTTTCATTTTGAGCAACCAAGGTCCCCACTTCAATCATCCCTTGCACCACTTTTGAAATGGCCTCTAAATTGTGGGTTCCATCTAAAAGCGGTAAAAGCGCTTTGGTAAGTGGATCTAAACCAATAGGCTCATGGCGACGATTGGTGACAAAATTCTGATTTTTCGCTTGATATCTTACTAATTCGCATGCAACAGGATATTCTTTAACTTCAAGACTATAAGTGGCAGGGTAACTAGAGATATTGATAAGTCCTGCAAAAGCCGAACGCATTAAGTTCAAGTCATCATTTAAATATTTTTTAATGGTCGCGATATCCTTTGTTGCACTTCTTTGCGCAACTTTTTCACATAAATCGTTATAGTGTATGGGTTTGAAACGTTCTTCATTTAAAATTAACATCGCCAATTGAGAGACTGGATTTTTTACTTTGAGCGTCATAGATCCTAATGTAAAACTTCCCACAATACCTTCTTTAATGCTCAATTCGCTAAAACCAGCGTCTGGTTGTGCAATTAATTGTAAATAGAAGTCTTCGATGTCATTAGTCTTCAAGGAGCGATTTACTTGATTTTCTTGATGACATAATAAGGTGCATCGAAAACGTTGATTGCGTATAAAATCCATATACTGACCAACGACAATGATATTGTTAATTTTATTAAGCTCTTTGGAAAATTGGGCTGGTAAATTATCGGTATACATTGTTGATAAATAAGCATCAGATAAATAGGAGAGTTTTTGATTATTAGCTTGTTCCATAAACTGATGAAAATAGACAGGTTCATTATAGGAAGATAAATGATCATGTAGTAAATAGTTATCTGCTTGTCTTGAAAGTAGATTGATTTCGCCTCTTAAAAATTCCGCATAAGGAGATTTATCTTCTTGAAGGCCATCGGATATAAATTTTAAAACCGAACGTGCTTGAACGGCTTTAGTGGCAGGATCGGTAATATTTTTTGTATGCCAAGACATGAGATCTCTAACACTATCGACCATATTCCAACCTGGATAGGTGTTATAGCTTACATAAGCTATGCCATTTTTGGAAAGATTATGATGACAAATTTGTAAGATCTTTTCTCTAACTTCTTTGTTTACCCAAGAGTAAACACCATGACAAATAATATAATCGAAGGTACCATCACTTTTACTAAAATCAGAAATGGATTGATGGCGTAATTCAATATTCTTGAGCTTCAATTCTTCGATTTGCTTTATGCCCACTTCTACTTGCTTTTCAGCCAGGTCAATTCCTAAAAATTCTGCTTGCGGAAAATGATATGCCATGGGGATTAGATTGCCTCCACTAGCACAACCAAGTTCAAGGATCTCCGGTTTTGGTTTTAGGCCAAACAATTTAGCTAAAGTGAATAAATGAGAAGGGTGAGTATGGTTAAAAGGAAAGCTGATATAGGGTGTAGCGTTATAATCGGCTTGGAGTCGATCAACAGGTTTTTCGTGTGTTACGGAAGTCGTCATGATGATGTACCTATATTGGGTGTATCTACCTCTATACTACCTGCATAGCAATAACCTGCCAATCATTCCCAAACGCAAAAAGTTAGTTACAAGACACAATTATAATGATAAACTGAAATATAATGTAGGCGTACCTACATGGTAAGTTGTTCGTTGAATTTATGTTGTATTTACAGGGAAGAGTAGACGTTCAGCTCCAAAAGTATAACCACAAGCCTTATAAGCGATTATTTTATGGCGATTCTGAGTACGGCTTATGGCGTAAATATCGACTATCAGAGTGTTGAAGATTGCGATAAAGAATTAAATCAAATCATTACACAAGTTCAACATTACCTCTACAACTTTGGTCAAAGCTGGTTTTTTCTCGCGCTTGGTAAATCTTATTTTAAAAAATGTTGCCGAAGTTGGGTGCGTGTTTCAACACATCTTGAAAAATTTCTCAATGATCCCCGAACAAATTATTCATTATTAATGGTTGTTCTAGAACACGAAATTGATAAATTTCCTAAAGGTTCATTTTATGCTCAGAAGTTGCTGTCTTTACAGCGATTAGTTTCACTGGGCCCTCATTTCTCATTCAATACCATCATGCATTAACTTAATAATGTCGTAAATTCTATTAATAATAGCGACTTTCACTTGTTAGCAATTTAACATACAATTCTCAAATAAATAATGAGTTTGGGGAATTGAAATGGCTATATATTTAGAAGAAAACGTGAGTATAAACGAATATCCTAAACCGGATATTCTTTATAAAGCGGATAAAAACGCTGAATTTACCATCGGTGATCTCAATGGTAATGCCTTAAATTTATTATATGTGATTGTTAGACATGGTTTGTTTACCTTCTCTGAAAGCAACTATCAAGAATTTGTAAAACTCTATTTAAGATCAAAAGACGGTTTAACAAAACAAGATATTGAACTGCTTAATCAATTACTTGCAAAAGGAACTTTCAACAAAGAAGCCAAATTAAGATTAATTGGTGATGAATTTGCCGATAGAGGCCTACATGATTTTCTTACCTTAAAGTTGCTGCATTTGCTTGTGCAAAATGGCGTTCCTGTTGAAATTTTACTTTCTAATCATAGTGCGGAATTTATTGAAGCGTATGAAAAGAAAAATAACTTTGAGCCCATTAGACTATGGGGAATGCATGCAGGATCGATGCAAGGGCTTAATCAGCTTATCAAAGATAATGTGGTTGATGAGCAAACCATCAAAAAAATGATTGATGAATGCTACAAGCCCTCATTAAAAGCCATTACTTACTCTATTGATAAAGATAAAAATGAAATATCGATTTACACACATGCTGGATTTGATATTGAAAAGGACCTTCCCCCTTTAGCAAAAGCAATGGGTGTTCAATTACATGATAATTCAATAAAAGAATTAGCAAAAACCATCGATAATATCAATGCAGCTTTTACTAATAATTATGTTAATAAAGATAAAGTACACACGTTGTTTGACAATGAACAAATGAACCGCGCTTATGAAGGAAAATCTATTGATTCTCAATTGTTTCCTTTTGTTTATCTAATGTGGAACCGAGTTTATCAAAACTTAACCAGGGCCTATAATTACAAAGGTTATCATGTCAAATATGTTCATGGCCATGACAGCGATGAAAATACGCATGACAATATTTATGTTATCGATAATTTATTAGGTAAAACGCTTTCGTTCCATCAAGCCATGTATAAACTATTTTATTCACATGAGACAAGTCCTAGAGCAGAAGCAACCATCGGTGTTCCGCAAACAGTTATAACTCAACTTCCTATAGTTGCGACACCTGTTGTCGTTCCAGTAGTTCCTGCAGTTCCTGCAAATCCCTATGTGTTGCCAAAACCCGCCTATCATCCATTGCTGATAGGAGCAGCTTGCGCAGCTATCTCGGCATTAGTTTGTATGACTGTAGGATGGTCCTTAGGTTATAGCTTTTTGGTAGGTATCTGTATTAGTAGTGCCCTTCAAACCAGAAAGGAATTCTACCAGCATTTTAAAAAAGATGTTGATGCCAGAAAAGCAACATTGACACCTAGTGAATCGCAATCTTTTCAAGAAGGTATGAAAGCAAGAAAAAGTAATACAATTTATGCAAAGAGTTTTCTTGACCTTAATGCTTGGAAGAATTATAGAGCTTACGGTGCAGGGTTGTTAAGTGAACAAGTCACGGTGCAGACTCCTAGAATCGGGCCAAGAGTAACCATCCAATAATAACGAGCATGGCAACATAACCAATGAACCAAACCAAAGCATTCATCTTGTATCTAAATATAAGTTGCTTGTGGCTGTTAGAGGATAAAACAAAAGGGGCCGTTTGATTTTGCCCCTCACGCTTTAAATAATTTATCTCTTCTTGCGTTGAAAAGTTTCCCGCGGCATATAAAAACATGCCTTCATCCATTCGCCATTCATAATAACGATAGCGTCCAAATGCTCCTAACAAACGCCAGATAAAATTTTTGGGTTGACCTTGTGGATATCTTTTAAAACCCTTCCAGCACTCGATTAAAGTAGTTGAGATTTGTGCATTCGTTGGGTCAATAATACACTCACCGGTCTCATCTTCTATTATAAAAGGTTGAGTGGATTCTCCTTTTTCAATTACAAACCATCTGTCTTTTACTGCATGTTCAATTTGGTAACGATACCAAGTGCAGGGAAGCAGAGAAAGGGGGGCAATGGTAGGATTATCTGCAATATATTTTTGAGTGCCTTGTATTTCAACATAGCCTTGAGCGGCAGAGCGAATTTTAGTAGTAGGCAAATCTTCTATATTGCGTGCGTTTCGAAAGTTTTTATACCATTGATAAAAAAAATAAATGGCAAAAAAGATAAATAAAGACAATAAAATAAGAAAAGTTGTTAAGGGGATACCTTTAAGGGCAGAAGGGTTTAAACCATATTGATGTATATTTATCATTGTTTAAATTGTGAAGTAACATCAACATCAGCAAGTTCAGAAGAACCAAACTCAAGCGGTTCTAAATGTTTAAAGGCAAATAATTTGGCCACAAGCACATCTGGGAATTGTTCAATACGAATGTTGTTAAGTGTAACGCTTTCGTTATAGAGTTCTCTTCTGTCTGCAATTGTATTTTCTAATCCTGAAATACGTGTTTGCAGATGAGCAAAAGTTTCATTGGTTTTCAATTGAGGATAGTTCTCAGCCAAGGCAAATAAATTGCCTAAAGAACCGCGCAATAATGTTTCGGCTTGTCCGACAGCGGCTATATCGCCTTTCTCGCGAGCCGTCATGGCTTTTTGCCGTGCTAGTGTAATTTTTTCTAAGGTTGAACTTTCAAATTGCATATACTGTTTGCAAGTTTCAATGAGTTTGGGTAATTCATCGTGTCGTTGTTTTAAGAGCACATCAATATTAGCCCAAGCTTTTTTGGCGTTATTTTTAAGAGAAATAAGATTATTATAAATAATAGTGAAATAGATGAAGAGGAAAAACCCAATTCCAATTGATACATAACTGGCCAGATCTGAAAAATGCATGGTGCTTACCTAATATTAAAGGCATACTATTTAGTATATAGTTAATTTTGTATTGATAGAGTGTATTTACAGCTTTCGAATCACATAAATGCACCCAACCACGGGTCTGTCTTCTTGGTACCTTATATTTTCAGTTCTTTCGACGTCAATTTTAAAAGCCATCGTTTTACAAAGACTCTGAATATAATCAGGCCGATGAGCGTATCTGCCCGTACTTCGAAGTTGAAAGTCAGGGTTGCTGGGATCGTGTTCTGCTTCTTCTGGTGTTAAGAGTTCAATAGAAAAGCTAAAAAGGGCATTTTGCTTTAAAGTTCTTTGGCAGGCTCGAAATACGTTTTCTAAGCTTCCAAAATAAACAAACACATCTGCGGCAATGATTAAATCGGCTTTTTCAGAATACCGTTCTAGAAAGGACAAAATATCGGTGACGTAGAGTTTATAATAACCGCCATGTGTACGCGCGACTTCTACCATATTTGGGGAAACATCAACACCAATTAATTTACCAATGATATCTGCAAACAAAGGAGCGCATAGGCCTGTTCCACACCCGAGATCTAAACCGATTAATAACTCGTCAGTTTGTTTAATAAAAGGTCCAACGGCTTCTCTGAGCAATTGAGGGACGCGGTATTGTAGTTGTCCCTTCACTTGGGTTTCGTAGCTATAGGCATATTGATCAAACAATGCTCGCGTATATTCTGTAGGTGCGCCTTCAACATTTGTTTTACTCGATAGAGCATCTACCATGTGCTGGGCTGTTTGATTGTTAGGTTCTAATACCAAGGCTTTTTGATAATGTTGAAGTGCTTTTTCTTTTTCATTCAGATGTAGATAAATCGTCGCTAAGTTATGATGACTGTGTGCATGTTGCGGGTTGATAGCCAGAACCTTTTCATAACATTCAATAGCTTCATTAGCTTTGGCTAAAGCGCTATAAATAACCCCCAAGTGGAATAGGGCATCAGCGTTCTTTGGTTCTTTTGCAATCACCTGTGTTAACAAGGGTTGGGCTTCTTCAAATCGTTTTAGACCACACAAGGTAATACCAAGATTATGTAGCGCGCCTAAATGATCTCCACGGATTTTAAGCACTTCTTGGTAGTGAGGAACAGCCTCAAGCAATCTATCTAGTTGAATATAGCAATTGGCTAAATTGTAATGCGTGTCTAATGCATGAGGATCTATCCGTATCGATTTTTGAAAGTAACTAGCAGCCTCTTCAAATCTTCCCAATCGATAGAGTAATGTTCCCAAATTATTATTTGCCTGCGCATAGGAAACTTTTAAGCGTAAAGCCTCATGGTAATGGCGCATGGCTTCATTCACTTTACCAGCCGCTTGATAGGCATTACCTAGGTTATTATGAAACTCAGCCACATGAGGCGCTGCATTTACGGCTTGCAGTAAATAGGCAATTGCTTTTTCAAAGTCTCGTTTTTGAGCATAGGACATGCCTAGGCCATGAAGAGCATCCGGTTGCTTGGGATTGCTAGTCAGTACGGTTTGGAAAAGAGCAATAGCAGCATCAACGTCATTGCGTTGTTGTAATGCAAAGGCTTGCTCTAGTTTTTCATTCATTTCGTTATTTTTAGTCATAATTATTAATAGTATTTAGGTTATCGTTTAACAATTGGGAATTATTTCCTCTCCCTAAACCAATTAGGTTATGAGAGAATGCAGTAACTAAAATGTAATCTGCTAAACCCCGTATAGGTGCCAATGCATAACGATATCATTTTTTCTATCTTTTTAATCTTCTGTGGGGCAGCATTTTTAGCAACCTTAGCACTTTATACACGTCAATCATTGTTGGTTGCCTACATTATTCTTGGGGTTCTGATTGGTCCAGGCGGGATGAAACTCATTTCGGATCCCATCATTCTGAAAGATATTGGTGATATTGGCATCATTTTCCTCCTATTTTTATTAGGGCTAAATTTACAGCCACAAAATTTATTAAAAATGCTTCGCCAGGCAACCATCATTACTTTGGTGAGTTCTTTCATCTTTTCGATTGTTGGATATTCGGTTGCAATCGCCGCTTCTTTCTCACAAATAGATGCCATGGTGATAGGCGCCGCCATGATGTTTTCAAGTACCATTATTGGATTGAAGTTATTACCCACTACGGTACTTCATCACCAACGCATTGGTGAAATTGTCATTAGTATTTTGTTATTGCAGGATATCATTGCAATATTTGTATTATTATTGCTCCATGCAGGCAATGATGGCGGCTTGCATTTAGCGGAATTAGGGCGAGTTGTTATTGCTTTGCCTGCACTCATTTTGTTTGCCTTTCTGGCTGAACGTTATGTTTTGATAAAGATTATTCAACGTTTCAGTCGTATACATGAATATATGTTTTTAGTTGCTATTGGCTGGTGTTTAGGATTAGGCCAACTTGCAGAATTTATGAAGTTATCTTTTGAGATAGGTGCCTTTATAGCTGGGATTTCTATTGCCCAAAGCCCCGTGTCACGATTTATTGCGGAAAGTTTGCGTCCTTTAAGAGATTTTTTCTTGATTTTATTTTTCTTTTCATTAGGCGCCAAAATTGATTTAGCAATTCTTTCAGAAGTATGGCTGTTGGCGCTGATTCTGGCTGGATTAGTCTTGGTAATAAAACCACTTGTGTTTAGGCCATTGCTCTCAAAGATATTGCCGGTTAAATCTGCTGCATGGGAAGTAGGGGTCAGAATAGGTCAAATCAGTGAATTTTCTTTATTGGTAGGTTATTCGGCAGAGAAGAACGGCCTTATTAGTCAATCGGCATATTCATTAATACAGGTCTCCACCATTATTACCTTTATTATTTCTTCCTATTGGATTGTTAATCGTTATCCAACCCCTATTGCTGCAACAGATAAGTTACGTCGTGATTAGAAGATTACTACTCATACCCCTTTTATGCGCTTGGTTAACACCTGCTTATCCTGCAGAAAGCTACTCGATGAGTTTAGGGGTCGCATTGCCAAGTGAGGTAACTTTAAAGCAGACCCAAGAAAAGCTAAGCTTAAATGGGCATGCAGTTGTGACTATGTGGGGACAAGAAACCTATGTCGCTGCTTTATATACACCCCATATCGAAAAACGCGCCGAAATGTTAATCCTTAACGATGAACCACTTGCCATGATGTTTTATTTTGTCCGTGACGACATCACTCCCCAAATGCTGAGCAAAGCATTCACGGAATCTATCTTAGTGAATAATGGGGGCTGGGATAATAAAAGATTAGATAGAACACGCATAATGGAACTTATTGGTGCCCTCACACAAACAATGAACGCCGGAGATGTGCTGGCATTTTATTATTCGCCAAAGAATGGCGTACTCATGGTCTTTAACGATGAGATTCAGTACCACTGGCCGCATGCAAAATCCTTTTTTAATATGTTGCTTAGAATGTGGATAGGACCTTATCCGCCGAGTAGGGGATTTAAGAGGGCGATCCTGAATTTCCCAACCAATAAGTAGGGTGGGCAAAGCTTTTAGCGTGCCCACCGATTCGAAGCTAAGAAGGTGGACACGCTAAAAGCTTTGTCCACCCTACAACAACCATTCGTTAAATATCGTACAAAAAAAAGGGCGCTAGATGCGCCCTTTTAATTCAAATCAACATTAACCCTTTTTGGTGGTTGTTGTTGTTTTGCTGTGCTTATCAGTTGTTGAGGTTTTTTCAGTCTTAGCTTTGTCACCTTTTTCAACGGTTAACAATTCAACTTCAAATACTAAAGCTGAGTTTGGTCCAATGATTTGACCAACGCCATTTTCGCCATAAGCTAATTTGGAAGGAATAAAGAGTTCCCACTTAGCGCCTGGTTTCATCAATTGTAGCGCTTCAGTCCAACCTGGGATCACGCCGTTAACAGCAAATTTAACTGGCTCGCCACGGTTGTAGGAGTTGTCAAATTCTTTTCCGTTGATCAATTTGCCACGATAATGGGTGGTGACAACATCAGTTGCTTTTGGTGAATCGCCTTTACCTTCTTTGATAATGCGGTATTGAAGACCACTTGCTGTGGTAACAATGTCTTTCTTCTTTTTATTATCGTCTAGGAATTTTTGACCTTCAGCTAGATTTTTTGTTGCAGCTTCTTTCATATCTGTTTTTTGCTTTTCTAACATTTCAGTTTGTAAAGCCATTAATGTTTGACGAATTTCTTCATCAGTCATTAATGTAGGTTTGTCTGCTTGACCATCTTTGAAACCAGCCATAAAAGGTTCTGGATTGATATCAATTTTTTGCTTTTGAATGCTCTTGCCAACATCAACCCCGATGCTATAGCTGATTTTATCTTTTTTATCTTTGAGTTGTGTACCTTGGTTGTCCGCTGCCCACGCACTTTGGACTAATAAACAAATACTTGCCGTAGCCAGGGTAGCAAATGCACGTTTCATGGATCTATCCTTTTTATCAACTAGGGGAAAAGAGATCATTACTATATCAAAGTTTTGCTTGCAGTCCTAAATAAATTCCGTTGTCTATTGGTGCCATATGCAAAGTTAGTTTATGTGGTTTTTTGCTAACTATATCTGTTTCCCAAACAGCGTTTGCTGCACTAAAGGCTAGCCACCATCCTAACCAAACTTGTGACAAATAATGTTTATCCGAATTAATTCTTGCAAGTCCAGGTAAAACGGATAATCCATAAAAAGTAAACTTCAATACAGGTTGTGTTGATTGTTTAGCGATGTTGATTAGGGGGATAGCACCATAGAAAGCATGCCCACTAACAGCACGATGTTGTTTAAATAAATGCCATTCATGTTGATTCGTTTGCGGTCGCCCACTACCGAGAGCATGAGCTAAGACGGCTTGCTCAGGTGCCCCAAA
>CAYXVT010000069.1:253-15394 GCA_964468105.1 Uncultured Candidatus Berkiella sp. | reverse complement strand
GATAATTTTATAGGTGCCTGCATAAAACAGGATATTTTTATCTAAATCTTTTGCAGCAGCTTCTGCCTCTAACCCTGAGTTGATTGAAGTAGACATATGTCCTGTTTCATCGTAAATAAGGATGCCATTTGGTTTAGGACCCCAATCTTTCGTTTTCCCATCAGGCTGGGTGATTTTAAAGTCGATCAGCTTCCATGTTCCCACCAAATCAGAATGGGTAATTTGAGTTTTTTCTTGCACGTTCTTACTCCCTGTTGAAGAGCGATTATCATGGATTGAAGTATAGGATTTCAATGGCGTACATCCCACAAAAATGAATAATATTTGTAGGAAAACGCTCAGTTTTACCGTTACATTCAGAAAGAATTTCATTATTTTCATAAGTTAAGAAGGATACAAATATTTTAGTACCATGTACAAGGCACAGTGTACGTTTAAGATGAGCTAAATCATCTTCTCTAAGTTCTCTAGCTAAAGCAGTTGCTCCATTAGGTGCAATAGTTGGGCATAAATCTTTATCAATTTGAATTGGTGTAAGAGAAGATAGCTTTTTTCTAATTTCTTCAAGATTCGATGTGGGGCCTATAATTTTTTCACGAGTGTCATCAAAGGTTATTTCACAGTTGCTGTTAGGCTCGAGAAACAATTTTTCGTTGCAAACGATACCCTCAAGACGAAATTTATGGACAAGCCTTTCTGCAATGCGTGGACTTATTTTCAGCTTTTCTGTCTCGACAGATTTAAGAGTGCCCGATCTGATAATCCCATCCTGACAAAATTGAGTTTGATTTTTCTTAATCACTTTCTGGCGCAAATACTTAAGGCGTTCTGCTGGGGTTTTAAGATTAAGTTTTTCTTTTAAGATGCATAGATCATCCATTGTGACTAAACACCTTGTTGCTATAGGTATAATAGTTAATTTGGTCGTTCACATCTAATACAGCGATATCACCTTTAGCTGATATTGTTAGAAAAGATTTATATGAAAGATCATTTAACAGCTCACAACTTGTTTTCATATATGAAAGATCATCTAAAATTGTATCAAAACCAAAAGCATCATATGAATTAACTTTGTATTCAATATTCTGTTTAGCAATATGCTTAGTAATATGATAATAAATAACGTCCATAGGATTTGGATCATCTTTTCTAACAAAGACATCTATAATTTGATTGTTATGTAGGTCTATGGCTTTATTTGTCTCTACTTCTGCTGTTAGTAATATAATAAACGGATTAGCAACAAACTCACGGATTGTTTTACTAAGTTCAATTCCATTTGTGGATTCATTTCGTAAATGATGATCTATTATAAGTATTGCCGGTAACTCGGCCATATCCCTTAATGCTTGCTCTATATTGGTCTTAGATAATTCGCCTGCATAGAACTCACGGATAATATCGTGTGCAGTTTCGGGTAAATAACAATGTTCATGTATATGGGCTAAAAAGCTTTTAGATGTATTAAATTTTGAAACGATGGCCGTTTTTTCAAGCCTCTTTTCTAGATAATAAGATGCTACATCAAGAAAAGAAGAATCATCATCTAATAAAAGAATTTTTGGTTTTGCCGAGGCTAAAAACACAGAGTACTTCCTTGCATAAAAGATAGGTAGATTACCAACCATCCCTTTCTATTTAAGAATCATATCACTGATATAAATAGACTTAAAGATAAATAATCTATTGATATGGTTAAAAAGTATAAATATACTTTTCAGGGTAATGACTTGGGACGATGCAGTTTATCGATCCTGTTAATAATGAGAAGTTAGTAACAAGGAAGTTAAACATGAAGTATTCCAAATCTCATCTGTGGTTCGCTAATGTCAGATGGGATGAGCGCAATTGTTATATAGATTGTTTGGTAGATATAACCAAATGCGATAAGAATGGACATATTCTTGTCGATGATCGTGGTGAGCTCAAGATCTATTCCTATGACAAGTTTCTAGGCCTTCAAGACCACACCCTTCTTATGATAATAGGCAATGCCATTCGATGGAATTATGACCTATTTGAATAGAATCCCACCACAATGAAGCATATACACTGAAGCAAACTTCGATAATTCACTTCAAGTTCGAATTTATTTTCAAAAAAATTTTAATTCTGAATTTTATAAATTGTATTCTGCTGGGCCCTGTATGGGCCCTGTAATTCAAAGTCTTTATTATTGATTTTGGTAAGTCTTTGATTTTATTGGTGGCTATGGGTGGACTCGAACCACCGACCTCAGCATTATGAGTGTTTGCAGCTATTATTTTTTAGTATCCCACCATAGACTTTGATATCCAAAAATCCTTTAAATAACAATATGTTATTCTTTACTTAAGTTTCCAATTTTGTTACAAAGGCTTTCCTGAAATAATCAGTTGTGGCTATCAGGCGGCTATTGAAGAATGAAAAAGCGAATAACTGCGAACTTAGTGGCAGGGTTGGAAGTTCAAAATAAGATTTACGATATTACCGATGATCAACTTCCTGGATTTGTCGTTAGAGTTAATCCCAGTGGATTAAAAGTTTATTGTCTAAGGTATACCCTTTCAAGCGGTAAAAGAGATCGTTTTGCTATCGGTAAGGTTGGCATACTATCTGTAGCTCAAGCCCGAGAGGAGGCCAAAAAGATATTAGGACAGGTATCGCTTGGTTTAGATCCAAAAGCTAACAATCATTGTGAAATACCTACCCTGAAGCAGTTTATTGAAAATGAATATAAAGTTTGGTCGGAATCTCACCATCAATGGTCCGATGATCAAATACAAAAATTATACCGCTTCAAAGAATTCCTTGATTTGCCCTTATTAGAAGTTAACTCACTTAGAGTTGAAAAATGGCGCTCTCAATGTCTTAAAGCTGGCCATGCACCAGCAACTGTTAATAGAAATGTTGCTGCATTGAGGTCAGTATTAACCAAAGCCCTAGAATGGAACGTGATTGATATCCACCCGTTGGGAAAATTTAAACAACTAAAAATCGATCGATCCCCAAATATTCGATATTTAAGCGATGATGAAGAAAAACGTCTTCGAATCGCTTTAGACGAACGTGAAGCAAGGCTTCGAAAGGAACGTGAAAATGGTAATCTCTGGCGTGCTGAACGAGGATATGAGTTATACCCTACTTTAAATGATGTACCATTTGTTGATCATCTCAAACCCCTAGTTTTGCTTTCTATCAATACTGGGGCTAGACGAGGTGAATTGTTTCGCTTGCAGTGGGATGATATCGACTTTGAAAGAAAGAGTTTGGCATTAGTAATGCGCGGAAAAAGAAAATCATATACTCGTCATATTCCACTTAATCGAGAGGCTTTCGAAGCTCTGCACCATTGGCTCAATATGAAATCGTTAGGTAACAAAATGGTGTTCCCTGCTAAAGATGGTGGGAAATTTGATAACGTGCAAACATCTTGGGATAATCTCCGAAAAGAGGCAAAGATAAATAATTTTCGATGGCATGATATGAGACATCATTTTGCTAGTCGCTTAGTAATGAATGGAATACCTTTAAATACTGTTCGCGAGTTACTAGGTCATACTAATTTGGAGATGACTCTAAGATACGCACATCTAGCACCAGAGCAGAAAATAAATGCGGTTGAAAGTCTCAATGTATAATTTAGAATTATGTAAAATAAAACAAAACTATTTTAATTTTAGTAATTTCTCAATGTTAGAAGGTAGAGTTTTTATTTCCCAGAATTTTGCATAATAGGACCAGTTTCCAGTATCAATCCAAATAATCAAATTATTAAAATTGATTTCAATTTTAAGCTTACCTCTAGTATAAGGGAAACATTCAATATCTTTCATATCATCACATATTAATTTGTTTCCTGAAACAAATTCGTACCTCGAAGACTGGGTCATTTTGCCATCATTAACCAATATTCGTAGTTCATTTTTTTTGCTATTACCATACACCGATAGAATTCCATGAAACACATGATTCGAACCATTACGTGTATAAATAGGAATTTCAGATATTTCCCAATAATGATTTGATTTGATGATATATTTATAAATTAAACCTCTCACAAAAAAATAAGTATTTTCCAATCCCGCAGTTATGAGATACAACAAACCAAATATTAATGTTGCTGATATAAGTGTGTATAAAATATTTTGATCAAATGTTCCAGAAGTATACTTATAATTTAAAAAGAAATATTTAATCGCAAGGTACGCCCATCCTCCTAAATAAACTGATATTATCACAAATAAAACAGATAAACTCATCATACTGGCTTTATCTTCATAACTTTCATATCCCACCCAATTTTCAAACCAGGTTAAAAATGATGGATGGTTTATGATATTAATTTTTTCAGGATCTCTTGGCATATCTACAAATGGTATGTCAAATCTAGCTAATCTTTTAACAATGGCGCAACAGCTATACGCGTCCTTTGAACAAACTAGTTTATAAAAATCAATTATCATATCAACTGATTCAGGAAATATTTGACTTTCAGATTTTGGAGGTAAACAATTGATAACAATTACACCATATATATTAAAAAGTTCAGCTAGTATTTCTCTTATTAGGGGATTTGCAATTTCGTAATTTTGCGCACGATTAAATTGGGCTGAAAGAAGTGGATTATTATTAGCAGATAAGATCTGTTCACGTATTGAATTTAATTTCTGTTTAATTAATTTGCATTCATTTAAACTTTGGTTTAATTCTTCTTTACCCTCAAAATACTTATCTAAATAATCTATATTTTGATCAAAAAATGGATTGTTATGCTCAAGGTTAATTATTTCACTTGGAACTACTTTTTTAAGAATTAAATATAGTTGAAGCTTAACCTCAATGAATGAATTCACTAAGTCATCAGACAAATCGGGGATTTTATCTCTAATTGAGTTCATAATTTTACTACAAAAAACGCATGAATATGTATCAGACAAGCAACTTATGATATTAGTTTCAAATTAAAGCTGTTAATTCACCCAGCCGCCCCCCCCCTAGAATTACTTTATGAATACTTTCCCTTTGCTGATCAATGGGACGATTCAAAAATTAATAAGATATACAAATTTTGAAATGACTCTGAGGTACGCACATTTGGCACCAGAACAGAAAGAGCTGTGGCGACTTTGGTCTAAAAAAAGAACACCATCTTTAGATTTCTTATTTCATTATTTGATGAAAGAAATTCAAATTAAATAGTTCTCCATGCTCTAACGTATCTATTAATTTGATTTTAAATTTTTACATACAGGACAAATGAATGACCTTCTTTTCTCAGTCAATGTGCTAATACTTAATGCCCATTCATGCCCTTTAACGCACTTCCACCATGCAATTTTACTTGACCCTGAACTCACCAATTGCGGTGTCAAATCACCATTTTTATCTGAGTGCCAATGACTTGTAATTTCTAGACAATAATCTTGTAGACTTCCAGACTTTTTAAGACGAATTAATCTAATATTTTCTGCCCATATCGCTTTCATACACTTTGGGCAACCAGAACCTCTATACTTGGAAGCTATTGCCTGTATATAAGAATGCCCATTTTTGCACTTCCACCAAACTTTCATTCTACTTTTAGCTGTAACAGCATCGGGAGTAAATTCTTTGTTTTTTTCAAAATCCCATTCTGATAAATACTCTGGATTAAAATCCAACAAAGAGCCACTGCGCTTTGATGACAGCTTCCTGTACAAGTTTGATCTGTTTTCGTTATAACAATGTGGGCAACCAGTTCCCGCATTAGTTCGCATGCTAATAGTTGCTTCCCACTCGTGATCTTTTTTGCATTTCCACCAAACTTTAACCCCACTACCTGCATGTAATTTAGAAGGATCTAGCCTCTGATTCTTTTCGAAATTCCATTCAGCAGCTATTTCAGGGAACATAATAGGTAGAGTGTTACAAATTGGGCAATCATGATTGTCTGCCATATAAATTGGCTTTTTTCTAAAGCTGTGACCGAACTGGCAACGCCACCAAATATCAATATTACTTTTAACGGCTATTTCAGAAGGTGGTAGTTCATTTTTTTTCAGATCATACATTATTAAATAGGAGGGATTTGCTTGTATTAAAGATTTAGTCTTTTTCAATCTTGATTTTCGGCTCCTTTCTGAAAGAGTGGTCAAATAGCAATCAGGGCATCCAGAATTTCTACTAACTCTATTGTTGATCGCTGACTGCCAATAATGACCATATTTACATTTCCACCAGAATTTCTGATTAGACCCTTTGGAGAATAACTCAGGAGTTAAGACGCCGTTTTTCTCATAACACCATTCTTTTGTTATCTCAGGATGTGTGTCCTTAAGCGTTTCACCATCTGGTGGAGCAGGAAGTCTTGCAACCATCTCTGTAAATTCAGACTCCCTTTGCTGAGTACCTGGGTAAGCATAAAACTCATTAACACTTTGAGCTAATACTGATAAAAGTTTATTTGTTATATCCTGTAGCGGCTCATTTCGACTAAATTTGATTACTTGCCCCTCTATATCAGGCAAGGTATTATCTCTAACTCTTGCGATATGAATACCCTTATCGATGAAAAATTTTGTCTTCTCCGTGTCTTTATGAAGTTTTTTGGCGTGCCAATATTGCCCATCAACTTCTATACCAAGTTTTTTTTCTGGTATGTAAATATCACATTCAACACCTTCATGTAGACTGCGCCACTGACTCTTTGGAAAAATAGAGCGTATTTCGCAGAGTAAGTAAATTTCTAACCTTGAGGATTGAGGATTACATTCGGGGCAATTTGATTTATTACCAGCACGATTATCAACGGTTGCCTCCCACCGGTGTCCAAACTTACAAATCCACGAGGCTCGATAATTGCTTCTAGGGGGCAATTCCTGGGGGGATAACAAATTATTATCATAGTCCCACTCAGACACTAACATTGGATGCGCCTCAGCTAAAGACCGTCCTGCCTTGACAAGGCTTCTTGCTCTTGTTTTTTTACCTTGCTCAACTCTGCCGCACTCAGGGCAATTGCTTCCTCTTGTCCTTACCTTAGGTGAAACCTCCCATTCATGGCCTTTAGAGCATTTCCACCAAACTTTCTTGTTACTACCAAATGAAACTGTCTCGGGGTTTACTTGTAAGTTTTTTGAATAATTCCACTCAGTTATTAATTCAGGAGAGTGTTTAGCTAATGATTGAGAGTTATTTAACTTTGTAGTATTGGACTTAGAAGAATACTCATGACGAAGGCAGAACTTACAACCCTTACTTCTAACTCTACTGTATACTGAAACCTGGTATTTATGGGCCTTTTCACAAGTCCACCAAACACTTTCTTTCGAATGTGCAAAAACCTCAAGAGGGTTTAGTTCTTGATTTTTTGCGTAATCCCAATCTTTAGCGATTTCAGGGTATGCTTCAATTAAGTGTTTGGTCATCAAAATTTACTTATTACATTTATTTGGTTTCTGGTAACCAGTAGTTGTTACCAAAAAAAATTACGAAACTCGTATAAAGTCTCGCTAAAATTTACAAATAACTAAAAATCACGTGTATATAGGCATTTTTGAATCAAAAGATATCCATGTTCTTGTATAAACTACTCCCAACTTTGGAATTAGGATAATACAATCAAAGCACCTACACCTATTGATTTTTCAGCTGAATCAATCATTTTTTTGTTAAAACAGACGATACAACAAAGGCCCCTTGATGAAAAGAAACTCAAGATATTATTCTTGGATTGATTGATTTTTGTTTGTAGCTACAGTTTAAGCTGCAGGTATCAAAAATCAGCATCGATAGGTTACCTATTTGGTTTACCAAAGCAAAACCCAGTAACCACATCAACACATCCTGAAGCGCTAGTTCAAGGTAATTTCAGAAAAAAACACATCATTCATCATCAAAGCGTAAATTTAAGGCTGGAAGAAATCTTCTGTAATTTTAATAAATTGTTAAGTTATTTTGTCAGATATAATCACTTTAACTTCGCCAACTATTCTAAAATCTGGTGCAGCTAAAAATGGATCAAATTTTGGATTGAGTGATGATAAGATTAAATTTCCTGCATTATCTTTTAAAACTTTTTTGATCATTGCTTCGTCATTATTTACACAAATGTAAATTCCTCCTTTTACAAAACTAAACGGATTTCGAGCAATTACTAAATCCCCATCATTTATTCGGGGTGACATTGAGTCACCTTTTGCCTTTACTATAAAAGCTTCTGATGATGGGAAACTTAACAATTTAGTAGGAATAGGTAAAGTTTCAGAACTATTGTCATCTAAAATTTTGCCAAATTTTCCACATTGCGCTAAGCCATAAAATTTCAAATAGGCTAGTTTTTTTTCAGGGGAAGTGAGTATTTGATATTCGCGAACATTTGGTTTACAGCGTTTAAGATATCCTTTTATTTCTAGTTGAGTTAAATGATGAGAAACAATACTAGTTGAAGATAGACCAAGCTCAAACTGTATCTTTCTGATTGTTAATTTTTCATCAGACTTTTCTTCGATTAGCTGAAGAATTTTTTCTTGAACGTAATGCATATTTGAAAGTTTCAAAACTATCTCACCCATGTATTAATAATAACGACTAACTATTCTCTGACTTGTTTATACTCTGCTTTTTTTGATTTAGCTTGTTCTATTGTATGTTAAATGAAAAAAATGTTCTAACCTTTGTTCTGGATTGAATCCTTGCAAGATGGTATTTTTCCGAGTTGACAGTATTTTCAAAATAGCACAAAATTCTGTTCATAATATCTTCATGAGGTGCTTACCTTGATTTCGTTTTCACTTAAGACACAAATCATACCTTCATGCGTAATTGTTTCATTACTGAATGTAATTTTTGTTTGCTACTTTTCTGACATAACACTAGCGAATTTATATAATCCCATTCCGAGCTTATCAAGTTCACCTAAGGTTTTCTTAACTTGTATTAATGTGGTGATGACTATCATTTTGACCACATTATCATGGGTTGTTTCCAAAAGAATAAAAGAGATACTTGTGTTCTGGCAGCTTAACAATATTATCCCAGGCCATCGTGCTTTCACATTGCATATGTCAAGTGATGCAAGAGTTGATGCAAAAAAATTAAAAAGAAAGTATGGCATCTTACCTTCAGCTCCCAAAGAGCAAAACCAAAAATGGTACAGCTTATATAAAGAATATGCATCAGCAAAACCCGTCCTTGATGCACATAAAAACTATTTGCGTTATCGAGAGTTAATCTTAATTCCCTTACTGTACATGTTGCTTTCAGTTGTTTTATTTTTTTTGGGTAGAGCAGAATTAACTGATACTTTTTTAGCAATAGCTGGACTGGGAATCGAATACTTAGTGTTTATGGTTGCAGCTAGAAATGCTGGAAATAGTTTAGTTAAAAATGTACTTGCATTAGCAAGCAGTTGAGGTGAAAAATGACTGTACAGATTTTTGATGTCGAGCATGGTGCGTGCGCTTTGTTAACTATAGGTAGCAAAGTTATGATGATCGATTGTGGACATAATGACACGAAAAGATGGTTTCCAGGTGATTTTTTAAGTCAATACTATCGTCCTAGGCTTGACTATTTGGCGATTACAAACTGTGATGAGGATCATCTTAGTGGGTTTCCAAATTTAAGTGACAATGTGTACATTGAAACTTTAATACGAAATCCAACGTTAAACCAACCACAAATATGCTCAATTAAAAAATTTGGTATTGGACCAGGATTACAGAAATACCTGTCTATCTTGCCAACATACAATTGCATTCCAGCCTATGGTTTACCCTCAATTCGTGCCTTTTACAATAGCTATCCTGAATTTGCTGATACGAATAATTTAAGCTTGGTGTTGTCTGTTCAAGTAAATGGTTTGAATTATTTATTTCCGGGTGATTTGGAAAAAAAAGGGTGGATGGCTTTACTAAGACAGCCAGAATTTCAAGACGTGGTAAAAAATACTGATATTCTTGTTGCTTCTCATCATGGCAGAGAAAACGGGGTTTGCACCGAATTATTTGATGACTATGCATGTCATCCAATGTTTGTAGTGATCTCTGACAAATCATACATGTATGAAACACAAGAAACCGTCGATTTTTATAACAGTAAAGCACGTGGCGGTTGGTACTTTGGTAAATATAGGAAAGTATTGACAACAAGAAATGATCAACGAATTATATTTAACTCACATAGTTTTGATCCATTACTTTCTGCATAGCATTTGTTTTAAAAAATCAAGATGGATTAACGATGTTGTGATTAGCAAAAAATAACTTTAGTTATTCGATAATTTTTTTGGACTGAGGGTACAAAAATAGCCTGCTTAAGATAGTGGATGAATGCAATAAAACAAGGTGTTCAAGTTAAGAATTTCAAAATTTTGCATTTTTATTCGCCATTTCTTTTAACCAATTATCAAGCTCTTCTTTCAAATAACGCACGCTTTTGCCGATTTTTAAAAATCTTGGTCCAACTATACGATTTCCAATCTTCCCCTCACATCGGTCCTTCTTCAAAAAAGCTACACTCATTCCAATATAATGCGCAGCTTCTTTTTCAGTTAAGCACTGTTTCATATATTTAACATCCATATCTTGCCGTCCCTGTTGGTGTAGGATGAGATATTGAAGGTAAGATTAAATTACTTTAATCAATGAGTCAATGCATTAAAAGTTAGCAAGGAGTTGGCAAACAACACCGCAAATATCTTTAGGATCTTTTAAAGACATTACAGGATAACGGGGATTGAGTGGGAATAAAATATACTCTCCTCCTTCTACACTAAGCTGCCTTAATATAGCGGAGTCTTTACCTGATTGCTTCACTACAACAAAGTCATGGTGAGCAGGTTGGCGTTCTGGATCAACAACAATTTCGCACCCATCTTCAAAGCTTGGACCATTTGTTGAAGTCATGCTGTTACCTTGAATGGTTAATCCAAACGCATATGAGCCAACACTCTTATTGGTTGCAACCCAACCATTATTACTATCGTGTTGGTAGCTTTTGCAGGCTTTCTTCCAATTTGCAGCTTGTTCCCATGTGATTAATGGAAGCAAGCGTGCAGGCGTTCCCAAATAATTATTAGATTTATTTACCGATTGAATGTTCTGAACAATTTCAGTCTGACGTTGAACTGGTATTGGCTCGTCACCTTGGATCTGTGCAAGAGTTAAACCAAAGTAACCCGCCAATGGCTTTAGGGTTGATGGCTTTGATTCTTTAATCTCGCCCGTAAGAATTCTATGTATAGTGGATTGAGGAACGCCAGTTTTACGGGATAACTCCCCTTCACTGATCTTCCCATCTGCAAGCATTAATTTTTTTAAATTATTTTTTACAGCGGTATCCATAAGGCTCTCTAAGTAGATGGAGTAATACTGAAATGCATTATGTAGCGAGCTTAGTCCAAAGTAAAGTCTTTTATGCATTGACATGCAATGCGCAAATTCATTAATCTGTGACTAAATTAAGGAGTAAGACATGGATTGGCCAACAATAATCACTGAAATCCTATGGATGGAAGAAATAACCGAGAAGGAACTTTGCATGTCCTTAGCGTCACAACCTTCTTACTCCAATATCAATCAAATAAAAAAAGGGCGAATCAGAAAGCCTAACTATGATTTAGGTGATGAGCTAATTCAAAGGCACAAAAGATTAAAAAGAGAACACCTGAGTAAGCAAGCATCAATTTAATGTATCCGAAGATAAGGAGTTAACATGGATAGTTATTTAGAAAATATGATTTCTCATTGGTACTCAATCAAGCGAATGGAAGGATATTACATCCATGAGCGTCTCAGGACCGAAGAAGCAATTCAAGCTCATCTTCAAAAGCATCATCATATTAAAGGTTCACATCTGATGACTTTTGATACATTCAAAATTGGGACTTTGTTTTTTGTTCCCAAGAAAGAATTCTAAGTATTTGGAGCTTCAATGCGTGATTTTTGTAAGTTCTCTCCAAAATTTTGGATGAGCGCTCAAACCAGAGAGTTAGTAAATGAAGGACCGGATACTGTCCTCGTGGCGTTATATTTACAAACTAACCACCATAGTCATAGTTTAGGGATCTATTTTATACCCTTAATTTATATCGCTCGTGATACTGGTATTACTCTAGATAGAGTTCAAGTAATCATCAATCAATTAGAGCAACTCAAGTTTTGCCAATACGATCCAGAGCATGAATACATTTGGTTGCTGAATTATGGCATAGAGCAAGTCGGTGGCTCCCTCAAGAAGATGGATAATAGAGTCATTCAATTGCAAAAGTACTATGAACAGCTACCCACCCTCTCCTTCTTAGGGGCTTTCTATCATAAACATAAAGATGATTTTCATTTGACAACCCCTCCTAAGGAGCTTGAGAGGGCAAAAAAATATCAAACAAAACGAAAAAAATTGATTGATGATCCCTTGAAAGGGCCTCAAGAGGCCCTTGCAAGCAAAGAGAAAGAGAACAAGAAAGAAAAAGAGAAAAATAAAGAGACAGATAAAGATCATTTTGTCGAATCACCAGTCGACGAAGTATTTTCTCATTGGAAGAAAATCATGAACCATCCCCACGCCAAGCTTGATAAAAAGCGCATGAACATCATTCAAAGCGCCTTGAAGTCAGGCTATGAAGTAGATCAACTATGCCAGGCGATTACAGGATGCTCCTTCACCGGTCACAACATGGGGGCGAATGAGCGAGGTGAACGCTATGATGGCTTACATGTAATCTTACGTGATGCAAATCAAATCGATCGATTTATCGGCAACTATCGCAATCCCCCTAAGAGACTTAGTGCCAACGAACATCAGGCCAAGCAAAGCTACCAAGCTTTGGAAACCTGGTTTCAAGGTGAGGAGGAAAACTGTGGAAGTCACTGAACGTGAAGCCTTTAGCAAAGTGCTAATTGGCATTGGACAAATTTATGGAAAATCGATTTCTCCTTTGATGGTAAAGATCTACTGGGAGATATTAAAGTCATATGATTTAGCTTCCGTAATTAGGGCGTTAGAGAGTCATATGCAAGATACGGATGTGGGCCAATTTATGCCAAAGCCTGCTGACGTGTTCCGAATTTTAAGAGGTGATGGCCAAACCCAAAGCCTACAGGCATGGACCAAGGTCGAACAAGCCATCAGGGTAGTAGGCCCTTATCAAAGCGTTGCCTTTGATGAGCCAGTGATTCATCAGGTGATTGGTGAAATGGGTGGTTGGATAAAGCTTTGTGCAACAAAAGCCAAAGAGCTGCCGTTTGTTGCCAAGGAATTTCAAACCCGATTTGCTTCATATCGTCATAAGTCGCCTAAAGAGTATCCGTGCTTTCTTCCTGGTTTGGCAGCCCATCAAAATGGCTATCAAGGTTATTCTATTGAGCCCCCTGTTCTCCTGGGTGATAAGGCAAAGGCTCAAGCGGTAATTACAGGAAGCCAGCAAGAAGTAAAAAAACCGGTTTTAGTGCCATTGTCTCTAAATGAACATCAAACTACATAAGGAATATGTGACATGCAAGAACCCCAAAGGATACTAGCCAGACTGAATCCTATTTCTCTTGACCCACGAAACCTATCTCAGACGACAGGTTCAATTCTAAAGACTGAAGATATTTCTGCAGGCCTGGCTGGTCTAAAGAGAGGACCATATTTACTGCTTCGATATCTTTGGTGTGATGACAAAACGGTAACTAATGAATTGCATACCCTTTTATTGAGTGAAATCTTCCAATTAGCGCAAAAAGATGACTGGCCCTGTAGAAACAATTTAATTCGATTGCATGCTTTAGTTAAAACTGCTCTCTTTGATATTGAGAAAAGCTCTTTATGTAAGCAATGCCATGGATCTGGTATTAAATTGAATGAACCTTGCTATTACTGTAATGCAACAGGTAAGAAGAAACGAACGCAATCAGAATATGCAAGACAGTGTGGCGTGAAACCTTCTAATTGGAAACAATATTGGGCTGTGCGATATCATGAAACTTTTTTAATAATTGCAGATTGGAATGAAGAAGGGATGACACATTTATTGTCACGATTATGAGAACCTATTGACGAGGTATAATGATTTGGGTATTCTTAATTACAGAATGCATAGTTATGTCTTAATTCCCCCTCGTTAAATTTTTGGAACCCATACAACCTCAATTCCCCTGGCAAAATAACTGGTACGGCAATGCTGCACCTGAGGTTAACCTACTTTGGGCTATTTTGAACAAAGCCTGGGAAGATGCAAACTCTCCTCGAGAAAACACCACAAAACTAAATGCACGAGGTTGGTTCTTTTCCTCATCATTTATCCAATTTTGTGAATTGATAAAAGTATCACCATTATTGATCCAAGAATATGCCTTTGAACAATGGAGAACTAAATGAAACATTTTAATAGTGAGCATTGGGCTTTTGATAAAAGGATTAATTTAAGTAATGTAATTACTGGATTAACAGTGGCCATCTCAATCGTTTGGTGGGCAGCTCAGCTCGAAAAAAGAATTGCGGTCCTTGAAGTCCAGTTTAAGGCTTTTTATGAGACACAACTGCAAAATTAAGAGTGGGGGTGGATTAGCATGAGCTGGGAATTCTTCTCTGAAGATGAGCTTAAGTGCCGATGTGGTTGCGGTAAAATCGATATGGATCCCTATTTCATGCAGAAACTTCATGCCGTAAGAAAAACCTTGGACTTTCCATTACCTGTGAGTTCAGGTTTTCGTTGTTCTGAATACAATCAGAAAGTTAGCAATACTGGCTCCAATGGCCCACATACCAAAGGTCGCGCGGTTGATATTGCTATTAGTGGTAAAGAAGCTTATTTATTGGTGCAGTACGCAGCTAATTTTCATATGCAGGGGATTGGGGTGAAACAATCAGGACCTGATGAGCAAAGGTATGTGCATTTGGATGATTTAACTGAGAAAGACGGGTATCCAAGGCCTAGGGTATGGAGTTACTAATTTTGAACTTCATCTTTTTTATAAATCGCCTTCCTGTTGATGTTACGACAACAAAAGAGTAATCCTTTATTCTTAATGGAAAAGAATCAGTCATAGAATTTCCTGGTTCAAGCTGTATAGATGGTGCAGGTTTAAAATATGATCCATCATGTACCGTTTTTTCTATTTTGTTTGAAATATTTCCTTTTTTGTCAAGGGTATGAATTTGTAGTAGCTGAATTGAGAATTTAGACAGATTAAT
>CAYXVT010000069.1:0-226 GCA_964468105.1 Uncultured Candidatus Berkiella sp. | reverse complement strand
CAAGGTGTACTGTATCTGATTCCGTTCAAGTCGATGTAACTCAATCTTAAATTTTTCCTTATCAGATTCTTGAGCAAGATAGATTGCGACGATAGATGCGACAAGGGCACCCATTCCACTATATTGAGCTAGTATGGGATCTAAAAATTTTGCTGCGTCAAGCCCAGGACACAGCAATTTGATGGTCAGTACAAATACAAAAACCGCTAAGAGAATCCAAATGCTA
>CAYXVT010000068.1:6275-15399 GCA_964468105.1 Uncultured Candidatus Berkiella sp. | reverse complement strand
GTAACCATCCTGGCAAATGCATTTTATATTTTGAAGTCTTCTTGATAAACTAACCCCATCACAAAAGAGTGTATGGAGACGTGGCACAGCGGTCAACTGCGACGGTTCGCTAAACCGTATCCCGTTAAGGGATTCGTGGGTTCAAATCCCACCGTCTCCGCAAACAACCCTATAAAGAATCAGAAATCGACTTTATTATCTTTGCATTAAGTATAATTGTGTCATGGCATATGCGGGCATTTTATTGATTACTCCAAACAACAAACTGATCCTACAACAAAAGGACAATATTCCTGGAATTGTATATCCTGGGATGATTACTACGTTTGGTGGAAAGGTGGAAGAGGATGAATCCCCCAAACAAGCAGCTTTACGCGAAATAAATGAAGAATTATCACTCGTGCTCGACGATATTGAGTTATTGAAGGTTTTTCATAAACCAATAAACGATCATGATGATAACGTAAATTGTTATATTTTTATTGCTAGAAATATAAATATTGAAAACCTAAAGATACGAGAAGGAAAACGCTGGGTGTTGATGGATAAAAAAAATGAAGGAAAAAAACTGAATTTAAGTCCCTTAGCAAAAGAAATCGTTGAATTTTTTAATAAAAAATTATCCCATTAGTTAGATAATTCAGGGGGGTTTGTTTTTAAAGAAGATAAGTCCCAAGATTGTCTTATGCTCTCGCTCATCTGATAACATACAACTATGTCTCAACAGCCAATTGGTGCATTCGTAATCGTCGTAAATTCCCAAAAACAAGTTTTATTAGGCAAGCGCAAGAATTCTTACAAGGCAGGATTATTCGGTTGCCCGGGTGGAAGATTAGAACTGACAGAGTCTTTGGAAGACTGTTCCAAAAGAGAATTGCTTGAAGAAACAGGTCTTACTGCCAAGTCGCTTAAATATGTAGGCGTTATACGAGAGCTGCAAGACGAGCGCAACTTCATCCACTTTGCTTTTCTTTGCACAGATTACGAAGGAGAAATTGAATTACGCGAACCAGATAAATGCGTTGAATGGATTTTTTATCATCCCAAAGACATTCCCAAAAACACGTTGCCTGCTCATCAAGTTGGAATCACTTATCTTAATCATCAAAATTTAAACTTTACGGAGATTCTAAATGCCAGTTGAAGCCATTCCTACTGTCGGGGTTGTCGTATTCCGCAATGAAGAAGTACTTCTCGTGAGAAACAATGCTGGCTCACAACATATTGATGGGGTGCATGGACTTCCGGCAGGTCGGGTAGATTCAGGAGAAACAAACGAAATAGCTGCGCGGCGAGAATTACGAGAAGAAACAGGTTTAGAGGCAAAAGAAGTGACGGAATTGCCTCAACATTACCTTGCAGAATTAACCCGGAAAACCGGAGAAAAAGTGCTCATGTCCTGGATAGTATTTTTATGTCGTGAATATTCAGGTGAGTTACGACCCAAAAACGATGAAACAACACCAATCTGGGTAAATAGAAATAACGTAAAAGATTTGCCGCTGAGTCCCAATACAGAAAACGCCATTAAACAAGCTCTAACGCTTTTACCTCGCCAGTAAGAACAAACTAAACATTAAGACAATTGCCCCACTTGCTATTCCTGCCAATGCTTGAAAATAATGCCCGTCCCTAAAACACCACGGAATCAACTCATCAATACTAATAAACAACATAATGCCTGCCACCACGGCAAACGATCCAGCCAAGACTGTGGCTGATAGAAACGGTCTCAACAGTAAATATGTCATCACAGCTCCAAACGGTTCAGCAAGACCTGCAACCACCGTGTATTTGATGGCTGTTTGTCGGTTGCGGGTTGCACAAAGAATGGGAGCAGCAATTGCTAGTCCTTCAGGAATGTTATGAATTGCAGTCGCCACCGCTAATATCAATCCAAATTGTGCATGGTGGAGACTAGCCATAAATACCGCCATACCTTCAGGGAAATTGTGAATAATCATGCCAATACTCATGGCTATTCCTGTTGACATCATTTTCTTCATTTTCGTTGTGCATACAAAGGGGGCAGTAATGTGATGAGGAATAACAAAATCGACTATTTTTCCAATCAGCACCCCCACCAGCATTAATCCAATCGCTGGTTGTATTCCAATGTCATGAATAGAAGTAGGCATTAAATCGCACAGAGAAATGGCTATCATTGCTCCAGCAGACAGGCCTAAAAAATAAGAAAAATAGCGGGTATTGCCCGTTTTAAAATAACTATAAAACAGTCCACCTAACACAGTACTAATCCCTGCAAAAAACGACAAACTCAAAGCATAAACAACATTCATGCTTTCATTGTAAGTGATCCAGAAAAGTATTCCACGAAGTGAAATTGACAAACATTAATATGTTATGTAATATGAATATATATTCATTATATTATTGATCGGAGGTGAAGCATATGCCAGCAGGTGATATGACCGGACCTCTAGGAATGGGTCCTCTATCAGGACGAGGTTTTGGCCCATGCGGTAGAGGGATTGGTACAAAACGAGGATGTCGTCATGGATTGGGACGATATTTTGGTTGGGGAGCACCCATGACTAAAGAAGAGCAGATTAAGGATTTTGAAGCCTATCGTCAAGCATTACATGAAGAGCTTGAAGATACTGAAAAAGCTTTACAATCACTTAAGAAGGTAGAGTAACAAAAATCCCTGCCTTATCTCATTTGAGATTGACTGATAAGGTAGGGATTTACATATTATATTAGAAAGTAACAAGATGACGAGACCAAAAAACCATCGGTGTATGAGTTTTTCACCGAATATAACGTACTTCAAACCAAAAGGAGTTCCACTTCATGATCTAGAAGAAGTAACTCTTTTACCCGATGAGGTTGAAGCTTTGAAACTTCATGATGTTGATGATTTGGAACAAATTGAGGCAGCGGTAAAGATGCAAGTCTCACAACCGACTTTTGGCAGAATCTTGAATACAGCGTACAAAAAGATTGCCAACGCTATTATCACGGGCAAGGCAATTCGAATAGAAAAATCAATCGATGAAACATAATTTATATATTGTTACTCATTGCGAGTCTTGTTTTAACGCTCAACACGTCTTTACAGGAAGACTTGACTCACCATTAACTCAAAATGGTATTGATCATGCCATAGAAATTGCCGAAGAACTAAAAAACGAACAAATTGATGTAGCTATCCACACTTCACTTATCCGAACCCAAGAAACTTTGGAATATATCCTCAAATATCATCCTAACTGTAAAGTTGAATCAGATGATCGAATCATTGAACGAGACTACGGTGATCTGTCAGGCCAAAGTAAAGATCAATATGCCACAGATCATCCCGATCTATACCCCATCTATCACCGTTCCTATGATATAGCCCCACCCAATGGAGAGAGTCTCCAAGATGTTGAGAAACGCGTTTTACCATTCCTCAGCGAACTAACTGATCGAATGAAACGAGAACAAATCAATGTTTTATTAGTTTGCCACGGCAACTCAATTCGACCCATGATCCGTTACTTTGAACATCTCACTCCAGAGCAAATGATGCAGCTAGAACATATGCGTCATAAGATTTATCGGTATCATATAGACATATGAAAAATACACTCATTATTGGTGGTTTGATAGTTGTCGCATTTTTAGCTGGAAATGCTATATCAAGTAAGTCAAAAAACACGAATAATCCTCAAGTACAAGGAATCACTCAGCAAGTCTTAAGTCTTTCTCCACAACAATTTAGTGATTCACTAAATTCTGGTAACTATGTGCTTTTAGATATTCGAACACAAGAAGAATATGATGCAGGACACATAAAAAATTCCAAACAAATTGACTATAATCAAACGCAAGTTTTTTTAGATTACTTAGATACGCTCGATAAAAAAGGGAAGTATCTTGTCTATTGTCGAACTGGCAAACGATCGAGCACTGCCTTACAAATCATGCAGAGTAAAGGGTTTGAAGACGTTACGGAATTATTAGGAGGATACAACGCTTGGGTAACCGTGGGGTTACCAATTAGTAGATAAGGAGTTCAAACATGAATGTTCTAAAAATTGGTGCCGTTTGGTGTAATGGTTGCTTAGTTATGCGCCCTCGATGGGCTGAGATTGAAAAAGAAAATCCTTGGTTAAAAACACAATATTTTGACTTTGACGCAAGCAAAGAGGTGTTGGAAAAGTATCAGATTGATAGCGGTGTATTACCTGTATTTATCTTTCTCGATCAAGACGGAAAAGAGTTTTTGCGTTTAAGTGGAGAAATTGAAAAAGAAACATTGCTTAAAATTATTTATGAAAATAAAGATAAATAGGAATTTTTCATGAAACACTTTCTTCAGTTTTTTATAGTAAGCGTTTTATGTTTATTAATGATTAAACCGGCTCAGGCTGTTGAACCAGTTTATGCGCATCTATTTTATGGTGAGGGCTGTCCCCACTGTGCCAAAGAACGAGTATATTTCAATTCCATTAAAGATAAATATCCGCAATTAAACCTGACAGAATACGAAATTTATTATCACAATGAAAACAATCTTTTACTACAAAAAGTTGGTAAAAGTTTGCAAGTCCAATCCAATGGTGTCCCCTTTTTAGTTATCGGTAATCAAAGTATTATTGGTTTCTCTGAAGGGATAACACCAACAGAAATTGAAAAACTCATTACAGAATGTTCACAAACAGCTTGTGGTGATCGAGTAACTTTAGTCCAGAACACTGGCAAGATGACAACAAATAAACAAGCCACCGAATCAGCTGCCACTCAATCTGCAAGTTCGGCTATAAATCAAAAACGAAATCAACCAACAGAATCGGCTAAATTTATTCAGATTCCTTTCTTGGGACAAAAAGATGTGTCCACATTTTCATTGCCTGCATTAACAATCGTATTGGCGTTTTTGGATGGATTTAACCCTTGCGCTATGTGGACGCTCCTTTTTCTCATCAGCCTATTACTAGGACTAAAAGATCGAAAACGTATGTGGATTCTTGGTGTAGCATTTATTGCGTCATCTGCATTGGTATATTTCCTCTTCTTATCTGCATGGTTAAATCTATTTTTATTCTTGGGATTTGTGGTTTGGATTCGTGCCGCCATCGGGATTGTTGCTCTAGTCGCCGGGTACTTATACCTCAAAGATTATTGGAAAAACAAAAATGGTGGTTGCAATGTCATGGGCGACAAAAAACGGCAAAAGATATTTGAAAAACTACGCGCCATAACTCAAAAGCGCCAATTAGTATTAGCATTGGGCGGCATCATTTTTCTTGCTGTTGCGGTTAACATGGTTGAGCTGATTTGCTCAGCGGGGTTGCCAGCAATCTACACCCAAGTATTAAGCATGTCCCACCTGCCTAGTTGGCAATATTATCTTTACTTGTTGCTCTATATTTTCATTTTTATGCTGGATGATCTAATCGTTTTCTTTACAGCTATGATCACTATGCAGGCAGTAGGAGTTCAAAGTAAATATGCGCGCTATTCTCACCTTATCGGCGGCTTCTTAATGTTTATCATCGGCATACTACTACTCTTCAAGCCAGAATGGTTAATGTTTGGGTAATTTGAACTATATGAAAAGAATCTTTGGATTTATTCTTATTTTCACAAGTCTCATTGTTGGTTGCTTTAGTTCCAAAGTTAGCGCGAATGAAGGCAGTCGTCCTCAGGACGAAACGATGGAAGCAAAAGTAACCTGGATTATTGAAGAAAAACAAATCACCTTACTCGATAAGCAGCAAACCTACCAAAAGCTCAAACTGGAAATAACCTCAGGTGACAAAAAAGGTCAAACGATTGAGTATGAAAACGGGAACTTGCCTCAAGCTCAGTCAGTTACCTATAAAGTTGGTGATCAACTTATCTTAGGAGCTTCTTATAGCTCCGATCAATCAGAGCCGTATTACTATGTTGTTGACCGTGTCCGTCGTCCCGCTTTACTGTCCCTTGTTATATTGTTTATCATCGTAGTCGCTCTGGTAGCTCGAAAACGAGCCTTTGGAGCACTCATGGGTTTAGTTGTTTCCTTTGGAATCATATTTAAATTCGTCTTGCCGGAATTATTAAAGGGAAGTGACCCAATTGGAGTATCACTGTTCGCTGCCATTCTGATGATTCCTGTCACCTTTTATATCTCGCATGGTTTTTCCAAGAAAACCCACATTGCTGTCATAAGCACATTTTTAACCCTCATCGTGACCTCACTATTAGCGGGATATTTTTCTGGTCAAGCTCGATTAACGGGATATGTCTCCGAAGAAGCCATGTTTCTTCAGAGTATGGGGTCATCGACCCTTAATATTTACGGATTATTGATTGCTGGAATGATCTTGGGTGTATTGGGAGTACTGGATGATGTAACTGTTTCTCAAGCGGCTTTAGTGCAAGAACTAAAGGCTGCCAATCCTAAATTATCAAAAAGGCAACTGTTTAAGCAGGCAATGAATGTGGGCACGGACCATATTGCCTCTATGGTTAACACCTTAGTTTTAGTGTATGTCGGAGCAGCCATGCCACTTCTCATGTTATTTGTAAATTCTTCAAAACCATTTGCAGAACTCGTAAATTATGAGATGGTAGGCGAAGAAGTGGTCAGATCATTAGTTGGTAGCATTGGTTTGGTACTCGCTGTACCTATTACCACACTTTTAGCAGTAAATTGGTTATCAACACAGAATCAAAGACCGGATAATACTGGTGAGTAAATGTAAGAACTCTCTTGATCAGAGGTCTTAAACCAGGTTCTTACAGCATTCCACCACCACCGCCAGTGTTAAAATGTGTTTATGTATAAACTTTTCGTATTTTGTCCAGATAAAGAAGAAGTGATTAATTCCATCATTGACACTGCTTCCAAAGCAGGAGCAGGTATAGTTGGTAACTATAGCTGTTGTGCTTTTATTACTAAAGGTACGGGGAACTGGAAATCAGAAGAAGGAGCCCATCCAACTATCGGCGAAGTTGGAAAAATGTCACGTGAACCCGAAATAAGAATTGAAATGATTTGTCCGAATGAAAAAGCAGTTGAAGTAAAAAAAGCCATTAAATCAATTCATCCATACGAAGAGCCGGAAATAGACTTTGTTGAATTGAAAACCATTGAATAAAAGTTCCAAGATCATCCCACCGTCTCCGCTCTTGTCTGGTAGAATCAAAATATGGAAAAACTCAAGGCAATTGAAAAGCATTTGGAAGAAATAGAAAAACGCAATCTAAGAGTTGAAACTGATAAAGCATGGGAAACCAGTACTTTCCGAAAAAGCCTGCTTGTTGTATTCACCTATCTAGCAATTGGTGTTTACATGAATGCTATTCATATTCAAAGCCCATGGTTAAACGCAATTATTCCTGCAATTGGATTTTTACTCTCAACCTTAACACTACCTATATTTAAAAAGTGGTGGATAAGTAATTTGTATCACAAGTAAGTTGAAGAAAAGTTCCAACTTTGTCCCACGCTGCCCGCTTCAAATGGTAAAGTAGAAATATGTCAGATATTGAACGGCCAAAAGTTGGAGTAGGAGTCATTGTTTTACGAGATGAGAAAGTCTTGCTGGGTAAACGTAAAAATGCCCACGGAAACCACACCTGGAACTTTCCCGGTGGACATTTAGAGTTTGGAGAAGAAATTATTGATTGTGCCAGGCGTGAGGTATTTGAAGAAACGGGTTTAAAAATCATAAATCCCAAAGTTGGTTCATTTACGAACGATGTTTTTAAGGAAGATAGAAAGCATTACATAACAGTATTCGTTATTTGTTCATCCGAAAACGGTGATCCAAAAATAATGGAGCCAGAAAAATGTGAAAGTTGGGACTGGTTTGATTGGGACAATCTACCTGAACCATTATTTTTGCCCATTCAAAATTTATTGAAACAAGAATTTGTTCCCGAACGATAACTTAAAAAAGTTCCAACTTTGTCCCATGCCTTCCACAGTATCAAGAAGATGCTGAGACATCGGGACCTGCATAAAACACTGATATACTCTTCATAGATGAAAATAATTCAAAGGGATATTGTATCTGCTCTAATCGTTTCAAAAGACAAAAAAGTCTTAATGGGTATGAAAGATCCCAATAAAGGGGGTGTTTACGTCGATTGTTGGCATATACCTGGAGGAGGAATTGATGCTGGTGAAGATATGCAAACTGCATTAAAACGAGAAGTTATGGAAGAAGTAGGAATTGATATTTCACCTTATAGAATTAGAGAAATGGACAAATTGGGTAAAGGAACATCTATAAAAACAGTCGATGGGGAAGAAGTTGAATGTGAGATGACATTTAATGTTTTTCAAATTGATATAAATGATCAATCATCCGATAAAATAAATGTAACTCTTTCGGATGATTTAGTGAAATATGAATGGGTTGCCTTAAATAAGTTAAAAGATTACAAATTAACTCCCCCCTCCGTTAAACTATTTACTAGATTAGGATACTTAAAATAGTTTTATTTTGTTAGTAAGATGCATTATCGTAAACACAAAATCGCCTAGGTCATAAGACTTAAACCAGGTTCTTACAGCATCCCACCGTCTCCGCCCCACCTGGTAGAATTAATTTACCTATGATAAAAGCGGTTATCTTTGATATGAACGGCGTCATCATTAATGATGAACATATCCATGAATTAGCATTTAAAGAAACTGTAAAACCGTTTAATATTTTACTTGATCACGCGGGATACTTAGAATGTTGTGCAGGAAAAACCGACAAAGCAGGGTATGAATCCATAGCTGGTAAATTTGCGACAAATTTACCCATAACACAACTGCTGATAGAAAAAGGTGATCAATATCTTCGGTTATTCCCCCAGCATAAGCAAAGCTATCCATTTGTTTTAGAACTTATTCGCAGTCTTTTTTCTTCATTTAAGTTAGCAGTCACATCAAGTTCTTCAAGAAGAGAAGTAGATTTAATTCTTAAGGAATTTGGTGTTTACGAACTATTTGCCATAACTATTTCTGGTGAAGATGTAACAAATGGTAAACCAGATCCTGAACCATATGTTAAAACTGCTAAATTATTAGGGGTAACACCTTCAGAATGTGTCGTCATAGAAGATTCTAAAAGTGGGGTAATTTCAGCTAAAGCAGCGGGGATAAGAAGGATAATGAAAATAAAATAATAAT
>CAYXVT010000068.1:5977-6265 GCA_964468105.1 Uncultured Candidatus Berkiella sp. | reverse complement strand
GGACTATAATAAAAACAAACAATTAAAGGAATAAGTGTATGACAGATGGACCAACAACACCCGAACAAATGATACCACTTGATCCTCGTGTCCTTGCAAGTAAAACGTTTATATCAACTTATTTTGGAACACCGACTGAAGACAGGCCGCGCTATGGTTCTAGTTTTGATATAAGCGATCCGAAACATGAGGATATAGAAAAAATTAGAATAGGAGCATTTGAATTAACCAATTTTAGGACCACACCTAGAGGCGAGCGAACTGATAAGCAAAGCTATCATTTTTACG
>CAYXVT010000068.1:708-5967 GCA_964468105.1 Uncultured Candidatus Berkiella sp. | reverse complement strand
ATGCTATAGACGCGATTATCGAAGCAGCCAAATCGGATAATATGGGATCGTCTTTACGTAATAATACTTAACTATGTTACAAACAAATGCAGACGTAGGTTGTTTACGGTATACTCCAAGTAATTGATATTTATTTTAGAAAGGTACGTATGAAAAGAGGATTATTGATTCTTCCTTTGGTTGCTGCCGTTTTGGGTGGCTGCACCCTCCCTTTTGGTAAAAATAACGTGGTGGAACAAGTCACTCAAAAGGCAGAAGAAAAAGCAGCTGAACAGGCAGTTTTGGCAAATTGTACGTATGACAAAGACGTATGTAAATATTTCGCCTCAATGATTTCGGCATATAGCCGTCCCTTGGTAATGAAAACAACTACGGTAATGAGAGAATATGGTACAAGCACTTCGATCGTAAAGATGGATGGAAAAGGCAATATGGATACCGTCAGTATGAAAGGCGGTAAAGAAGAAAGTGCGATGGTAATAGTGGACAACATCACCTACTTTAAGGATTTAAAGGATAATACCTGGTATAAATTGGCGGACAACAAGGAAAGCGAATCATCTTCGTTGTTAAATCCCACAGAGATGATTAGTGAATTCAAAAAGACTGCAGAAGATTCGGCTAATAAAATGGTGGTCAAAAAACTTGGGCAAGAAGCGTGCGGAACATTGACTTGTGAAAAATATCAGATGGATGAACCGGAACTTAAAACAACTATGATTGTTTGGTTTGATACCAAGGAATATAAAGCTCGGAAAATGGAAACTTCTATCGAGGATGGAGCTAAAACAACTATCGAATATAGTTATGAATCGGTGACTATTACCACCCCATCTCCCGTTAAAGAAATGCCTGATTATTCCACAATGATGGAACAAAATGGAGTGAAGATGCCATCAGCTGAGGAACTGCAAAAAATGATGCAGGAAGTACCTCAAAGTGATAGCGGCGACGAATAAAATTACTTTGAATATATACAAACCCCGTCGACTGACGGGGTTTTTATATGAAATGTTTATTTCTAAAAGCAAAACCGGAACTACTTTTTAGATATTTTTCAAAATTTATAGCGGTAATTTTTTGTTTGAAGGCAGCATAAAAAATCAATTCTAATGGCAGGTGATTTTTAGTCTGAGAAACGTTCCCAGATTTATGAGTAGTAATTCTTTTTTTTAGATCAGACGAAAAACCGGAGTAATATGTTCCATCATTTAGTTTAAGAAGATATGTGTAGTACACATATTTAGTATAGCCCCACGTCGCTAAAGCTCTGCGGGACACACTTCGCTTAATATAAGTGGAGTTTTAGAATACTTTCTGGGTGGCCGTGCCACGCGAAGCCCCTCGTACTTTAAGGGGCGAAGTGTGGAGATGCCCGGGTATGACCCGGGGTCCGTATCAGTTTACTAACACCATCTACATGTGTAGGCTATCATTTATTTCCTCTTATGCCCGGAGATAACCGCCCGAAACGAAAGAGTGAGTATCCTGTGATTTGGCCCCACCACGATACTGTTTGGTGGGATTACAACATGACTGTGTTTCCACCCTATTCAACCACATCATGTGATGATTGGTAGGATGCTAATTAGGCCGTTAAACGAGCGTAATTAGGAGTAGTCAAGGCATCAGCAATGGTATTAACCACGCCGGCGACTTTAGCGACTACCGCGTCAAAAGTTGATTTGACATTTGTGTTTTTTTGAACCATTTTACGTTTTGATTCAAAACGACATGCAGATGTTAATGAGCTGGACACGTCGAAACGATGCATCCCCGTAGAATTGGCACATTATACTGCATGTGCCAATAAATAACCAATTTCAAATGACAAATATCAAAATTAGCGGGTTTTGCCGCGAAGTTCGCGGGCGGCATCACGAGCAATATCACGCTCACGCAGCGCAGCGCGTTTTTCATGAACTTTCTTGCCTTTGGCTAGGCCAATCAGTGTCTTGAAACGATCATTTTTTAGATACACTTTTAAGGGAATAATCGTTAACCCCTGTTGATCTGATGAGGATTGAAGCTCCAATAATTGTTTTTTGTGGAGTAGCAAACGACGACTTCTGGTTTCATCAATTTCTTCCGTTCGGGTAAATTGATACGGAGTGATATGCATATGCACCAAAAATGCTTCACCATGTAAAAAACGAACATGTGAATCTTTGAGGGAAGCACGCCCAAGACGTAGACTTTTTACTTCCCACCCTTTTAGCTCAATGCCTGCCTCGAGGGTATCTGTAACTATATAGTCAAAGTGGGCTTTTTTGTTTTCAATGGGTTGAAAACCTTTAGCCTTAGCTTGTTTCATGAGGGTATTTTACAGGATATAGGGTACAGGGTACAGGGTTTACCAGTTGGCGGAGTAGATGAAGCCATTAGCAAGGATGTATATAGAGGCGGCATCGGGAGATAAGACGATATCTTTGGCATTAGCTAACCCTGACCATTGAATTTGTTTTAGATATGTCCCCTGCTTGGTCAGGAGGACAATTCGTTGATTACCGGCGTCCAGGATGGCCACCCTATCTTGATCTGAACTAATAGAGAATGCGGGAGTATTTGAGCTTAATGGCTGGTCTAGACCTGAAATAGTGAACGAGAGTGGCGCACCTCGACGGAAGCGAGCAATTCCTCCTGGTTTTAATAACCATATATCGCCGTCAACCGCCATGCTATTGATTTGGCCCCCAGGCAACGATACACCATTACCCAACCAAGTTTGTTTGGAACCTAGGCCGGATGCAGTAGCAGGGTAACGCCAAATGGTGGCAACCCCGCTATCAAACACATACATGTTGCCATTAAACGTGGCGATGTGTTCTGGGTTTAACCATTCACTATCAGCCTCGACCAAAGTAGTTGAGTTTTTGCTGGAAAGTATCGTTTCGATAATACCAGTGTTGGTCAACGTGTATGCCTTGCTCGTGGAAGCAGTGATAGCTTTGGGATTGGCCAAAGAATTACTACTGACCATCAGTTCGCCTTTTTTAGAATTTAGGCCAATCTTAACGAGTGAGCTACTGGCTTTATCTAAAATGAGCATATTGCCACCGGCAAGGATGAGTTTGTCCCCCATGAGACCAGCTTTGATGACTGATAGGGAAAACCATTCTGGTAAATTGGCGACTGCGGTTTCGCCGGCTAATTCTTGATAAGCGACGTCAACCTTGGTACTTAATTCGGTCCATTTAGCCAACCATTTCTTGTCATTTTCATATTGTTTCTTTTCCTGATTGACGATAGTTTGCAACTCTTTGAGTTGTTGACGAGCCCGCGATTGATCTCCGTCTTTGACGGCAAGGGCAGCAGCCAGACTGGTAGTAGTGGTGGCTTCAAGTTGGGAGAAATTTGCCGCATGACGTTGTTCTGTTCGGGCTTTGGATCCAAACCCGATAGAGATGGCTAATAACACCAACAGCAGGCACCCCGCCATCATGACTCGGCGTTTTTTGATAACTTTGGGATCTGTGGAAAAAGTGGTGGAGGAAACAAAATCAGGCAAAGAAGGATTGATATGAATCAGCGCATTGGCAAGTGAGAGCGAATTGTTGGTGGCTAGTTCCCCATGCAGCGTTTCAGCGGCCTGTTCAAGATTATCGATGGCAAGTATCTGAGCAATATCCAGGGAATCAGATTCCCCGGCAACCAGTGACCATCGATCAGTTTCTTTCCATTCGCCTTCGACCACTCGCCAGTTTTGGTTGTGGCCGTCTCGAAGCACCGTGCCACATTTGTCATTTCGACATAATTGAATTTGATAGGTGCCTAAACCAAATAGTGTCATTTGGTGGGATGAGATAGATGCAGCTGCAACTGAAGCATGGAGTTGATCAGTAAAAGACTCTTGTAACAGATGATACAAAGACTCGGGGGTTTTCAGTTCGAGCTGCTCATATGCGTCGCTGATCGTTTTTAAGAGCTCCGGACCAGTGAGGATGGCGCTGGGACCTTTGAGCGTGATGGCGATTACCCAAGTGGGAATGTTTGGTTCCGTATTAAGTTCGGATGACTTAGACAGAATGAGCACTTGTGACCAACCGGACTCTGCGACTTGGCATGCTACTGGTCGTACATCCAACCGTGCCATAATTCGTTCCTTCCGGCGGTCTAATCAATATAGGTTTAGAGTATCACGAGCGCCCAGACTAGCGCCAGGATAGCTCCACCGAGATGGAGCCAACTTAATAAGGCTAATGGTTTTTCAAAACCGGTAACAATGGTGTTGGCCATTTGTTTAACTTGACTCACAATTACAACAGCAAAGACAATGTATACCAAAAAGGCAATGAGATAAAACACTTTGGTTACTACCCAGACGCTGTTCATGCTAAAGATAACGTCAAGACTGTTGATTGAAGCGGGGTTCATTACTTAGCTCTTCCTTCTAACTTTTCTTGTTCTTCTTCTAGAATGAGTTCGTTTAAGAGTTTGGCTACGGCCTGGGGATGAGGAATGTCTTCAAATTCAAATTCGACTTTTTCAGCGGCGGTTTGAATTTGAACCGTGCCAAAATCAATTACGTTTCGAATGGCTCCACCCATTTGGACGGTGACGTCTTCAATATTATCAATTTTGGCAGCAGCTACGTTTTTGTACAGAAGATTGTAGAAATCGATGTCAATAACCCGTTCGTCTGTAATGATGCTGGCGTTATAAAACCAGCTTAAAAAGCAATTTAAAGCGATCCCAAGGGTTAGTAAATACCAGAGTATGCCTGCAGCAATGAAAAATCGAACGGGTAAAAAAGTAATGGAAATAAAATTTGCGAGTAGCGGGACCAAAATCATAATGACAACCAACAGAATCCACTTTAGGTTGGTGATGAAGTGTTTTCTAACCATCATTAAGATTTTTTCGTCTTTTTCTAGGATGCCCACAGATACTTTGGGAGGGCGAATCAAAAAAGCGGAAAGTGGGTTGGTACCGACTGGATAATCGCGCATAATTTGGGAATAATCAGCGGGTTTGCGTTTTTTGAACACTACAGCAGCTGGGGTGTGTAATTCTTTTTTGTCGGAGGCATCATAGATTTCTGGCATCTTACCTGAAATTGTATCATGAGACGGTAGTTATTGGGATAGAAATCAGAATTTATTTTATTATCTGTCAATATGAATAATCGGTGGATAATCTTCTGGAAAAGTAAGTTTCCCATTCGTGGTTTCCCACCAAATTTGAATGTGTACGTCGTCGGGCGGCCAGACATCGTCGTGTGCGTAACTAAAAATTTCAAATGCGTGAATGCGTCTACCA
>CAYXVT010000068.1:0-698 GCA_964468105.1 Uncultured Candidatus Berkiella sp. | reverse complement strand
TCTAGTCCGCCAATAGCAATGTTTACCTCGCGTGATCCCGGTATCATACAGCTTACTGATATCTCAGGCGAAGAAACTGAAGAAAGACCAGGAGTTGGCTCACATGCAATTGCCGATAAAGCTGAACAAGCAAACACTGAGGCAAGTACTCCAACGGTAAGCCAATTTATAATTCTTTTTTTGTGGGTAGAAAGCCTATCTTTTGATAATCCTGAAGTGTCTATCTCTTTAGATCTTGGCATAATTGGGAATTATTTTATCATGCGTCATATAGTACTTTTCGTCCTCGTTTTTCACTTTTTGGTGAAATGGACTCATCAGTGCTAGCAACACTAGCAGAAGTACTTGGGTGTCCTGGTTATTTTGTGCATTATTAATGCAATCCAGGACACCCCAGCACCGCGAACTTGAAGAGAAATATTCAATTGTTATCCATTTATTCGGCTGATTTGTATCACCTTGATGGTGATTGAATTTCTTGCCAGGGGCAAGTTTTAAAAGTTATCAGACACGAACACCCAGGAATCACAGCAGGTTTTGTTGTCGGTCTTGACTACTTGGCAGGCGTCGGGAAGACGACAGATGGGGCCTGGTCGGCGCCTTCTTGAGCCTGGAAGTACGGGAACTGGTTGACAGAATATCCACCGATACCAGCCACCATTGAGCCAGGGAACATCTGGACGCTATTGCGGTAGTTT
>CAYXVT010000067.1:10706-15659 GCA_964468105.1 Uncultured Candidatus Berkiella sp. | reverse complement strand
TTCTTTGGTAGCGGTTTCTGTGCTGGGTTATTATGGTTATCATTTTGGTAAGCAGTTATCCGAGCTACAACAAAAAACAAGCGATGATCAATCCTCTGTTCAAGCGCTTAGCGAACAAACCAAAAAATCTCTAACGCAAATGCAAGCATTGCATAGTAAGAGCGCCGAAGAGCAAGCCTCTTTAGAGACCTTGAAAAAGCAACTTGAGGGAGCGCAACTGCGTTTAGTATCGCTCACAGGAAGCAGTGATTGGGTTCTGGCTGAAGCAAACTATCTTGCATTTATGGCCAATGAAAGATTACATACAGCGCATGATATTACCACTGCGCTTGCACAATTAAATGCGGCGGATGAACGTTTAGGAACCCTGGCTAACCCTGCTTTTTTATGGGTAAGAGAAGTCTTAGCAAAAGATATTGCAAAACTACATAGCTTTCCTTCCATTAATCGCCAAGCGTTATGGGAAGAATTAGGCATATTGAGTGGCGAATTCAATCAATTACATTTTAAAAGAATCAGCAATGAGTCAGATGTTGCGACAGAAAATAGGCAAGATGAGGATGTAAGTGGTTGGAAAATGGCTTTAGAGCGCTCTTGGCAAGAATTTAAAGGTCTCATTCGGATCACTCGCGTTCAGGAAAATAATATTCCTTTAGCATTATCCGAACAAGAACAAGCACAAATTTTACGCACGATGCAATTCATGACTGAGCAGGCCAGATGGGCGATTTTGCAAGGTGAAAATAAGATTTATAGCGCGAGTCTTGCTTCGCTTGAATCTTGGATGAGCCAATATTTTGTTAATGATAAGGTGCAAAAAGAGCTTCTTGAACAACTCAAAAAGCTCCAGGAAAAAAATGTTGAAATAGCATTACCTGACATTTCAAATTCTGTCCAAGCCTTATCTAAGGCAATGATAGAAATTGGAAATAGGCCAACACAATCGCACCCCATACAGTAAAGAGATAGTCAATGAAATATTTATTGATAACATTACTTGCCCTTGCCATTGCTGCATGGGTAGGATTAAGTCTCCAGCATGATCCCGGTATGATGATCATTACACTAGCGGGTTGGAGGATCGATGCACCATTATGGTTAGGTGTTTTAGCATTGGTTTTGCTCTATGGTGTAATCCATATTGCTGTTAGATTATTAGCCGGCGCTGTTCAATTTACCAAATTTTTAACTAACCTGTCTGGTCATTTTCATAAAAAACGTGCAAAACGTCTTACCAGCAAAGGCTTAGTTGCTTTGGCCGAGGGCAATTGGTCCAAAGCAGAACGCTTATTAGTGCAAGGTGCCGAATTTAGTGATATTCCATGGCTAAATTATTTATCGGCAGCAAAAGCTGCTCAGGAGCTAGGGAAAGATGATATGCGCGATAACTATTTACGCCGCGCTGCTAAGGCAACCCCTGAATCGGAAGTGGCAATTGGTTTAACGCAAGCAGATCTACAATATAAGCACCATCAATATGAACAAAGTTTAGCGACGCTGAATCAACTGAGTCATAAAGTACCACATCATCCCTATGTGTTAACGTTATTACAGAAAATATATTTGCAACTGCATGATTGGGATAAATTATTAGAGTTACTGCCAAAATTAAAGCATTATCATGCGCTCACTCCAGTAGAATATAAAAAACTTGAAAAAACAGTTTATTATCAGCTGCTATTAGACCGATCAAAAGGATCATTAGAAGACATAGAGCAGATCTGGAGAAAAATGCCACGAGATTGTCGGCATGAAGGTGAAATTGCTAGCATCTATATCAAAGCACTGCTTAAAAATAATAAACCAGTTGATGCTGAAGGTTTATTGCGAGCGGCTCTAAAACATGAATGGCAAGAAGAGTTAATCTTGTTATATGGTCATTTATCACATCCTACCCCGCAAAAGCTCTTAAATTTAGCGGAGAGTTGGTTAAATCTTCACTCGGAAAGTCCGGGATTGTTGTTAACGTTGGGTCGATTGTGTGAGCAGCAACAATTATGGGGCAAAGCGCAACGTTATTTTGAGGCTAGCCTCAGTCTTGAACCAAACCCAGTCACTTACGCCGAGCTTGGGACTTTATTAGAAAAGATGAATAAACCTGAATTAGGTGCACAGTATTTTAGAAAGGGTTTATTACTCGCAATGCCTATTATCGCTAAGCGTTCGCAAGTGGCTATTTCTGAAGACGGATTATGAAGTGGGTTGAAGGTAAAGTAGTTGAACTAAAAGAATGGGCGCCAGGCCTGTATTCGCTTTATATTGAAGCACCCATTCTCCCTTTTGTTGCAGGACAATTTACTCAAATCAAAAGTTCCCCTCAAGCGTCTCTTTTTCGTCCATATTCATTATTGAATTCCCCCTCAGAAACCTTGATAGAATTTTATTTCACTTTAGTTAATCAAGGTGAGCTGACACCATTTTTGGCTAAGTTATCACCAAATGATAAAATTTGGGTCGCTGAAAAGGCCAGTGGTCGCTTTGTGATCTCTGAAGTGCCTGATGCGAAAATATTGTGGTTATTTGCGACTGGAACGGGGCTTGGAGCTTTTCTATCCATGTTAAAAACTAAAACACCATGGGAGAGATTTGAACATATAGTCTTAACGCACAGCGTTCGTTATACCAATGAATTAACACATCAATTAATAATTGAAACTTGGCAAGAACAATATCCCAATTTTCATTGGATCCCAGTTGTTACTCGAGAACAATCTTCACACGCCTTGAGGCAGCGCCTTCCTCAGCTGTTGAGCGAAGGGAGAATTGAAGAGCATGCAAAGCTGCAATTAACGAAGGACAATTCACAAGTGATGTTATGTGGTAATCCTGCAATGATAGCCCAAATGACTGAACTATTGATTCAGCGATCCTTGCTTGTTAATCATGTGAAAAATAAGGGTCATATCACAGTCGAGAATTACTGGAAGCAGGTTTAATTGTGAAAAATTTTTTTAAGTCTTCACCCTTTGCACTTCTTCGTGGCCTGCTATACTAAAAAAACGATAGTTGCGGTTAAATCTAATTACTTCAATGACTTACAAAAAATTAACATTGAGTCAGTATGCATTCTTTGTGGTCGAATATAGGTAATATCTTGACAGTACAGTGAACTATCAGTATATTTTCTAACTCTAAGAGTATAGCTTAATTAGTTGTGAGAAATTCGCCATGCTTTTCGGTCCTTTAGTCATCCGAACCGTTCTGGGATATATCAAAGGGTATGCTCTTGTCCAAGAGGTGGGTAACGATCCAGCTCAACACCAAGAACTACAACATGATAGTGATGAAACGCCTAGTTCAGATGAGTCTAGCGATGATTCTTTAGTCTATGACGATGAAGATACTTATTACACCGCTCTTGATGATAGACGTGCCGACCAAGAGGATGATCTCCCACTCTTTTTTACTAGTAATGGTGGCGTGGTTAAAGTATTGCCTATTCTCAATAGTCATAATCCCAGTACCGCAGCTGATCATCATCGCAAATTATTAGAATTGGCAGCGCAGGGTGAAACCAAGATTAAAAAAGTATTAGCGGAAGAATCATCACTAAGATTGTTAGCCCCGTATTTAAGTGACATTCATTCCAGTTCTTGGTTCCATTATACCTTGGTCGATAAATGGTTTGATTTTCTTGCAGAGAATTATAAAGATAATAAAGTAGAAAACATAAGTTGTGCCTGTTTGGATGCAGATCTTGGAAAAGATTCTCTTAAGGACTATCTGCAAGAGGTTTCTAAACAAGGTACCAGACCAAGAGAGAGAGCGCGTTTAAGAAACGCAAGCACGATCTTCTATCCCATAGCATTTGGGAATCATTACTATTTGCTCGTTATTGAAAAAATGGGTGACAATGTCACGGTCAGTTGTTTGGATGGACTCAATTGCCGTCAAAATCATGCAAGATTTTTACATCATGGGAAAAAATTAGTTCAAGCCCTTTTTGATGAAGATGCTCATCGATTTAATATTAAGACCGTCAGCATTAAGGTACCAAGACAGAAAGGTTATGATGATTGCGCTCCCGTTATTTGCTATACGGCAGAGAGGATGTGCGCCGGGAAATCTTTATTAGATCTACCAGGTGATTGTGATTATTCTCAAGTTCGTATAAGAATGGCAGCCAAACTAAGTTCATTGGCTCCAGCTGTATTCTTTTCTCACGGACATAGGCAAAGACTCCAATCGTCAATGGAAAAGCCTGTTATTATTGATTTAGATCCGCCAAGAATTCCTGAAGAAGTTTCACCTAGAGTCGCTCCAAAGAGGCCAGTAGTGATTGACGTAGACGCAGCTATTGACCTAACGAAGGACGAAGATACGCCGAAGGGTTCTCCGTCAAAGAAAATAAGACATTAATTTTACGCCATATCACAGATAAAATGACTTAGCGGAAGGCCTTGGGAGTGAAATAATGTCTGTGCTGCTTTTACCATGGGGTAAGGCCCACTGGCAAAAACGCATTTATCCTCAAAATTAACCACGTTTTTAGCCACATATTCATGCACAAAACCTGTTGCACCACGCCAATTTGGAAATCGTGCTGGTTCAGACAAAACTACAAAATACTGAAAAAATGGAAATTGCGCTTGCCATTGTTTTAATAGCGTTTCTTTGTAGGCATCTTGAGGTTGGCGAACACCCCAATATAATTGTATTGATAAATCTTCTTGTTCAAGAAAAAGGGCTTCTTCCAAGAGTGCTTTAATCGGAGTAAAACCTGTGCCACCGGCCAAGAAAACCAGTGATTTGGCTGGTGCTCTTTTATCGAGAGTGCTTTCACCCTTTGGTCCGTATAATAATACTTTTTTGTCTTCTTTGAGCTCAGTGATAAATTGTTGAGCCAGCACGTGCGCACTATCATGACGCAAATGAAATTCAAGTTGCCCATCAGTATTTGAAATATTGGCAATGGACATGGGAAGGATAGCGCCATTGTTTAGTCGCGCTTCA
>CAYXVT010000067.1:2685-10696 GCA_964468105.1 Uncultured Candidatus Berkiella sp. | reverse complement strand
CAGGCAAATAATTTATTTTTGAAGTGACGGGAAGTAATTTGAATAGGCTGATGTCACTTGAATATGAAATGATTTCCTGGCAAATATAAGTGTATTCATTATGCATATTTTATATTCCCAGTAACGGCCATAGTGCATCAATTTTGGCTTTGACTGCTGCAGAGTGTTCAATGGGGCGGCCCCATTCTCTATTTGTTTCACCTGGAAATTTTGTGGTGGCGTCAAGTCCCATTTTGCCCCCAAGTCCTGATACTGTGGAAGCAAAATCTAAATAATCTATTGGCGTATTATCAACAAGGATGGTATCTCTCACAGGATCCATGCGCGTTGTAATTGCCCAAATAACATCTTGCCAATTTCTGGCATCAATATCATCATCAGTGACAATGATAAATTTGGTATACATAAATTGACGTAAAAAAGACCAAATACCGAACATCACTCGTTTTGCATGTCCGGGATATTCTTTTTTGATAGTAACCACTGCTAATCGATAAGAGCAGCCCTCGGGCGGTAAGTAAAAATCGACTATTTCAGGGAATTGCTTTTGTATAATGGGCACAAAAATTTCATTGAGTGCAGCCCCTAAAATGGCCGGCTCATCCGGCGGGCGCCCGGTATAAGTGCTATGGTAAATCGGGTTCTCACGCATGGTGATGCATTCTATGGTCATCACAGGAAAGAGTTCAACTTCATTATAATAGCCAGTGTGATCGCCATATGGCCCTTCAGGCGCGGTTTCACCCGGATAGATAAAACCTTCTAAAATAATTTCAGCGGTTGCAGGGACTTCCAAATCATGCAAAAGGCACGGTGTAAGTTGTGATTTATATCCACGTAGTAAGCCAGCAAATGCATATTCTGATAATGAATCAGGGATCGGTGTCACGGCTGCCAAAATGGTTGCAGGATCAGCCCCCAACGCCACCGCGATTGGAAAGGGTTTGCCTGGAAATTGCTTACACCATTTAGCGTAATCTAAAGCACCACCGCGATGGGCAAGCCATCGCATGATGACTTTATTTTTTGCTATGACTTGCTGACGATAAATTCCTAAATTTTGCCTGCCTGCCTGTGGTCCTTGAGTGATAACTAAGCCCCAGGTAATTAGAGGGGCAACATCTTCAGGCCAACAGGTTTGAATGGGAAATTTCCCCAAATCAATCTCATCACCTTTAAGTTGAATTTGTTGGCACAGTGCTTTGCCTTTAGCCACCGTATTAGGTGCCATATTCAATATTTGTTTATATAAAGGTAATTTTTGCAAGGCATCCCTGAACCCTTTTGGAGGTTCTGGCTCTTTTAAGAAAGCGAGAAATTGTCCAATTTCACGCAGTTCCTTCTGAGATGTTTTGCCCATGGCTAAAGCAACCCTTTCTTGGGTGCCAAACAAATTAGTTAAAACTGGGATAGTAGAATTAACCGGTGATTCAAACAAAAGAGCAGGCCCTTGTTGCTTGAGTACGCGATCAGAGATTTCGGTCATTTCTAGATAAGGCGAGATTGGGTGCGCGATCCGTTTAAGATCGCCGAGTGTTTCAAGATGTTTGAGAAAATCGCGCAGATCAGAATATTTCATAAAGGTGGCGATCGTTTGCACGATCGCCTTATGCTCGCTTAACGTTTCATTGCTTCGAAAAACTCTTCATTTGTTGAAGTGCCTTTAAGGCGCTCGATGAGGAATTCAATTGCAGCAAGCTCGTCCATAGGATGGAGTAATTTGCGCAATATCCACATTTTTTGGAGTTCATCAGGGGATGTTAATTTCTCTTCACGACGTGTGCCAGAACGATTAATGTTGATGGCTGGGTACACGCGTTTTTCTGCTATACGGCGATCTAAATGGAGTTCTAAGTTACCTGTTCCTTTGAACTCTTCATAAATAACTTCATCCATTTTTGAGCCAGTATCAATAAGCGCTGTTGCGATGATGGTTAAACTACCACCTTCTTCAACATTACGAGCGGCACCAAAAAAGCGTTTGGGTCGTTGCAAAGCCGCTGCATCCACACCACCTGTTAATACTTTTCCAGAATGAGGGATGGTTGTATTGTAGGCGCGTGCTAAACGGGTAATAGAATCAAGCAAGATGACGACGTCCATTCTATGCTCAACTAAGCGTTTGGCTTTCTCGATAACCATTTCTGAGACTTGAACGTGACGATTTGGTGGTTCATCGAAGGTGCTGGCTATCACTTCGCCTTGAACTGAGCGTTCCATTTCGGTGACTTCTTCAGGACGTTCATCGATTAACAACACAATCAGCCTGCATTCAGGATGATTGGTGGTGATAGAGTGCGCAATATTTTGCAGCATCATCGTTTTGCCCGCTTTAGGAGGCGAAACAATTAAGCCACGTTGTCCTTTACCAATAGGGGACACTAAATCAATGATTCGAGCAGTAATGTCTTCTGTGCTGCCGTTACCCACTTCCATTTTGATGCGTGATTCGGCATGTAAAGGTGTTAGGTTTTCAAAGAGCAGCTTATTTCGGCCAAGCTCTGGGCTTTCATAGTTAATTTCGTTAACTTTCAGTAAAGCAAAATAGCGCTCACCATCTTTGGGAGGTCTAATTTTGCCGGATACGGTATCGCCGGTACGCAACCCAAAGCGTCTAATTTGGCTGGGCGAGACATAAATGTCATCTGGTCCAGGCAAATAGGAGGTGCGCGATGAGCGTAAGAAGCCAAAGCCATCTTGGAGGAGTTCAAGAACCCCGTCGCCATAAATGTCTTCGCCACTTTTCGCGTGCGTTTTCAATATCCCAAAGATGAGATCTTGTTTACGCAAACGAGAAACGTTTTCAACGCCTAATTCAAGGGCCATGTCAGAGAGCTCTGCGGCTGGTTTATTTTTTAATTCAGAAAGGTTCATATCCGTGCTTATTAATTAACAATGAAGGGGTATTGGTTTTGTTTGACCGAAAGGGTAGTCATCAATCCTTGGGGGTTGGCTTAGTGGACATACACTACCCAAGTGAATGTAATCCTACCAAACTTTTTTTAATGATGCTAGAGGAGTTCACTGAACTACGGGCCTCTAGCATCATTATAACGGTCATCAATGTTGTTCAATTATAAATGGCTGTCTAGGAAGGCAGTTAACTGCGATTTAGACATGGCGCCAACTTTTGTAGATTCAAGCTCACCATTTTTAAAGAGCATTAAGGTTGGGATCCCGCGGACACCAAATTTTTGAGGCGTGGCGGTATTTTCATCAATGTTAATTTTTGCCACCTTTAAGCGCCCCTCATAGGCCTTAGAAATATCATCTAAGACTGGCGCAATCATTTTACAAGGACCACACCATTCAGCCCAAAAGTCGAGCAGTACAGGTAAGTCGGCATTCATCACTTCTTTTTCAAAGGTGTCATCAGTGATGGCAACAATATTTTTGTTACTCATGGTTTCTATTTCCTCTATTGAAGACGGGAGCTAGGCAAACTCATTTAAGAGTAAGGTTGTAAATAAAAGGAGAGGTTGCCCATAAACGGATGTTCCTATGCTAGCAAGGGAAGCGATGAATGTCATGATAGGGAATAAAAATAAGTATACCAAGTAACTTACTTTTATTCCAGGGCTAAGCGTTGTTGGCTTTTGTTACTTAGGGGTGAGGAACACCACCGGCGGGAGCATGTGCTCCAACTAGGCCTGCTGCTTTAATTGCCATGAATTTAATGGATTTATAGCCCGCATACATTGTTGCCATTGGTGCACTAACAACCACGAAGGTCCCTATGGCTTGAGGAATGGATGGCCTGTCTAAATAACAATCTAGTGCCGTTAACGCTAAGGCACAGACACCCATAGATTTTTTAGGGTTGTTGTTTATTTTTTGGAAGGTGCTTACCAAGCCTTGCTTTATAGCACCCAATAAAGAACCTGCCTTTTGTTTGGCGCCTTGAAGTAAATTATTTAAAAATGCTGGCATAAAATCACTCTCTATAATGATGGTCTACTAGACTCGCCATAATATAGATTTGCTTAACTAACTCTACTTCTTTAAGACCAACAGTGTGCTTTGCCAGATAATCGTTTAAAAAAAATGAGATAGTGCACGCTTATTTTAAATTTAAGTCTTTTGCCAACTCTTTTGTAAAATAATTAATAATAAAATCAGCACCGGCCCGTTTAATGCCCGTTAGCACTTCTAATGCTACTTTTTTACCATCAATCCAGCCATTTTCCGCAGCCGCTTTAATCATGGAATACTCACCACTGACATGATAAGCGCATAAAGGAATATGCGGATATTTTTGCTTCACCCGACATATCACATCTAAATAGGCTGCTGCAGGCTTCACCATCAGCATATCGGCGCCCTCAGCAACATCTTGTTCTACCTCTCGCAGGGCTTCGTTACCATTGGCAGGATCTAATTGATAAGTTTTTCGATCTCCAAATTTTGGCGCACCTTCGGCAGCTTGTCGAAAGGGGCCATATAGTGAAGAAGCATACTTTACGGAATAACTTAAAACGGGTATTTGCTCAAAACCTGCGCTATCTAAACCGCTACGTACAGCTAATACTTGCCCATCGATACTGCCACTGGGAGCGATAATATCAGCGCCCGCTTGCGCAAAACTGATGGCTTGTTTCGCTAAAATTTCTAGTGTTTTATCGTTATGGACGTCTTTTGTGCCACGGTAATCTTCAACAATCCCACAATGTCCATGATCGGTATATTCACAGCAACAAACATCTGTAATCACTAACATATCAGGCGCGACATCTTTCACAATGCGCGTTGCTTGCTGAACAATCCCATTCACATCATAAGAATCAGAAGCGATGGCATCTTTATGTTCGGGAATGCCAAATAAAAGGACGGATTGAATACCTAATGCTTTTAATTCTCTAATTTCTGCAGCAAGATTATCAGGGCTAAGTTGATACAATCCTGGCATTGAACTGATGGGATCTTTTCTATCTTTGCCATATTTTACAAACAGGGGCATGACCAGATCATTGAGGTTAAGTTCGGTTTCACGGATAAGATTGCGCAGTTGCGGATTACTTCTGAGTCTTCTCAGGCGTACATGCGGAAAATGGCCAGATGATTTGAATTGATCTTGAGACATCGTATTACCCTACCCATAAACAACTTAACGCTGTAAAGGTACCCGATGTGACTCAAAAAGGCCATTAATTCAATAGATTTATGTGTTGGGTAGCTGATATGAATTTTTGCCACGCCAGAGCAAACTCCTATATAATAAAAGCATATTCTTATTAACGATCATGGATTGGTGTTACCAGTATGGAACAATGGTTAATCGACTATCAGGCATGGTGTCGAATAGGATTATTTATTTTAGCTTTTAGTTTGCTAAGTGCGTGGGAGACGGCAAGTACTTGGCGTGTGTGGTTAGTGTCAAGACGAACACGTTTGTTACGCCATTTTTCGTTATCGGTCATATCTAAAATATCTGTTCGTGTGATGTACCCCCTTTTTGCAATGACTTTTGCCGTGGCAGTGCAGCATAAAGGGCTAGGCGTGTTACGGAAAGTACATTTGCCTTATTTTATTTACCTGATACTCGGTGTTATTGGTTTAGATTTGATCTACTACATGCAACATCGATTGATGCATAAATACAAATGGTTATGGCGTATTCATCGAATTCATCATATGGATAGACAGTTAGATGTGAGTACGGGGATCCGATTTCATCCAATTGAAGAGCTTATTACCATGGGGGTGAAATTATTAGGGATAGCGTTTTTCGGTGTCTTACCCATCAGTGTTTTTATATTTGAAGTGCTTTTAAATCTTGCGACTATGTTTGCTCATGTGAATGCGCGACTTTCATTTAAAGTCGATAATGCCTTACGCTATATTTTTATTTCCCCTGGTATGCATCGTATTCATCATTCTGATCATCCGCCTGAAACCAACAGCAATTATGGGTTTATCTTTAGTTTGTGGGACAAACTTTTGGGAACTTACACGTTTATAAGCTCATCGGGTGAGCGAAAGATGGTGTTTGGTTTAGAAGAATATCGCGACCCTAAATATCAAACAGTACAAAATATGTTGTTGCTGCCTTTTAATCCTCGGTCTTTGAGATTGAAGCAGCACAAGAAAATGAAGCTCAAATTAGGCATGCAGGAAAAATAGTATATTCCTCTTCTTTTTGGCCCCTTTTATCGACTTAAAGTCCTTTAATCGCCTCTGCTAAACAGCTTATCTGGTATTTGCCGCATTGTGTTGAATGCGGCATCAAGACTCGATACAGTGACCGAAATTTCATTAACTAACTAAAAAGTTTGAGGCAGTTGATTATGAGCGGTCAGTTTCACGTATTTGTATATAATGCAGAACAAAATGCTGCAGCCAATGCTGCAGAAACAGCCTGGAGCGTAGCTGAGGCTGTCACGCACTACTTTATTATACCCTATGGCTATCAAACGATTAAGTTGGGCTATCAAGGGGCGAAATGGTTGTTTGGTGGTTGCGCAGCGCCAGCTGCTCCAGTACCGCCGCCAGCAGTTATTCCTGCGCCACCCGTTCCTCAGCCAGGATTGTTTTCTTGGGCTTGGAATAGTGCAAAATCAGCTGTAAAGGCGGTCACAAAAACCGCAACTAAACTCATTGGACCTCAAGTGATATCTCACGGAATTAATCAGTTATGGATGAAAAGTCATTTTTGGGACAAATACAAACCATTGGCAACAGCCTTTATGCGACCAGTGATGGAAAAGTTTTTGCCAGCCATTTATCAAATTTGGGATAAGGGCGATATCAATATTTCTGGTCGGGAGTTTGTTCCTGGTGGATCAGGTACATGGATAAGTTGGGTTACCTATCCGCTGATAAAAATCAAAGTGGCAGTCGATCAATTTATTTACGGTCAGACCATTGTCAGCGTTAATGAGCCTTTTGCCTATGAATTAGGAGAAAGCTTTGCTAATACTGCAGATGCGATAATTACCACGGGTGTTGATGTTTTAAAGGGCACAAAACACGTTGGTCCATGCATTATGAATGGCCCTAGCGCCACCATGCAGTGCTTTACTGATGCACGTGCTTATTTCGCTGCGCAAGAAGAGTTAATTATGAATACCAGTAAGCCATTAAGAGAAGCTGCTGGTTTATGGGCACAAGGGGCATGGGATACTTTAAATAGTTATTCCGGCCAATTGTTTAATCTTGCTAATGCCGGTTTATGGGGTACTGCAAAGATTGTTGAAAGCAAAACAGGCCTTCCTGCGCACTTAGTATATTACGTTGAAATTGGCGCTCTTGGTTATGTGGGTTATAAGGGCATTAAAGCAGGAGGACGACTTGCTGCAGAAGTGTTCCGAGCTCACTTACTTCCAGCGGGTGTAAATGTGCAACAACGCTTATTTAACATGTGGCCAGGTCATCATCCTGCACAACAGCCACAACAACCGCAGCAACCACAACCACCAGCGGATGGGGCTCAAGTGCACGTGCATGGTGCTTCTGGTGCTGCTGGTGCTGCTGGTGCTCCTGTACATGTGGTGACCAATAACTTTTTGCAAGCAAATCCGCATTTGCAACATGGACATCAACAAGTGAACCATGGTGGTGGTCAGCCACCGCACGATGGCGGACAACCTCCGGCACCGCACGATGGCGGACAACCTCCAGCACCACATGATGGCGGACAACCTCCGGGACAGGGAGTTCTTCGATTACAGTAATAGTTAAGAGATGCAGCTGCGCGTAAGCGCAGCTGCTCTATTTAATCAAGATTATTATTGTGAATGATGATTGAGAAAAGTATTAACGGCGCTATCTAAAGCCTGTTTGAATTGCGGATTAATTTGTAACTTTCCTTCAGTATCAAATGAAAAAGCCGTATCCAGATTTTCTCCAAAAGGGATATGCTTCATGCCAAGGGTATTTACCCGTTCTGAAATTTTTTCCAAAATAGTCGCTTCTTTGGTGGGATAAGGTGCCAACAAAGTAAGATTTTGATATTCATCTTGGGTCGATAAAAGTTCAGTTAAACGATAGAAGTTGGGATAGCCCAATTCGTTTT
>CAYXVT010000067.1:2211-2675 GCA_964468105.1 Uncultured Candidatus Berkiella sp. | reverse complement strand
ATGAAATAGGTCACGATCCCCCCTCCTTAGGTTTTAAACATAGTTATAAAAAGTATAAGCAATAAAAAGAAAGTTTGCTTAATAAGTTCCATGGAGTGATAAAGGCCATAGCCTGCAGGATGACTGGAATAGGGCGAGAACTATTTATAACGTAAAATAAACTAAAAGCATGATCAGATTTTATGATGAATTACACATATTGTCAGAAAATAGATCCTGACGATAATTTTATAACCCATTGATTTTTATTAACTTAATCATCTAGCACTCTTGCCTTGAGAGTGCTAGACTATAAGATTGATGGAGGGAGAATTTACGTTGAATAACGAAAACGAGACTAAAGAGTTACGGATAGCACCGACGACATTGCCTGTGATGGCCGATGGCCTACAGTCCTATCTGCAAAAGGTGAATTCTGTTCCTTTGCTCACCGCTGAAGAAGAGATAGCTTTAGCGACGCGTTA
>CAYXVT010000067.1:0-2201 GCA_964468105.1 Uncultured Candidatus Berkiella sp. | reverse complement strand
AGGGTGATTTATTAGCAGCTCAACAATTAGTTTTATCTCATCTTCGTTATGTGGTCAGAGTTGCCAGGACTTATAGTGGTTATGGTTTGGCCTTTGGCGATCTTATCCAAGAAGGCACCATTGGCTTAATGAAGGCGGTCAAACGCTATGATCCGACTAAAGGTGTTCGCTTAGTTTCTTTTGCTGTCCATTGGATCAAATCTGAAATTCATGACTATGTCATTCGCAACTGGCGCATCGTCAAAGTGGCTACCACCAAAGCACAACGTAAATTGTTCTTTAATCTTCGTGGTGCAAAAAAACGTTTAGGCTGGTTTTCTGCTGATGAAGTCAAAGCAGTTGCTGAAGATCTTGGCGTTAGCCAAAGCGATGTCCTTGAAATGGAATCGCGTTTAAATGCTCACGATGATTCTTTTGATTCACCTATCTCTTCAGATGAAGAAAGCGATTATTCACCATCAACTTATTTACCTGCGCCAATGGATAGCGATCCTGCCGTTTCGGTGATGGAAGGCAATTGGGACGAGCAAGCGCAAGAAGGGCTGCAAGCTGCTTTAGAAACACTTGATGAAAGAAGTTTAGATATAGTGAGTAAGCGTTGGCTTGCCGAAGAGAAAGCTTCTTTGAAAGATTTAAGTGAAAAACATCAAGTTTCTATTGAGCGCATTCGTCAACTTGAAAAAATGGCCATTGAAAAATTACGTTACGCCATGGCTGATAGCAACGTCATCGATTCTCAAGCTTATTAAAATCATTTCCATCAGGTATCTGCGCGGTCAAATTTTAACCTTGCTGAATTAGCCATCACTAACAGCGTGCTAAAGCATAATCCTATAAGCATTAGCATGGGTGTCAAATGTCCCAATGCTGCAAAAGGAATCATAACAAGATTAAATGTCAGACCCATTATATAATTTTGTTTTAAGATTTTTCGTGCTTGTGTACTTAAGCGTAAACAATCTTGGATCAGTTTTAATCCTGGGGTTTGCAAGATAATATCGGCGCATAAAAGCGAAATGGGATTATTGGCGCCAATGGCTATACCGATATCGGCTCGTCTTAGCGCATGTGCATCATTAAGGCCATCCCCAATCATTGCTGTGATACGACCTTGATCTTGAAGGGATGCCACTTGTGCTTCTTTCTCTAGAGGGAGTGCTTCGGCAGTTGCTGACATAGGCCCCAATTGATTGGCAATGGCATTTACGATGACAGCTCGGTCGCCGCTAAGAACACTCATTTCAATGTTACGCTTTTTTAAAAATTGAATGACATCAGAGGCTTCTTGGCGAATTTTATCTTTGAGCTGAATTCGAGCAACCTCTATCCCGCCAATAGCGCAATGAACAAATATATGGTCTCGATGTACATGATTCTCTTGCGCTTCAATAACATCACTTGGAATAAAAATGCCATTTTTGCCTAACCAGCGAGCAGAGCCAATTAAAATAAACTTACCTTCAACGATTGCACGGATACCATTTCCTGGAAAAACGCGTAATCGATGTATTTCAATGATAGGAAAAGAAGAAAATTGAAGCTCTGCATATTTGACGATGGCATCGGCAATCGGATGATGTGTGTTTTTTTCGATAACAGAAATTAAGGGGATAACATTCTCGCTAATAGCGTTATTGCAAAATTCAATTTGATCGACGACTAAATTGCCTTCGGTCAAGGTGCCTGTTTTATCAAATAAGATATGATCAACATCTTGAAATTTATAGAATGCCAAAGGATTGGTAATGAGAATGCCTTTTTTAGCGCAAACTTCTAATAAGCTTGCTGTTGTGATGGGGTAAGCAATTGCAATAGCACATGGGCAAGTAACTAATAACGTACAGATGGCGCAAAATAAAGCAAAATGATTATCAAAGGGTAACCACCAACAATAAATAACAGCGGCTAATGTCAGGGCGATCATTTGATGCCATAACCCGATATGATCGCATGGTGTTTGATCGTTATTTGCGGAAGGAGAACTTTGCATAGACGATAAAATTTTACCGAAATAGGAATTGGAAAAAATACTCGTTGCTTGGATGGTCACGGATTTGTCAAGATTACAGGTGCCTGCACGAACGGTTTCATTTGCAAATTTAGCAATGGCGTGTGCTTCACCTGTGAGCATAGATTCATCAACGCTGGTGTCACTATCGCAAATGATGCCATCAACAGGAAAATATTCACCAGGAGCAATA
>CAYXVT010000066.1:15301-15807 GCA_964468105.1 Uncultured Candidatus Berkiella sp. | reverse complement strand
TAAGTGCCGTGCTTCAAATTGACAGCCCAACCAAAAACCTAAAAATGCGCCACTGGCGGCAACGCCAACGGCACCTGGATCGGGAACAATAAATTTAAACCCTACTAAAAATAGGATGAATATTAAAGTTTGCCCCCACAATGGAAAAGATTGAAGAGGTTGGAATTGCGATTTTTCGCACCATATTGTTAACAATAAAATGAATAGTCCAAGTAATGCACCAGCTGTAATATCTTGAGGATAGTGAACGCCTAAATAGGGTCTTGATAGGGCTATCATAAGTCCAATGAATATACATAAAAAAGAAAGCCACCGGTTGCGAAAATAAAAGCCCAGGCCAAACCATATAAGAATGCCAATCTGAGCATGACCACTTGGGAATGAAAAACTATCCGCCTTATCCAACCAAAATTGGGTAGGAGGACGACATTCTCTCACCAATTCCTTTATCCATAAATTGACAAATACAGCCGCAAACATGCCATAGCATAGATATTTACCGTAAC
>CAYXVT010000066.1:14437-15291 GCA_964468105.1 Uncultured Candidatus Berkiella sp. | reverse complement strand
CGTTTATTCCACAGCCAATAAGATAAGGCAATAGTAAAAAGAACGCTGCCAACTTGACCTATTTCACTGAAAAGTTTCATCAGGGGCGTTAGCCATGAATAACGTAGATGTTCAGCAATCCATGCAATGCTGGCATCACCCCATGAGAATAATGAAGGTTGGCAATCAATCATTTTTATTGAGGTATTTTTTTAAATAAGAAAGTGCTTCAACCTGTCCTTCATCATCAGGATCAACATTTTTTTCTCTTTCTTCAATCATTTTTTTCATGATTTCCAACTGTTTGGGATTGAAGTCTTTAAATCGTAAAGACATCATATCTTTGGGATGGCCTTGAAGGCAATCAGGCGTTAATCTGTCAATAATGAGCACGCCTTGAAGATGATCAATTTCATGTTGTAAAACTCGGGCTGTAAAGCCAGACACTTCTTTGCGAATAAACTCACCTTCGGGCGTTTGTGCTGTTAGGAATATGCTATGGTAACGTGGAACTTTCCCCGTTTTTTCCACAACAGAAAAACAAGCTTCCCAATCATAAGTCATTTCTGTGTTCTCAATAGGGGCATAAGAGGGGTTTATCAATACAGTGGCCGGAACCACTTCATTAGCATGATTGCGCAATGCTTTAGCATCTTCTGAAATAGCAAAGACAAGAATTTGCTTATTCACGCCAACCTGTGGCGCTGCAAGACCAACGCCTTTAATTTTCATCAGCATGTCTTTCATTTCCCTAATGAGATTTTGATCTTCAGGTGACAAAGGGAAGGGCACTGGAAGCGCTATGTGAGTGAGAACTTCAGTATTCTCACTATGTTCAATCGTCACAATCTCAAGGGGCATAGGTAATTCCACTG
>CAYXVT010000066.1:9615-14363 GCA_964468105.1 Uncultured Candidatus Berkiella sp. | reverse complement strand
AGCTATTATAAACATATTTGAAAAGGAATACTCTTTTGACAGTCAGAGTGTTAACACATCCGGATTGCTTAAAGCATGAGATGGGGCCATCCCACCCTGAATCCCCTGCACGGCTTGAAGCTATCAATCAGGTCTTAAAAGCTGCTCCCTGGGCCGACCAATTAGATTGGATTGAGGCTCCATTGGCGCTTAAAGAGCAGCTAAAATTAGCTCATGATTCCTCTTATGTGGAAAGTCTTTTTCTAGAGGCACCAAAAGAGGGTTATGTACAATGTGATCCTGATACTCTCATGAATCCTTATACCTTATCCGCAGCATTGCGTGCATCAGGCGCAGTCATTGCTGCGGTGGATGATGTTTTTGCGGGAAGAACAAAAAGAGCTTTTTGCGCAGTGAGACCACCAGGGCATCATGCAGAACCTGATACAGCAATGGGATTTTGTTTTTTTAATAATATTGCAGTAGGCGCAAGACATGCAATGGCTAAATACAATTGTCAGCGAATAGCGATAGTTGATTTTGATGTGCATCACGGAAATGGAACAGAAAGTATTTTTTTGAATGACGCGAGGGTTTGTTTTTGGTCCAGTTTTCAACATCCATTTTATCCTGGGACTTTTTTAACTGACAAACCACGACATATACATTTATGCCCATTACCAGCCAATACGGGAAGCCAGATTTTTCGCCAAAAAATAGATTTAGAATTGATTCCTATACTTCTAGACTTTAAACCAGAATGCATTTTCATTTCAGCTGGTTTTGATGCCCACCATTTAGATCCTTTGGCAAATTTAAAATTAACCTCCGAAGACTTTGGTTATGTGACAAAAGCAGTCTGTGAGGTTGCCGATAAAGTTGCTGGCGGGAAAGTGATATCTTCTTTGGAAGGAGGATATCATTTGAAAGCTTTACAGGAATCTGTTATAGCTCATGTCGAAGCATTATTAAATTAATTAACTCTTTCTCTTTTGGTCTTAAGCGAGGCGTCGAGTCTTTAAGTAACAGGAGTGTACATCTCAGTACATTACCCGCCTACGCTCAGAGCTTCGGCGGGCAGTCTGTTATAAAAAAAGGGAAGAGTTACTCGGATTTGATGGCAAAACCGGAGTAATAAAGACCCATCCCAACAACCCCACCGACAAAACCAGCTGCGCCAACGCCAGCAAATAAAGCAACGGGAAAAGTAACAACCGGATAACCAGAAACAGTAGCAAAAACGGTGCTAAGAGAAGCTACTTTATTAACAGAATCAAGATACCAAAAAATGCCACCAGCGCCGCCAACGATACCAAATAAGCAAGAAAAAGCACCACTGACAATGATGCCATCGTAAAAATTTTGTTGAACAGCCCCATTAACTTGTTGAGACTCAAATTCGCTTAAGATTCGCATATTGGTCTTTACCTAACTGTTATTATTTTCTTTTTTAGTTAGTGAAATTTAAACTATTTTGATTCAAAATTCAATAGGTAGTTAATACGCCCAATTATTTTTTTGGCTTTAACATGATTCCATTTAACTTTTCTTCTAATCGGTCCAAAATTTCAGAACTCACATTCACGTTAAATGCGGCATCAATTTCACAAATGCCTGTTGGGCTTGTTACATTAATTTCTGTTATGTAGTTTCCTATGACGTCCAATCCAACAAAAAAGAGTCCCTTCTCTCGTAAGGTATTGCCTACCTGTGCACAAAGGAAAAGATCACGTTCTGTTAATTGACAGCCCACGCCAGTGGCACCTTTGGCAAGATTGCCTCGAAAATCATCTGATGCTGGGACGCGCGAGACCGCATAAGGATAAGGTTTACCATCAATCATTATGATTCGCTTATCGCCTTGAGTCACTTCGGGTATATAACGTTGGGCCATAATGGGAGCTGTGCCTTGTCTTGTTAACACTTCAAGCGTGACATTGACATTAGGATGATTTTCAGTAAGTACAAAGACACTATCTCCAGCCATAGAATGTAATTGTTTAACAACAATTTTTTGATGTTGTGTTAAAAATTCTCGTAACAGAGTTTTATTGGAGCTGACCAATAATGGTGGGCAGCATTCTTTAAACCACGTTGCAAATAGTTTTTCATTGGCATCTCTAATGGATTGGGGATTGTTTACAATGAAACACCCAGCATTTTGTGCCATTTCCAAAAGGTAGGTTGTATATAAATAATTTGTGTCAAAAGGGGGATCTTTACGCATTAAAATAATATCAAAATCACGAAGATCATTCTTTTGATGAGAATGATCAACAAAGGTAATCCAATTTTGTGGAGCCTTTTGGACTTGCACTTTTCTATTAAGTGCATGAACAGTGCTTTGTGCTAAAAATAAATCTTTGGGTTCAGTATAAAATAATTCCCATTTTCTACGTTGCGCTTCCAATAATATGGCTAAAGTACTATCCTTCTTGGGCTGAATAGCTTCTATTGGATCCATAATCGCGAGCAATTTAATGGCCATGAACAAATCCTAAGATGTTAACGTCAATCTTTCTTTGCAAGATGCCAGTAAGGCCAATCTTGCAATAACACTGTATACATAAAATTGGTTTTGAGTATGATGAGAATTATCCCTATTACCAGGAATGTTACAGCATTGTGCAAAAGCTAACTTTTCAAAATGCATACCTGGGGCATTTAGGTTTTCATCAATACCCCGTGCATTATGTACACGATAAAAACCACCGACTACATGTTGGCCGATCATGTAAACAACAGGCTCAGCAACAGCTTGTTCTTTTCCGATGGTTTCAAAAGTATAAACGCCTTCTTGAATAATGACGCGATTAACGCTTCTTCCACCTTTACGCATTGACATGCTTGTTCGTTGTTTACGGTTAAGATTATTTAATTCTTGTGCATCATGAATTGACATAACAGCCATACCATAGGTGCCAGCATCTGCTTTAATAATAACAAAGGGTTTATGCTCAATATTATATTCATTATATTTTAACTGAATTTGTTTTAGTAATTCATCTGTTTTATGAATCATGCATTCTATGCCATCTTTTTGCACGAAATCTATTTCACCACAGTCCGAAAATAATGGAAATATTTGCCACATATCAATGTTAATTAAATCAGCGAATTGCTGACAAACTTCTCTGAAAAGAGTGAAATGATGGCTTTTGCTTCGATATGACCAACCCAATGTTGCAAGGGGTTCAATAGGTTGAGTAATATCTTGTAAAATTTCGGGAATACCATCTGAAAGATCATTATTCAATATGATTAAGCAGGGTGAAAAATTATCTGATACTAATCTATTTTCAATTTTTTGTAGGGGATATAAAGTGAGTGTTTTGTCATCGAGTAAGTTTACTTTTATCGGTGAAACTTCCGCTAACATAGAACCAACTCTAACATCATATCCTGCTTTTTGTATAATATCGGCCAAGGTGGCAACGCTTTGATAATAATGCGGATTACGTGTATGGTTCTCAGGAATGATAAGCACTTTTTTGCAATGTGGAAAAAGTTCATAAAGAGTACTTTGCGCAGCTTGTATGCAAAGTGGGTAGAAGTCAGGATTAAGATTATTGAATCCAGCAGGAAATAAATTGGTATCGACGACTGTTATTTTAAAGCCAGCATTTCTGATATCCACAGAGCTTGTTAAAATGGGATGGTCTTTTAGCCAAGCTTCTCTAAACCACGATTCAATTTTTATTGTATTATCTAATATAACCTTTTCTAGCTCATAGAATGGCCCAACATGAGCGGTTATCAAGTGCGGAATGAGATTTTGCGATTTTAAATCCATGCATCTGTACTCTTTACACTTTTATTGAGCCTCAATTAATGCACTATCAGCAACTTGTTATATTACTTTTTCTCTTTGGCATGCGTATGACGCGATTTTTTCTTTGTTGATAGTGAAAACCAATCTTCTTCTGTGATTGGGTGAAAATAATCCGCCTGTTCAATTAAAAGAGAAGAGGTTGTTTTTTCAACAGCAGCAATTTCCACGCGCACCCCTTCAGATTTTAAATGTCGAACCAGTTCAATATAATCTGAGTCACCAGACATTATAATAATAGTATCAACCTTGCTCGCTAATTGAGTTGCTTTAATAGACAGTGGAATATCAGCGCTTTTGTGACAAGGATGTACTGAGCCATGATAGTGTTGGTGGAGGCGTTCTGCGAGTTTGGAAGAAATATTCTTGCCTTCACGAAAATAGATCAATCGATTTAGTGAGCGATTATCGACTAACTTTGGGATAAGCTTATCGAAATTAAGCATGGCCCCGTCATCTCCTGTCTGGTGATGAAGACTTATTTCAATATTGTTGCCATCAACAAGTATAGCCACTGACTGGCTCATAACGATAGTTGGATTTACAAAAGCCATAATATCTCCTGCGTTTTTTGGTGGTCAGGATAACACATTTACAGGAATCAAATCCTACGCGATTCCGGGGCGAATTTTAATTGAAAAAAGATGAGATTAGGTTAAACTTTATGAGTGAACACCCGTTCACTTGGTGGGTTACTGACTTTTGATTCGGGGGCAAAAAATGCGAGAACTAAACCTACAGGAAATATCATCAGTATCTGGTGGCTTAGAAAATATTAGCGTTTATGCAGCTCTTTCAATTGTTGGTGGAACTCTTCTAGGCGGGGGATTGGGTACTCTGTTAGCGTTTAACATAACAATGCCAACGGCAAGCTTTTTACCTATTTGGGTTGCAGCTTGTGCGGGTGCTGGTGGTGCTGTAGGCACTATAGCTGGCATCG
>CAYXVT010000066.1:6338-9605 GCA_964468105.1 Uncultured Candidatus Berkiella sp. | reverse complement strand
TTCACAATCGGCGAATCCTGTTGTCAGCATTATTCAAATTTATTTATCAGCTGTTGACTTTAAGTGAGCAAACGCTCACAATGAGTCAGTTTAGATTGATACATATAAGTTGGTTACATGCGTGATGGATCTCTGACCCGTAAAAAATTAGAACGTTGTGCTTTAACTCTTTTTGTAAAAAAAGGGGTTAGTGCAACAACCATCAAGGATATTGCTCACAAAGCCCAAGTAGCTGAAGGTACTTTGTATCGCCATTATGAAAGTAAAGATGAGCTTGCACAACATTTATTTACAAGTGCCTATGAAGAAGTAGCCAGTACTTTAAAGCACTTAAGTCAAGAACAACCAACTTTACCTTTAAAAATTCAAGCTATGGTGCGATTTTTCTGTGAAAAATACGACGAAGATCCTATTTTGTTTAACTATCTTTTAATCGTTCAGCATAATCAGTTAAAAGTAGTGCATGAAAAGGAAATCAATGCTCATGAATTTATGGTCGCCATATTCAATGACGCATTTCGTAAAAAAGAATTAGCAAAGCGAGATCCACATTTTTGTGCGTCAATCGTTTTAGGGATCGTTTTGCAAGCTGCCATCAGTCGTGTTTATGGCCGCATAACGCGAACGATGATAGCAGATACAGACGATCTAGTTCAGGCGATCAGGGGCGCTTTAAGCTTTTAGTATGTGTAGGTTTCTAAATCGTTATGTATTGATTGCATCGCTATGTCTATTTTTTGGCACATTAGCTAATGCACAATCAGAATCCAATTCATTTCATTACCAATTGATCGAAAAGAATGGTCATCAGATCCACTTATTAGAAGTGGATCCTGATGAATACCAACTTATTAGCGTAAGAGCTCAAAACGATAGTGAGAGAGAAGAAGTATCGTCTTTAGTGAAAAAGCATGGCGCTCTTGCCGGTATTAATGGTGGTTTTTTTCATCTTACTAAAGAAGGGGTTGCTCGTCCGGCTGGCGTGTTAAAGGTTGATAATCAATGGTTAGGTTTTGCAAAATTACCGCGCGGTGCGATTGGATGGGATACAAAAAATGGTAATGTATTGGTTGATAGAATCGTAACCAAAAGAATTGAAAAAAATGCCGCATCAACTGCTGAAGTCCTCCCACAGCTTGAGACCTCAAATTTCTCAAAGAAAACTTGGCAAGAGTTCCCCTATATCGTTGGGGGGATCCCTGTACTTTTAAAAAATGGTAAAGCCATCACCAATCACAGCGTTGAAAAAACAATAAACTCTTTTTTAGATGAGAGACATGCCAGAACAGCCATTTGTGTTAAAGAAAATCATCATTGGGTATTGATGGTGAGTGCGCACACCAAAGAAGCTTATCGTCAATACACGGATAAAGCAGTAGAGGGATTAACAATCCCTGAACTTACCCAATTTCTACAAGAACTTGGATGTGTTAATGCCATTAATTTAGATGGTGGTGGCTCATCAACGCTGGTTATCGATGGTAATGTTATGAATACCCCTGCAGGGGATATGGATGAACTTTTTCATCTATTTCATGAGCGCCCAGTGTCAGATGCGATCCTGGTTTTGCCTAGGTCCTAAATTGTCCTCTGATGTAGGGTGGGCAAAGCCTTGTCCTGCGAAGCCTCTTGGCGAAGCAGGAAGCGTGCCCACCAAACAAAAAACGTTATCTATTCCCACCCTTATTAGGTAATATTTTAAGAGGAGCTCTAGGATGTTTTGCAGTCTGTTGGTGTGCTTTAAATTTCTGTTCATTATCTAAATGAACATTTCTATCTTTGTGATGTGGTGTAAAACTCGGTCCATGTGACACAGCAGCATGCGGAGTTGATATTAGATTTTTGAAAAAACTTCCTAATTTTTTAAGCCCATTAACAATGGCATCTTTAAGCATGGTCAAAGCTGCTTTCACCTCTTTGCCAATATTGCTAGTATGTCTTAGAGTCTTATCAATTTGATGATTTAAATTATCTGCCCGTTTTTGAAACTCTCGAGCTACTTTTTCTCCCTCTGTTGGCTCTTGCACAAGATCATCAACAAAATGGTTAATATTTTTAGCGAGTGTTTTAGCCTTAAAAGCGATAGTGTGAGCTGCATCTTCTACTTTCTGAGCTCCTTTCATTACTTGTTTTTTAGCTTTCTGAGCCGGTGTTTTCTTTTTACCTTGTATCCAATTTGACAAATCTTCAATGTTGTCAAGTAAATCATTTAGTGTTTTAGGCATAAAATAGTCTCCTTTTTACAACTATTACTAGCTACTACTTATGCTAAGACAAACCTAACTTATAGGAGGTTCCCACTACTTTGATAAACACCTATTTCGTTGTATGTCATTGCTAGTTGTCTTATATGTAATTTACCCTTTATGCTTAGGGTCATCGTTATAGATAATGAGAGACAAATGAGAATCCTTATTACGGGTGGTACAGGCTTTATTGGTCAAATGTTGTGTTCAAGCTTTAAAGCAAAAGGACATGAACTTTGTGTGTTGTCGCGCTCTGTAAAGAAGGCAAAGCGAAGTTTACGATTAGATGGGATCCGGTTTATCGAACAACTGAACGAAATCTCTTCTGATGAGTCCTTTGATGTCATAATCAATCTAGCTGGCGCACCTATTGCAAAGCGTTGGACATCCGCTTATAAAAAAATCATTATCAACAGTCGCGTTGAATTGACTAAACAACTAGTTGAAACAATTTCAAGATTAAAACAAAAACCTTCCGTTTTGATTAGTGGATCTGCGATTGGGTATTACGGCCCACAAGGTGATAATCCCTTATCAGAATCAGATAATGGACAGATGAGCTTTAGCCATGATTTGTGCACCTCCTGGGAATTAACGGCATTAAAAGCGCAAGATCTGAATGTTCGTGTTTGCTTGTTAAGAACAGGCATAGTGCTTGGTACAGATGGCGGAGCATTACAACAAATGCGTCTGCCATTTAAATGTGGTTTAGGCGGGCCTATTGGCAATGGCCAGCAGTGGATGTCCTGGATCCATATTGCGGATATGGTTAGGCTCATTCATTTTTGCTTAGAAAAAACGGATCTCCAAGGACCCGTGAATGCCACCGCCCCAAACCCCGTTAGAAATGCAATGTTTGCTGAGCTTTATGCTAAAGCGTTACACCGCATAGCCATATTTAGAATGCCTGCATTTGTTATGCGCTTGTTATATGGTCAAATGGCCGAAGAATTGCTTCTAAGCGGTCAACGTGTAATGCCAACAAAATTGCTACAACATGGTTTTACTTACATTTACCCCG
>CAYXVT010000066.1:0-6282 GCA_964468105.1 Uncultured Candidatus Berkiella sp. | reverse complement strand
AATCTTGCAAATGATAACTAATCATGTAAGATAGTTAGCACATTACATTAGCCCGGTTTACACGTAAAATGTAAGTCTAATGACTTATTTTTGTGTTGTCAGGGTCAACTCTTTTTGAGGTCTGATATGATTCAATTTAATTCCTTGGGAGACGGAAATTGTCTCTATAATACGGAAAGTGCGCATCTGGTTTACGCTTTTCAACAAGGATTACTTGAACCGTTATTTAAAAACAAAGAGTTTGTTAAGAATTTAAATCAACTTTTTCTGTTAATTAATCAGAACGAAAATGAGATCAAGCTCACCAATGCAGTGCCCGAGGGGTACACTGAAGCAACAGTTAAAAATGCTTTTGCTGAACTCATTCAAAAAGTATCTAAAAATAATGTTATTGATTGGATGCTCATACAAAAAGTGATGGCTAAAGGCTTAAGAGCGCTTGTTGTTTACGCCATAGAAAATGATCCGCAAATTTTATTGAATGCCAAAAATGACTTGTTAACTTATATCAAAGGCATTTTAGAATCATCTAAAGCGACAGGCGATGACAATAGTGATATTTGTGCACTTCAATTGGAAATCAATAATCAATTAAAAAACTATGAATTGAAGACAGTTGCGCCGCTTAAAAAAATAGAGTCTATTCGCACTGTAGTTAGGGCAGAATTTTTGCAAAAAATTAATGATTGGATAGCCAAATCGACGGAAAAAAAGGAAAGGATATCTGGCAATGTTAAAGATGATTTAACAAAAGTAATTGATAACACTATAAAATCCTCTAAAGCAAGATCAGTTTTAGGTTTGCAAACTCAAGTTTATCATGCGCTTTGTAATTATTTGAAAACCACCATAGAAAAAGACTCTGCAAATGAATCCCTGGTGTATAGTGCGCATTTTGAAGGTATGCCAGAAATAAAAGCAGCTATTGCCAAATGTGTGAAAGATCCTACGCTCAAAACCATCGATGAAAAAAAGCAAGCGCTTTCAAAATGGTTTTTTGAAGGTGAAGCAACAGGCTTAAAAGCCTATTTGAATAAACAAGGTGGAGTTGGCACGCCTGGAATTAACGCGGGGGAATTTGAGCAGAAAGTACTAACTCAATTGTTCTATCATGTGATTCACTTGTACTCTTTACAATTTGTGAATGAAAAAAATCGTCGCGTGGTTGATGGTTTCAAATCCGCTGAAGATGCTAAAAAATCAACCGAAAAAGCACTAGTTTTTGAAATGGAAAAATTGCCTGGCCATTGGAACGCGTTATTACCAGATAATGAGCTCAGCAAAAAAATCAAGTCCATTTATGATGCTCAATTAGCTGAGTACCAACGTCAACTAGATGCTAATATCCTTCAACAAATTTTAAATGAATATGGTTCATATCCAGCGCACAAACTTCAAACATTGCCTGATATAACTGAAGATGAATATTGTGGACTTCATGGAATTACAAAAGAATTATATTTAGCTTCAGATGGTCAACATGAACAAAATCCAAGCGTGCCTGCAGCTGCAAACCTTGGGTTAGGAAACAATGCGACCCATGCAACAAATCCTCCAGTTGAGCGAGACTGGTTTAATTATATAACCATGTCATTTGCTCTTATGGCACTTCTTGGCGTCATTTCCTATGGTGTTGTATGGCAACTATTATTGCCAGGCATGAGTGTATTATTTGCTGATACTGTATTAGCTGGTCAATTGCATTTGATGGGCTTTTCACTATCAACGCTTTTTGGTGGGATCTTTGGTATCTTTTTGACGGAAAAGATACATAATATTTGGGAGCAGCCGCCTACGCCAGTAGCTCCGCAGACAACGACTCCTGCCCCACAGTCGATTGTTACACCTGCGCCCATATTGACTCAGTTTCAAAAAGACAAAGCCTTGGTGCAAAATCCTCAGAAACCAGTCCAAGAACCGCAAGGGGCTGCTGCCGCAATTCGTCTGAACTAAAGTTAATTGTAATTACACTTAAATTTCTATCTGATAAAAAGCAGTAGTCATATACTTAGATTATTTATAAATATGTGATATTATGTACCATATCATATTATTATTAAGTAAAAATGAAGTATGGCTAAATTCGATCTTATTGAAACCTTTATGGCAGTCGTTGAAACAAATAGTTTTAATGCCGCAGCCAAAAAATTACATAAAAGTACTGCTTCAGTCAGTCAGAAAATTAATGCACTTGAATCTCAATTAAAAGTAGAGTTAATTAAAAGAGATACAAGAAATATTGAAGTCACATCAATTGGGCATGCCTACTATGATCAATGTAGAAGAATTTTTAACGAAATTGATCTCGCTGACAAATTAATTCAAACGCAACAAGAAGAACCACGTGGTATCTTGAAAATTGCTTGTCCCATTAGTTCCTTAATCCCTAAAATTGCGGAATTTAGGCAAACGTATCCAGAAATTGAGTTAGTGATTGATTGTAATGAGAAGTGGCCCAATGTTGAAAAGGATAAAATTGATATTATTGTGGGGATGTCGTTAGAGGCTCCTCCTGATTATGTGCGCAAAATTATTGGTAAATCTCGTTATACCTTATGCGCCTCGTCAACGTATTTTAAGAAATATGGTATTCCTCAAACCCCCCATGATCTTATTCAGCATAGATATATTGCCCATTTCAAGCGTGTTAATGACAAGCAATTATTATTTAAGAATGGCCTAATAGTGCCTGTTAGCCCATGGCTTTGGTTAAATAGTACTCGCGCAATGCTAGATTGTGCTTTAAACGATATGGGCATAATATCTTTACACAATTTTGTAACGACATCAGCCATTGAAAAAGGGGATTTAATAGAAGTATTTTCAGATTTACAAACTGAAAATCCTTTGTGCGTGTACTATCCTTACAATCAATATCTTGATCCTAAAGTGAGACTATTTATCAATTACTTGAATTCAATTCAATTAAACTTTTGAAACAGAGATAGTTAATAGCTGAACTAACTTAATATCTGCTACACTTCAAGCAATATATTGCCCCACTATTCCAGGAAAGGTGTGTGCTAATACACGATGAAAAACCAAAAATACTTATCCTTGGGGGATATGGTACGTTTGGAAAAAAAATAACAACTAAGCTTGCAGAAGATCCCCATTTGCAAGTGATAGTTGCAGGTAGATCTCTTCAAAAAGCCCAAACCCTAGTCGATAGTATCCATAAAAAAAATCCTAACGCGAATGTAAAAGCACTTGTCCTTGATTGGCACAAAAACGATTTTTCAGAGAAATTGAAAGGAAATGCAGATGTTGTGATACATAGCGCTGGACCATTTCAAGGCCAAGATTATATTGTAGCGCAAGCCTGTATTGATTTAAAAATCCATTATCTCGATTTAGCGGATGGTCGTGACTTTGTAACGCATATTGGCCAATTAGATGCCAAAGCTAAGGAGAATGGTGTTGTTGTCATTAGCGGTGCAAGCTCAGTTCCAGGGCTTTCTTCAGTAATTATCGACACATATGCTCCTAGATTTGCTATTTTAAGAGAAATTGAATTTGGCATTGCCTCGGCTAATAAAATTGAAAGAGGGGATGCTACTATTACCGGTATTTTAGGATATCTAGGGAAACCCTTTCAGCGCTTAGAAAATGGACAATGGAAAACAGTCTTTGGATGGCAAAATCTACATCGGCATTATTATGGTGATAATATCGGTTTAAGGTGGCATGGTAATTTGGATATACCCGACTTAGCATTACTCCCCGCGAGATATCCTTCACTTAAATCGGTAGTGTTTCATGCAGGTCTAGAAGTATCCTTTCTACATTTAACCATGTGGCATATGTCGTGGTTATCAAGAGCTAAAGTTGTTAGAGATTGGGCCTTTTTTCATAAGAGTATCACTGCGATGAGTCGTTGGTTTAGCCGTTACGGTTCTGATGTCGGTGGTATGTATGTCACTATGAAAGGTTCAAGTCAACGCTATCAACCCTTGGAGATTAACTGGAATCTTGTAGCCGAAAAAGGCCATGGCCCATATATTCCTGCCATACCAAGCATAATTCTTGTTAAGAAAATATTAAAAGGATTAATACCACCAGGTGCTCAACCCTGTTTAGGGATGTTCACTCTCAAAGAATTTGAAAAAGTAGCATCACATTGGAGCATCTATACCACCACTGAAGTAACTGAGTCATAAATGGAATATAACATTTTAAAATATATCCATATTTTAAGCGCCACATTTTTATTTGGTACTGGTATTGGTACGGCCTTTTTTATGTTGATGGCTTATCTTAGTAAAGATATTACAACACTTAAAAATACGACGCGTCATGTGGTGTTGGCTGATTGGATATTTACAACGCCCGCTGTCATCTTGCAGCCTATCACTGGTATATGGCTAATGCATATTTTGCATTACCCTTATAATAACCTTTGGTTTGCATTAACAATAGGGTTATATGTTCTGGCAGGTGCGGCTTGGATCCCGGTCGTCTTCATTCAATATCGATTACACGCGATAGTAAAAGATCCTACCTTAAAACATCTCCCACGAGAATATCATCATTTGATGAGATGGTGGTTTGGGCTAGGATGTGTGGCTTTTATGGCTATTTTAGTTATCTATTGGTTGATGGTCACAAAGTTTGGAATGAACGTACTATTCGGATCTGAGTAGGGTGGGCAAAGCTTTTAGCGTGCCCACCAATTAAAGAATTTTACTAACCCGCAACGGCAGTTGAGCCACCAGGCTTCAAAGCTTCTATCCGCTTACACTTCTCTAACATCTGATCTGGCACCACAATACCTTCAGGTGCTTTACATTTACCATCAGGTTGAATAATGCCTTGATCATGCAGAACTTTAAGTACTTGCCATGAGGGTTGATAGTCTCCGTTCTTACCAAGGTTGCTAACGTTGTAGTTTTCTATGGCACTAATGGGAATTTCCTTTTCCTTCAAATGTTGAAATAATAGATGCATCAGTTGAGCCTCTGTAGAATCAAAATTATTTTGCACAATATTTTCAGCATCCTTAATTGCTTGATTTATAGCCTCCAACGAGATGGAGGTACTGCAGTCAAGATTCTTCCGGCATTGCTTAATCACTTCTTTTCTTTCTGTACTTAGATGAAGCGATTGATTAAGGCTTCCTAATTTTTTCATCAATACACTAACTTTTTCTGTTAAAGCTTGCGGCACAACAAATTTAATTTCAGGTTTTGGCATATCAATGCCAGGTTGACGATTCGCGTTTGGAATAATGTGTTGTAAGTTTATAGAAGCATTTTGTTCGCCAATGATATAACGCACAACTTTTTCCAAACCTTGCGAAACATAGGAAAGAGGTGATGCAAGCCAGGCTAAAGAATTCAACACTGGTTGAGGCAAGTAAAAATTGCCTGCTCGACAAATGACTCCCAAGCCTAAATAAGCACCCATACCCGTGAAAACAGTGACGCCTAAAAGTTGTAAATAGTTGTTAGACGCTATTGGATAAATCAGATCAAAAATAATATCACCCAGGCCATAGTGTGGGGAGTGTGATTCAGCTAATAATATAACAATGGGTATAGCAACAAGTATGCATGCTGTTACAAAACCAGCAGACAATAAAGTTGCTGGAAGAAATGTTAATAAACCACCCACGATAACGCTCAAGAAAGGTAAGGCATACAGATAAAAAAGCAAAGCATCTTTTGCTAATTCAAACGCGTCGACCATTTTAAGTAAGTTAAAATCTTTAAGAAACTTAAAAGGGCCGTGCATCATGAATGTACGAAGAAGAGTAAATGGGATGGATGTTAAGCCATAGAGCGCGGGCAATAAAACCAATAATGGTGTCGAAACAACAATAATCGCATTAGGAATGAAAAACAAACTGCTCTGAAATAATTCACTTAGCTTCGCATTAGGGTTGGTGACATGATTTTTAAAAGACTTCCATTGCGTGACAAAGATCTTCAATACTGTTTGTAACCAAAAAAATGAAGTAGAAAGATTACAATGTACTAAAAGCCACGACAATATGTAATTGATGTAGGATTTCAGTTTACCCATGCCTGGAGTAATGGCACGAGCAGCAATGGCATGATGGGGTTCAGCACTTGGCTGCCCAAATAATAATCGCCCACCAGGGTACATTGACGTTATATCCATAAAGCCATTCATATGATTATCAACAGCGCGTTCAAATGAAGGACTGTTGATCAAACCATTAGGGTTATTTTTAATGGCATCAGGAGCGTTATTGTGAACGATAATGGGGTTAGCTACGGATTGAAAAAGCTTTTTCGTGTCATTTTTAATTTCAGTTAA
>CAYXVT010000065.1:11703-15816 GCA_964468105.1 Uncultured Candidatus Berkiella sp. | reverse complement strand
GTTTTCGCCCAAATGCTTGCTGTATCGGGTATAGAGTTAACAAAAAATAGTGAAACCATCCGTAAGAAAAAAGAGCAAAACCTAGCATTCAAGCAAGGTTTAGCGCTCTTGTTTTCTTCTAATATCAGATCTAACCATCCAGATAAAGCTTTGCCAGAAGAAATAAGATTGAAGATTTTAAACTATTGCACAGGCCCCTTAACCTATGACAAGCGAGAAGAAGAAAAAACGAAAAGCTTTGCTGCAGATGTATATAAACGACGCTTTGGGATGTAAACACTCGTCCGAATTCTAAAGCACATTAAAGCAATGCTAGCCAAAGGGATGTTGGCTGCTTTTTCCTCTCTTGTGAATGCTCACCATCATCATATCCCTTCAAAGCATAATGTTAATGACATGGATGCTATTCGTCGTTTAGGTGTTGAACAATTGTTTATTGATGATATCAATGTTATTCCCACAAGCGAACTTTTAAAAAATCTAAGCAGAATATTGAAGTCGTAGAACAAAAAGCAGGCCTAAACCTCCGAAAACCCCACTTGTCGCCACGCTTCATAAATCATCACTGCAGCGGTATTAGACAGATTCAAACTTCTTGCACTAGTATGTTGTGGCAAGCATAAAATCTTTTCCGGTGAAAATCCACTTAAAATGGTTTCCCCAAGTCCCCGTGTTTCAGGACCAAATAAAAAAGCATCGCCTGCCTGAAAAGAAGGTTGTGTATACAAAGTTTTGCCATGCGAACTCAAAGCAAAGACGCGCGAAGTTGAAAGTGTTTTTAAACAAGTTTCATAATCTGGATAAGTATGCACTTGTGTTAGCTCATGGTAATCAAGGCCCGCTCTTTTTAATTGCTTATCTTCAAGTTTGAAGCCAAGGGGTTCAATCAGATGTAACTGGCAACCGGTGTTGGCACACAAACGAATGATATTACCCGTATTCGGTGGGATCTCGGGTTGATATAAAATAACATGAAACAAAGTTGAAAAACTCCAGGAAATTTTAGAGGACTTGATTGATTATATAAAAAAATCTCCCCCTTGAGTAAGGGGGAGATGAGACATATTTTAAATGAGTTTTAAAATATTGAACCGATAGGTTGTGGATAACCATTCGCTTTATTTTGTAACTTTTCTATTTCGTGCCACTCAACATTATATTTAGCACCTTTGACCAGCTTATGAAGCAATTCACCGGTACTATTATAGTTAGAATAATATTGAGATTGTGATAGTGGAACATGCGCTTCTAAGAAAAGCTTATTATCCATGCGGCCAATCTTTGTTGGTTGGTGGATAATATTCACTGGTGTACCCACTTGAACCATTTTAAATAATTTCTCAACATCTTCATTGAGCATCCTGATACAACCATGGCTACTTCTTACGCCGACCCCTTTAGGGAAAGGACTGCCGTGGATCACAATACTTTTGAAGCCAGTCGTCAATGCATAATCCCCCAAAGGATTATTGGGACCCGCTGGCCATACTTTTTCAATGGGTTGGCCATGGCTTTCATGATTTTCCAAAATGGAATCAGGAACGACCCAAACAGGATGTTCACGTTTACGGATCACCGTTGTTTTGCCCAAAGGTGTATTCCATCCTTCTTGGCCAACGCCAACAGGGAACGTAGAAACATTGATGCCATCAGGATGATAATAATATAGTCTCATTTCAGCAAGGTTTATCACAATGCCTTTTCTTTCGGTATCTGGCAGGATAAATTTTGAAGGGACTAATATTCTAGTACCAGGCCTTGGATCGGCATAGCTTACACCAGGATTTGCTTCAACCATTTCATAGCCGCCCATATCATAGCGACGACCGAGAGTGGAAAGTGAATCACCGTATTGTGTGGTTGTATATTGAACGTTACCAATGATATTTCCATTGTGTGGAATGACAAAGGTTAAACCAAAACATTGCGAACTTACCATCGCGCCAATCCATAGCATATTGACGACAATCATCTTCCCTATTGTCGTTTTCTTTGGTTGATTTTTCATGGCGCACCTATTTATTTATTTGCTCCGTTAAGGAATTCAACAATACCTATATCGGCTTTTCATAACAAAGCTAAAGTTACTTGTATAAGTTTGTTACACGACTACAATTTATCTTATGGAAGCTGTAGATTAGACGGGGCGAGTTGTGTTGTAAAGCTCCTGAGTTGGTATTCAGTAGAGGTTAATGCATGGGAAGGTTCTTTTGGCAAAAAAATAAGCCATCTGAAAATGCTGGACAAATAGGCATTAGTTTTTCGCAAACTGAGCTAGCATTCGCCTTTGTTTGTCATAAAAGCGAAGGGATAGTCCTGGAACATGTTGGACATATCCAAGGTCATGACCAAGAACAAAGGAATTTTCTGAAAGATTCCATCTTCAGTTTAAATTTACAGGGTAGGGAAGCGGTTATCTTACTGCCGGAGAAAGATTATCAAGTCTTTTTAATAGAGCAGCCACAAGTGCCAGACAGTGAGAAACATGAAGCTATCCGATGGCTTATTGCAGAGTATATTGATTTTGCGGTTGAGGAAGCCGTTGTTGATTATATTGAGCTGCCTCAAAAGCCCAATAGTGATTCTGCGCCGATGCTTTACGTCATTGTCACCAAAAAAAGCAAAATTGATGAGACGATTGCGTGGGTGACTACTTGTGGACTAAAAGTCAAAACCATTGATATCTGTCAAAGCGCATTAAGACAAATTGCACTGCATCTTGAGAATGCAGAAGAGGGACAGGCATTACTACATCTTGAAGAAGAAAAAAGCCATTTAATTTTATTTAAAGAAAAGACACTCTATATGATGAGGGATTTGGATCTGGGATTAAAAATGCTCAAGTCATTACCGACAGGTGATAAAGGAGATCATCTTTCGGTATATCAAGATCTTTCTATTGAGATACAACGCTCTTTTGATTATTGCGCCAGTAATTTACAAAATGCGAATGTTTCTAGATTAGTATTGACGCCATTGCTTGAAAAAAGACCCAATCTTTTATCGAATTTAAGTAATATTTTGGGACTTCCGGTAAGAGAGATTAGTTATTCAGAATTTTTAAATGTTCATGGTTTACCATTAGATAAGGAAAGTGCAAGCACCTTTGCTATTGGCGCTGCACTTAATCAGTAAAGAATATGATGTTAAAGCAAAATATTAACTTTTATCAAACAGAAATAGAATATACACCAATGCTTAGCGCAACACTTCTTGTGCAAATTTGGTTGATTTTGTTCGCTGGATTGGCTGTCATGGCGATTTGGCAAAAATGGAGTTTAAGTTCTCAAACAAATAATATTCAGAATATAAAATCGATGCAAGTTAGTGTGAATGAGCAATTGCAAAAATTAGGCAAAGAATTAAAAGCAAAAAGCAATCCACAGGCAAGCCAGCAAGAACTTACAACGTTAAAAGAAAAAATAGAAAAAACACAAAATGCAATAGCGCAATTGCAAGCACAAGAAAATAAAAAAAATTATCCTCTATCATCCTATTTAGAAGGATTTGCTACAACCCATATAAAAGGGATGTATGTTTCCCATTTTTATATGCAAAATGAGGGAATGAAAATGTCATTTGAAGGAACTGCCTTACAACCACAGCTTATTCCTCGAATGGTTCAATCTTGGGAACAAACACTTCCTATGAAAGGAAGAAGGTTCCAAAAACTGAATATGCAACGTATCAAAAAAGACGCCGACTGGGTTCAATTTAATTTGCAGGCTTTATAATGCAAGACAACATTTTGCACTATTGGATAGTTATAAAAAAGCAAATCAATAATCGTTCGCAACGCGAAAGAGTTTTATTGCTGGTAACCGGCGTTGTTCTCATTTGGTCATTTATGTTTAATATTTTCATCACACCAACCAGTGAGCATATAACCGATTCAAGTGAAGAATTAATAAACCTGGAACAACAATATCAAGGAACTAATCATGAACTTGCCATATTGCAAGAAAGGCTTAAAAAGCAAGAATTACCTATGCAAAGCGCGGAACATCAACAATTAGAGTCGATACTTAAAGAACATAATGCCATGTTGAGTCAATATCGGCAGAAGTTGATGGTGCCTGAACAAGCTCCCTATTTATTAGAGAATTTATTAAA
>CAYXVT010000065.1:0-11693 GCA_964468105.1 Uncultured Candidatus Berkiella sp. | reverse complement strand
ATATCGAAACACTACCCCCAAGACTGTTGGTTCAAGAAGGGGATAAGAATAAGAGCACCGCCAATGCTTCTTTATACCGCCAAGCGGTCAGATTAACATTTTCAGGTGAATATCAAGATCTATTGCAATATGTCAGAAAAATTGAAACGCTCTCATACCCTATATGGTGGGAAGATATTGAATACAAAGTGACACTATTTCCCCAAGCACAAATTACATTAACGGTATATACCCTGAGTGAACATGCCAACTGGATTGGGGTGTAGGAAGTTGCCATGATTAAAAAACTTAAACTCGGAGATTTACTGCTAGAAAATAAGGTTATTACCAACTTTCAGCTGGAGAAAGCGCTCATTCAGCAAAAGACTTCAGGTAAGAAGCTTGGCGATGTTCTTATAGAGCTCGGATTTATCGATGAAACCGGTTTGTTACTTTTTTTGTCAAAGCAACTAAATCTCCCATTTTTAGAGTTGCAATATTATAAAATTAAACCAGAGGTGATTCGGGAACTGCCCGAGTCAATCGCCAGACGTTACAAAGTAATTCCTATTGATCGCATAAAAAATGGATTTCTTGTTGCCATTGCCGATCCGACAGATCTTGTTGCCTATGATGAAGTATCAAAGAAATTAAAAAAACAAATTAGACTTGTCGTTGTTAGAGAAAAAGATCTTTTAAGAGTCATTGACGAGGTTTTTCGCAGAACTGAAGAAATTGCCTCATTGGCAGGTGAGATAGAAGAGGAAATTGGCGTAGTCTCACTAAAAAGTGAGATGGATGAAGAGATGGGGGACGCGCCCATCAAAAAATTACTGAATTCCATTTTTGAAGATGCCATTCAAGTAAATGCCTCTGATATACATATTGAGCCAGCTGAAAATGGCATGCGGATCCGTCAACGTGTAGATGGTGTTTTGCAAGAACAAGTGATGAAAGGTAAAACCATTATTTCAGCGTTAGTATTGCGCTTAAAATTAATGGCTAAATTAAATATATCTGAACGTAGATTGCCTCAGGATGGTCGATTCTCCATTCGATTAAAAGATCGCATGATTGATGTCAGAATAGCCACCATGCCAGTACAAAATGGCGAAGCAGTTGTTATGCGGTTATTAGATCAATCTCAAGGGATATTACGTTTAGATGATATAGGAATGAGTGCTTCTCACCTTGAAAAATTTCGATATCATCTCACTCGCCCACATGGGATGATTTTGGTAACAGGTCCAACAGGTAGTGGTAAATCAACGACGCTCTATGCGGGTCTGTCTGAAGTGAATTCCTATGAGAAAAAGATTATTACTGTAGAAGATCCTGTTGAATATTCGTTTGATAGAATTAATCAAGTACAAGTTCAGCCAAAAATTGGTTTGACTTTTTCTACCATTTTACGTTCAGCATTAAGACATGACCCTGATATTGTGATGGTCGGTGAAATCCGAGATGAAGAGACCGCGCAAATTGCTTTGCGTGCAGCAATGACTGGTCATATGGTTTTAACAACGTTGCATACAAACGATGCATTGAGTGGACCTGCAAGATTGATTGATATGGGTGTTGAACCCTATTTGGCCGCTAGCGCCATTCGCTTAGTTCTTGCGCAACGCTTAGCTAAACGGATCTGTCAGAGCTGCAAAGAGCTATATATTCCCAATGAAAGAGAAATAAAATGGTTAAGCAATTTGGTTCCTGAAGGTGGACTTAATCATCAGTTTCATAAAGGTCGTGGTTGCACTCAATGTGGAATGCGGGGCTATAAAGGAAGAATAGGTGTTTATGAATTAATCGAAATTTCTGACGAGATGAGTGATGCCTTAAGAGAAGGAGATTTGAAAACCTTTAGCATCATTACAAAACAGAATCCGAATTTTAAATCTCTTGCACATTGTGCTTTAGATTATGCCATTCGTGGAATAATCAGTCTTGATGAAGTGTTGCGACTTTCTGTTGAACTTATGAAAGACTAATTATAGGTACCCAAATGCATAGCTATAAATATAGAGGTAGAGATAAACAAGGACAAATAGTCGAAGGACTCATTGATGCTCAATCACAAAATAGCGTTGTTCTTAAGCTCGCTAGTGTTGATGTGATACCGATTTCAATTACACGCACTTCTAATGAACTTACAGTAGAGGAATTGTTTGAAAAATACTTAGGTTATGGACGTCCACAGCTTGATGACTTGATCATGTTTGTTCAACAAATGCATACCTTGTCAAAATCAGGTGTGCCATTAATGCGCGGTTTACGAGTCGTGAGTGAGACGACAAAACATAATGGATTGCGTAACGCGCTAATGGATGTAGTTATAAGTCTTGAATCTGGGTATCGATTTTCAAAAGCGCTTGAAAAGCATCCACTTATATTCTCTCCATTAATTATTGCGATGATAGATGTAGGAGAGAATACAGGACAATTAGACAGTGCGTTCTTACAAATTAAAATCTATCTTGAATCGGAATTGGATACCAGACGCAGAATTAAAACAGCATTGAGATATCCCTTGATGGTGTTAGTGGCCATCATCTTTGCAACCGGGATTATTAATTTAGTTGTTATTCCCTCTTTTAGGAATTTTTTTACCGCGTTTGGCTCTAAATTACCTTTGCCGACACAATTGTTGATAAATTGTTCGGATTTGATTGTTCATTATGGCTGGCTTATTGGACTTTTGATAATCGCAGGAGCGATTGGATTATTGTTCTATCTGCAAACAAGCCAAGGTAAATGGTGGTGGTCCTATTTGAAATTAAATATACCGTTTATTGGTAGTATTGTGCAACGTTCTATCTATGCGAGATTTTGTCGCGCATTTGCAATGACAATAAAAGCGAATGTTCCATTATTACAGGGCTTCAAAGTGGTTTCAAATGTTGCGGACAATGTTTATATATCGCAAAAGATTTTACAAATGCGACATGGTGTTGAAAGAGGGGAATCTCTATACCTGGCTGCAAAGCATAGTAGATTGTTTTCACCCATCGTCTTGCAAATGCTCATTGTTGGTGAAGAAACAGGCGAAATTGATACCATGTTGCTGGATGTAGCTCTATTTTATGAAAAGGATGTTGATTACGATTTGAAAAAGCTAGGGGATGCCATTGAACCAATATTAATTATCATTATTGCGGTAATGGTTCTAGTACTAGCCTTAGGTGTATTTCTGCCTATGTGGGATATATCTACAGTTGCGTTAAAGAAAATGGAAGGGTTTTAGATGAACGATGTCTCAATTGACAACTATAATTTTCAAATAAGGGTTTGGTCCTTAAAGGAAATAGTGACTTCATGAAGTATTCAATATTCAAAAATAAAGGCTTTACGCTAATTGAGTTGGTAATCGTTGTTGTCTTGCTGGGTATTTTAGCAGCGATTGCGTTACCTCGATATTTGAATATCAGCGGAAAGGCTCGAACTGCTATAGTGCAATCTACTGGTGGCGCATTCAGTGCGGGTCTTAATGTGGCCAAAGCGCAATGGGAATTAAACAAAGAATCCGATTCCTATGTCGATATTAATGGTGATGGTCATTCACAAACAAAATTTAACAAAGATGGCTATCCTGTTGGTATTAGTGGTGATGGAGTGAATACGCTTTCAGAAATTAAAGATGGCGGCGTCTCAGGTAACGACACTTGTAGTCAAATCCTACACAACATTGTTAAAACTTCAGGGATCACTGTTATTCCGGCAGATGAAACCGGCAAGTGTCTCAATGGTGATTTTTGTGCGACATCATCTGGCGAAAATAACTGCATATTTACGTATCGACGAACAAACGAAAAAATTACCTATGATGCAAAAACCGGAGAAGTAACTTATCCATGAATATTGAGACTAATATAAAGCAACAAGGCTTCACTTTAATAGAATTAGTGATTGTTATTGTTTTGCTCGGAATATTAGCATCTGTTGCCTTGCCTCGGTTTTTGGATATTACAGGTGATGCGCATAATGCAAGTGTTAGTGGCACAAGCGGTGCGATAGCCTCTGCTGTGAATATTGCCCATGCTAAATGGTTAGCGAGTGGTCAGCCTACTTCAACGCCTCCTATCGCTGGAATAGATTTTCTTAATACGGGGCACGCCAATGTGGGATTTAATAGCCAAGGTTGGCCAGATGCTGCGAATGATGGAAAAGTGGATATTTCAACCACGGACGTTCTTTCAGGTGGCGGCAATGATAATGCTATCTGTGCTCAAATCATGAAAAATTTACTTTCTTCTTCAAGCGTTACTTTTGGCGTAGGTGAGAATTGCTCAGAAAATTATTGCGCTGTGTTTAAAGAGTCGACATGTGTTTATACCTATGAGAAAAATAAAGATGTTGCCAGAGTGATTTATTACTCAACCAACAATGGCGCGGTCACTAAAAAAGTTCCTTAAATCAATTGAGAATGTTGTGAAAATGTCACATGGATTTACATTAATTGAACTTCTTCTTGTTATTGCCTTATTAGGGATAGTAGGTGCAACAGCATCGCCTCTGCTTAACCATCACGAATTGTTTCAAGAGCGTTTTTTTATCGATGAATTATCCAATATGTTGCGTTTTGCGCATAAGGTTGCCACAGCAACCGGATGTGAAGTACAGTTGAGATATAAACAAGAAAATGAGTTGGCCTTATATATGCGCCAATCTTGCACTGGTAGCGAATTCTCACAAATAGTGGCATCCCCCTTTCTGTTAGCTGAAAATCAGGGATATACCATCAATGTTCCGCGCACACTCTCTGTGAAAGCCAATTTCCCGCTCTTTATTGAAAGCGATGGTAAGGTTGTTGATCAATCACACCTGTGGCAAAAAGAAGTAAAATTGCAGCTTAAAAACAATCAAATTGTCATCGATGGTTTTAGCGGATTTGTTTATGAAAAATCAATTTAACAAAGGGATGACGCTGATAGAATTAATACTAGCAATGATAGTATTGGCTGTTGGCTTAAGCGGCATTCTTGCTGTTATGGTGGCAATCGCAAAAAATAGCGTTGATCCACAATTGAGATGGCAAGTAGTTGTGCTGGGCGATACTTTGTTGAAAAACCTATTAACGAAAGAGTATGACTTTGCTTCATGTCCTACTAAAAAGGAAAATCCAGACTTTTCGAATTTATGTGATTATCAAGGCATTAAAAATATTAAGCTTGATATGATTTTTCCTGAATTTAAAAAGGAAATGAAAAATACTGCTCATTTTTCCGTTTCAGTTGAACTTGAACCATTGAATGAGTTGCCCGCCAAAGCAACCCTAATAACCCTCATTGTGAGTCATGCCGAGTTGGGTGACACCTATTTGTCTGCGATCAAGACCAAAGGACTGGACAGTCATGCACAAGGAAAGCGGTTTTACACTTATTGAGTTAATATTTACCTTAGTCATCACTGGTATATTAGCTGGCATAGTGATTGAGATCATTGCAGGGCCAATCCGATCCTATTTTTGGGTGACCCAACAATCTTTACGCGTTGAAACTGCAGAACAAGCTCTTGATAACATGGCTAAAGAACTCTTGTTAGCACTTCCTGAAACAATCCAAATTGAGAATGAAAAATCGATTCAATCCCTAACCTTTAGGAAAATTCTCAACAAGGGTTTAAATGTCGCAGGTCCTAAGTCAACGCCGTATTTTGTATTAAGCGAGCCTATTCGTTATCAATGTACCAATCAAACAAAAATGTTAGAGCGCATAGAAGAATCCAATAAAGCGTTGCTTGCCAATCAAATGCAGCATTGCCAATTTACGCTTACCCAAGATAAAGGTAGCAATCAAAAGATGATTTATCTTTCCTTGCAAATGGGTTCAAAAGGCGAGAAGCTTCTTGAAATGACACAACCACTTTTGCTTGAGGGACCGTTATGAAACAGATAAACGGATTTACCCTGCTGGCAACCTTATTTATTTTAGTTATTTTAGCAATGGCGGGCATTTATTTAATTAAAATTGGATTAACCCAACAACAAATTGTGAATTACACGCTGTTAACGACGCGAGCCAAATTAGCAACCGCAAGTGCGCTTGATTTAGCGCAACAACAATGGTTGATGCATCCACAAGAATGCAAAAACACAAATTATCATTTTGATAAAAAATTTAAAGCACTATCTGGCTACGATGTCGAAATCACTTGTTTGCAACAGTTTTACTTCCCAACACAAAGTCCCACTTTTTTTGCTTTGCAGCTTAAAGCAAAATCCACGAGAGGGGAATTCGGCAGTAGGGATTATGTTTCCCATCAAAACAGTCGTTGGCTCATATTAGAAACGCCAAGCTCTTGAAGTAACCATTTTGACTTGGTATAACTAAAGGAACGATCTCTTAAGTGGTCACTAGGTGATGGAGCACACATGACTAAGGCAAGAACGCGTTTCAAACCAAAATCCTATAGTGAAGGTGACTCTCCTACACCGATGTTGATGCTGGATGGTTTTGGCCAACTTAATGTAATCGTCTTTGATAATATTGATCTTTTTACTAAGCAGCTTGGGATCAGTGAAAATAAACAGGTATTATTTTCTGATCTGGTTAATGTTAATCTTGTTTATGGCTTTGCTGAGAAAATGGGTATACAGCCCGGTCTCTTTATCGAAGGTGATCAAGCGCTCATTCAATATATTCAAGCATCCATTAGTGATAATGTTGTCGATCTTGATCGAAAATTGGTTATAGAAGAGCTGCAGGCTAGTTGGCTGCGAGTTCATCAGCATCCTCTTACCAAACCTTATCTTCCTATGGGTTCACCGCTGTGCGTTGATAACGGCGCATTAAGTCCACATTTTCCTGCTATACCGGGTTTTGATGTTTTTCAATTAGATTATTATAGCGGTTTAGTCGAATTGTTTGTTCAGTCTAAGAGTGATTCATTTGCTCGTTTTGTGCAATTAACACATATTTTGTATTGTAGTCACCGTTGTCTTGGCTATCAGAATAATTATTTTCTACAAATGAATCATTTGATTTCGCAATTGGAAGAAAGCAGAAATCTCGTCACTCGTGATGCAGAAGTCTTAATTTTATTGACACAAGCAAAAAAATTGTTACAAGACCAAAAAGGGGTTTGGTTTGAAAAATTGGTATGGTGGGTAAAGGGTGAATTGATTGTGGGCGATATTGCTGAAGATTATCCACAAGAATGCGGTCAAGCAATGACCAATTTATTAGAAGGAAGGCTTCCTTTAAGCACAAATGTGAATTTATGTGAAAGTTTGAAAGAACTTCTTAATTACTTTACCTGGCCAGAAGGCGTTGAAAATAAGTTGTTACGCGCTTGTGGATTAACTGTTACGGGGCAAACGGCAATTGATTTTAATAAACTCTCACGCGCTGCTGTTGAGTTTGGCATTCTTGAATATGCCAGTGCACATAATATTGCAGTTTATGAGGCGCCTGAATTTCCACAAACGCATCCTTTTCTTTTAGCCGGCCAAGGAAAGGAGGCAGAACAACGCTTGTTAGCCTTTTTATTAGAATCTGAAAATATGGATAATTTAACGCCCTTTGAACTCTTTGCAATCGCACGTAAAAGCCAAAATAGCATGGTGCAAGAATTAGTCCAAGATAAAATTTCTACAAAAGCAAATTTAGAAAAATTAGCAACGAGTTTCAGAGGATTGTCACTTGGCTACGCTGCTTCGATTCCTTCAGTAGGAGCCTTCATGCTACCAAGACAACCTACCTTTACGCCGCTTTGGACAAGGGTTGAGAGCGCACTCAAAGGCGGCACGCAAAATAGGAAAGCGGTTGTTTTTAGAAGTTTTGTGATAGGCTTTGATAAGCCGCCCCCTTTAGAGCCGGAAACGCCAGCGCCAAATATGGATACCATTTTAAATCTAAAAGCACCAGGTGTTGGCACTTGCCAGTTATTATAAAATAAGTAGTAGGTTTTTATGATTTCCAATGCCCAAAATAATGAAAAAGTGACAGAGCACCGCGCTCTAGTCACCTTAAAGCTATTATGGAAAAAATTTAACAAGCAAACGCCAAAAAATCGTGTTATCACCTTATTGGTGATCTTGATAACCATCGCTTGGATAGGACTTTTTTATTTATCGTATGTGTTGTGGCAAGTATTTTCGTTTGTGATGACAAAAATCATACTGTGGGCGATTGAGTGGTATTTGCATTGGGATGATGAGAAAGAAAGAAGACCAGAATAAGTCTGATCTTCTTTGTAAGCGTGAAATACTTACTGATTGTATCCTGTACGCTTTTTAGCTTCTGTTAATCCTTTTCTTCCTAATTCCCTTGCTTGGTCCGCTAGTTCTTGTCCGCGTTTCACTCCGTCATGCGTTGTTTTTGCACCATCATGGCCAAGATTGGCAGCGGCACTAAACAGTACTGCAGCGCCAGGACCGGATAAAGCATATGTCAAAGCTTCAGTAGGGTCTTTCGCTAATGTATAAGCTGCAGCAACGCCAGCTGCTGAACTTGCAACAAGCGCAATATCAGAAGTCACTTTTTGGCCAGTGAATCTTCCAGCAACGGTAACAGCGCCCGTTGTTGCAAATCCTACTGCTGCAGCTGTGGCAAAATCTAAACCAAGAAAACTACTTGCAACGCCAGCGACAGCACCTGCGGCGATAGCGACTGCTTTTAATACTCTACTCATTTTAATACCTCTATTAATGCTTACTTTAATTGATCAATTAGGAAATCAGATCCCAAGAGCTTGCTGTAAAATAGCCATAACCAAAGAACAAGGGAGCAACAACTACGCCAACGCCAGTTGCAGCAACGGCACCACCAGCAACAGCACTACCTAAAGCGCCTGCTAATGCATAGCTACCGATCCCGTAACTTAATGCGCCAGTGAGGCCTGTGCCAAACAAGGTAGCAATGATGCCTTTATTAATCGCTTGGCTTTGGATTTTTTGGAAAGTCGCGCCATCAATGCAATTTAATCCGCCAGATATGTAACTAACTTCGTTTAAATTAAGTTCTCTCATCTCAAACTCCGATAACAAATGGAAGTTAGTTTTTACACTAGGTTTAAAATGGTGTCAACGTAAGTTGTCTGAATGGTAAGTGTGATAACTCAATTGTGGTAATTTTAGATAAAAAAGCGGAAAACCAGTGCCATAAAAATAATACGCATACAAGAAAAATGGGAAGCGTATTAAGGAGCCTGGGGTGCCATTTTACCCTGAGGCGCCAAATTAGTTACATCACGTTTCGCAATTGCTCGTTGTTGAAAGATGGTAACTGTTTGACTCTTTGCTATGGGTACTTTCAGAAAATCTGCTGATGTAATAATAGCTTGTATGCGATAAGTGCCGCGAGGAAATTGATTTAATACAAAGTTTGTTGCTTGTGAATATTCACCAAAAGGCTCGCCATTGATCTCTAAATGAATTCTATCGTTAGCCGCTAATTTGGGTGTTACCGATATTTTAACTTCAATTGAGGTAATGTCATTGGTAAAGGTTTGCTGATCCGTTGGCTCAACAATACTTATCTTATAATCGATTACTTCTGGCAATGGAGGATTTGCCTTTGTTGATTCTAATTGCTTGTGCGAATGATTTTGTGATGTCGGTGGTGGAGGCGTGATGGTTATTTTTTCGCTATTGGGAAAAGGTTGATCGCTAAAAAGGGTATGACCATTAGCATCTGTGCCTTTATACACCGTATCGGCAATAAGTGCTTGTGCAAAAAGCACAAGCACTGGTAGCAAGATGGAGGATAACTGTTTCATAGTTACAAACTATAGTACATCTCAAACTCAATAGGATGCGTCGACATGTGTAAACGCTTCACTTCTTGCTCTTTTAGCACGATGTAACTGTCGATAAGTTCATCGGAGAATACACCACCCTCTTTCAAAAAGGCTCGATCTTTTTTCAGGGCTTCGAGAGCTTCTGGTAAGGTTTCTGCAACGCTTTCTAATTCTGCTGCTTCTTCAGGTGGTAGATCATAAAGATCTTTATCCATTGGTTCGCCAGGATGGATTTGTTTGCGAATACCATCAAGACCTGCCATCAGCATGGCTGAAAAAGCTAAATAAGGGTTGGTTGCTGCATCTGGGAAGCGCACTTCAATTCTTCGCCCTTTTGCTGAAGGTGTGTAGGGGATCCGAATTGAAGCTGAACGGTTATGAGCTGAATAGGCTAAAAAGACGGGTGCTTCAAAACCTGGAACCAATCGCTTATAACTGTTTGTTGAACCATTTGTAAACGCGTTCAATGCTTTGGCATGCTTAATGATACCACCCATGTAATACAGCGCTGTATCCGATAAACCAGAATAGCCATCGCCACTAAACAGATTAACGCCACCTTTAAATAAGGATTGATGACAATGCATGCCATTGCCATTGTCACCGACAATGGGTTTTGGCATAAAGGTTGCTGTTTTGCCATAAGCATGAGAGACATTGTGCACGACATATTTTAAAATTTGTAATTCATCTGCTTTGCGCAACAGCGTGCGAAAAGTGGTACCAATTTCATTTTGATTGCCTGTGGCAACTTCATGGTGGTGGGTTTCAACCTCCAAGCCCATTTTTTCTAACGTTTGGCATATCGCAGAACGTAAGTCTTGTGAAGAATCCACAGGTGGTACAGGGAAATAACCGCCTTTAATCATGGGGCGATGACCCATATTACCGCCAGTAAAGGTGCGTTCGGTATTCCAAGCTGCTTCTTCGGAATCAACTTCATAAAATGAGGTATTCATGCTTATTTTAAAGCGAACATCGTCAAAGATAAAAAATTCAGGTTCTGGACCAAAATAAGCAGTATCTGCGATGCCAGTCGATTTTAAATATTGTTCTGCGCGTCTGGCTAAAGATCGTGGGTCTCGTACATAGCTTTGCATGGTTGCAGGATCATGAATGTCACATCGTAATAATAAAGTGAGTTCTTCACGGAACGGATCCATCACCGCTGTTTCAGGATCAGGTAACAAAATCATGTCAGACTCATTGATTCCTTTCCAACCTGCGATTGATGAGCCATCAAACATTTTGCCATCAACGAGAAATTCTTCAGTAACAATATGAGCAGGCACGGAAACATGTTGTTCTTTGCCACGTGTATCGGTGAAACGTAAATCGACAAATTTAATTTTATTTTCTTGGATTTGTTCTAGAACTTTTTGAATAGACATGATTTTCCTCCCTGATCACTACAGGGAACAATCTTAACCTAATCTGGCAGCGAAAGGGTAGGTGAAATGGTAGCTAAATTTTTTTGATAAAAGGCTTTTATTGAGCAGTCACTAGTGAACTGACTTGTTTGGGTTGGATGACATTGGTAGCGCGTTTGTTGCCTCACATAATCGCTGCCAAGACAATTGACTACCCGTTTCGTGCCACAATTCTAAAGATTGCAATAAATCAATGGTATGGGAAGAATCTCGCATGGCATTCAGAACATCCATCATTTTTGGAAATTCTGTACAAAGCTTGATAAATAATTCTTCTTGAACACTTACGGTGTTTGAAATTGTTGAATAAGCCGCTTGGACAAGCTTCGCAAAATAGCTCACTTTGACCCGCCTTTTAATGGCTCGCCAAGGAAATAGCCCTGCAAATAATTTTGCCAAAAGGTAGATTTTCCAGAGCCGGAAGGTCCATAGATAACAATGTACTCCCCCTCCTTAACTGTGAAGCTAATACCTTTGATAACTTCCGTATAGGCAACGCCCTCGCCGTACGATTTGTGTTCGGCGGAAGCGCTCTCGAGATACTCGGTC
>CAYXVT010000064.1:9592-15837 GCA_964468105.1 Uncultured Candidatus Berkiella sp. | reverse complement strand
GGCAGCTGTGCAATCCATAGGTATGTATATGCTGCTTCGGAATCAGGGAAAACAGTCAATTTTGCTAAACTTTCCCAAGAAATTGGTGTAACGCATGCTACTATTGCAAATTATTATCAGATTCTTGAAGATTGTTTGGTTGCCGAGAGAATTGAGCCTATTTCAACAAGCAAAACACGGCATCGCTTAACTAAAGCACAAAAATATGTATTATATGATTTAGGTGTAAGAAGAGTTGCCGCAAGAGAAGGGCGAAGACTCTCAAAAGATCAGATGGGGCATATATTTGAACAATATGTTGGGTTAGAGCTTATAAGATATATCAGATTATTCCAAGGGCGTTCAACGCTCAAATTTTGGCGGGATCCCTCTGGCCCAGAAGTGGACTGGGTTGTTGATTCAAGTGAAAGATTAATCCCTGTTGAAGTAAAATGGACAAACGCGCCTACACTCCACGATGCTAAACATTTACAGACTTTTCTTAATGAATACTCTATGGCAACAAAGGGTTTTATAATTTGTCAAACACCTCACCCGATGAAAATAAATGACAATATTCTGGCATTGCCTTGGGATAGGATATCGGAGGTATTTGATTAAATGCCCATTGAACGTACTTTGGTGTCCTCCGAGCAGCCCATGAAGTATTTTTAGATCAGTTGGAAGCTAAAGGGATCAAGAGTATTTGGCGAAATATGAATATTCAATCTTAATCGATTATTGACCCTAAATAGGGAATCATATGCCAAAACCAATGTTGGTTATAAAAAAAGAACTGGATGCATCAACTGCGGATGTATTTGCAGCATGGTGTAAACCAGAGTTGTTGATGAATTGGAGTTTTCCTTTTCAAGATTGGAAATCAACAACAAAAAATGATTTTAAAATTGGTGGCGAATATACACATATTGTGACCGATGTTGACGGTGCACTGCATACCCATAGCGGAAAATATTTAGACATTATCCCTAATCAAAAAATCGTTTTCACCTGGAATGTAGTGAATATGCAAGATACGCTAGTCACTGTTCTATTTCAGAATAAAAATGGTAAAACTGAAATAACACTAACCCACGAAAATTTCCCCGATTCTGAATTAAGAACTCGATATCTTGAGTCCTGGAATGGATGTTTGGAAAATTTAGAGAAATTTCTATTAAAAAATAAAAAAATAATGACCCCCTCTCGATAAACTGGGCCCACTACCTTAGGATTAAAAATGAAAAAAACGCCTACTACTTCCAAAATAAAGCCCTATGAAGCAAAGTCGGGTGAAAAATATATGAGCAAAGACCAATTGGCGTATTTTAGAGCGTTACTTAATGCTTGGAAAAAAGATCTACTTGAAGGAGGAGATGACGCTATTTTTGCCCTTAAGGAACAGACTGATGCTCCCTCAGATGTGAGTGATCAAGCGAGTTTAGAAGAAAGCTTTTCATTGCAATTAAAAACACGTGATAGAGAATATAAGTTAATTAATAAAATTGATGATTCCATACAGTTAATTGATGATAATAAATATGGTTTTTGTAAAGAATGTGGTGCTGAAATTGGCATTCACCGATTAGAAGCAAGACCGACAGCAGTACTCTGTATTGATTGCAAAACGATTGCAGAAGAACATGAGAAGCAAAGTCGTTAAATCCAACCTTGCTTAAACACCCCATTCTGGTAAGCATGCTTGTTTAACCAAGCGAACGTGTCTTTGAGTAAAATATCCATTTGATAGGGCATATTGATGATCACCATGCCACTGCCTATCAACCCCTTGGGCTCTTCTTGCGGATAAGGGATCCATTCGCAATACCACACTTTTGATACGTTCGATCGTTGAATGGCGCCAAGGAGTTCATGATGTTGATTGGCCGCTAATAAAGGATACCAAATCGCATAAATGCCCTGTGGGAATCTTTCATAAGCGGCATTAATGGTTTTAGCAATTTGCTTATATTCGGTCTTCACTTCATAAGAAGGATCAACAAAAATCAGTCCACGCTTTTCTTTAAAAGGCACTAAAGCAGGGATAGCCTCCATTGAATTGCGTTCATGGATCGAAACACCATGATTTCTTTTAAAATTGGCTCGCAATTGAGTAATGGCCCCGGGATGTCCTTCCACACATTGCACTCTATCTGCGCCTCTTAAAAAATGAGCAGCAATGGCAGGGGAGCCTGGATAAATATGTTTACTAGTGCTTGGGTTCACTTCATTAATGATTTCAAGATATTTTTGAACAAGCACAGGCGGATTCTCAACATCTAATAGCTGACGAAATCCTTGTTTAAACTCTACCGTTTTTTGACTTTCTGGACTGTGAATGTCGTAAAGTCCTTCTCCGGCATGTGAATCTAAAACACAAAAAGGAGTATCTTTTTTTTGCAATTGTAAGAGAATAGCGGTTAATACCAGATGTTTATGAACATCTGAATAGCTGCCAGCATGGTAACGATGTTGATAACTAAACATGAAACAAACCTTTATTAAGCCAAATATGAACTGCAATCGCAGCAAAATAACCAAGTCCAATCGCCCAAGTCCATTTTAAGTGGCTCATAAACGTATAACGACCCTTGGCTTGCCCCATTAAGGCAACACCGGCAGCCGATCCAATCGAGAGTAAACTACCCCCAATCCCTGTCGTTAAGGTAATCAATAACCATTGTCCTTCAGACATAACGGGGTTCATTGTTAACACGGCATACATTAACGGGATGTTGTCTATGAGGGCCGATAAGATCCCAATAATGACATTCGCGGGTGTTTGCTGATGTATTGCACTGAATGAAGAACCCCATTCGGTATACAAGGTATGTGAAGCAATGTGTAAATATCCAAAAGCGGCAAGACCGCCTACACAAAGCACAACCCCATAGAAAAAGAGCAAAGTATCCCATTCAATTTTGTTAATGTTTTCAAAGACATTAAAGGGTGGCTCTTCTTTGTCTTGATACTTCATTTTAAGGTAATAACTTAAGAATTTAATATAGGCAAGACCAGCCATCATACCAATTGTGGGTGGTAAATGATAAAAGTTATGTAAGCAAACTGCAGTAAGAATCGTTAATAAAAAGAGGATCACAATCAGGAAACCACCACGTGAAATGGTGATATTTTCGTTAATGGGATCTGGAGTTCCTTTAGGTATTGCATAGTGCATGCACATAGCTGGCACCACAAAGCTAACTACAGCAGGAATAAATAATTTAAAAAAGTCAGTAAAGGGGAGAACCCCTTTTTGCCATACCATTAAAGTGGTGATATCCCCAAAGGGACAAAAAGCGCCACCGGCATTGGCAGCCACGACAATGTTGATGCAAGAAAGGGCGATAAAACAGGGTTTATCTTTGCCAACGGCCAGAATGATGGCACACATAATAAGGGCTGTTGTTAAATTATCTGCGACTGGTGAAATGAAAAAAGCTAGCCATCCTGTAATCCAAAACAACGATCGATAGCCAAATTGCTTTCGTACTAGCCAGCCACGAAGCGCTTCAAAAACTTTTCTTTCTTCCATTGCGTTGACATAAGTCATTGCGACCAATAAAAACAACAGGAGTTCAGCATATTCTAAGAGATTATGCCTAACAGCTTCAGTTGCTTGCTCACTTAATCCTTTTGCTTTAGCGGCGATGGCAACCAAAATCCAAATCACACCAGCCGCTAATACCACCGGCTTTGATTTGGGTAAATTTATCAATTCTTCGCCCATGACTAACACATAGGCAATAACGAATACAATAATTGCTGATAACCCTAAAAGGGTATGAGTCATCTGTAGATCAAGTGGCATTGTTGTGTTCTTGTTTCATAAAAAAGGTCAGTATAATAGCTATTAATATGCAACATGGTAATAGGCTAAATGAGATATGGTAATCCTCAACAAACGCCATTTCATTATGTTGCATACGAAAAGTATGTAATAGCCAACCTATCCCATGTTGCATCAAACCACCGGTTGCCATGATAACCATGTTAGTGAATCCAATAGCAGCACCTTGAGCCCAATCAGGATGCAAACGTGTGATTAAAGTAAAGGACAACAACATATTGGCAGTGAGGAAACCATAGCAAAAAAGAATCGCATAAAGGTTCGCATAAGAAAGGTCATTCCAATATAAGAAAATCGATAAAAGTATAAATGCTCCAAGAGAGGCGATCTTCATGAAAAGTAATTTATCTTGAATATAGCTCATTGCCCAACCAATAAAAGCGCCACCAACTGCAGTACCAATAAAAATGGTATGTGTAATGGATGAGGCTTGAGTAGCGCTGATATCATAAGCAATTTTCAAATATTCAACGCCCCACATTTCCGGTAGTGCAACAATAGGAGCAACAAGAAGGGCGCTATAGATAGCAATAAGCCAAGATTGTGGGCAACGCATCACCACTTTTAATCCAGCAAAAAGGCTTTTAGGGGTATGTTCAGATACTTCCTTCGCAGGGTATGGCTTATCTTGCAAAAATAACCACATTAACAAGGTAATAAAAAGCCCTACAAAACTTAACTGCATCATCACATTGTTCCAGCCATACTGCTGAACAAGATAGGCTAGGGGTTTACCGCCTGATAACGCGCCAAAGGTGCCAAAGAAATTGGTTAATCCTACAACCAAAGGAAATGAACTCATGGCCAACCATTGACCACCAATTTTAAGACAACCAACAAAAGCGAAAGCAGAGCCTGTGCCAATCATAAACCGGCTCAATTGTGCCACCGAGCTTGAAGTCGTTGTTGTGAACAGAAAACTGCCTAACGTTAAAACTGTTGAGGCGATGATAAGTAATCTCGTAGCCCCATATTTATCAACGAGTATGCCTGCAGGTAATTGAAAAGCTGCATAAGCATAGAAATACATAGCGCCAATAATTCCCAACTGGTGTTCATTAACATGAAAAGCCTCACGGAGCTCTTCAGTTAGAATACTGGGGACAACGCGATGAATAAATTCGTAGGCATAAAAAAGTGCGGCAATAATCCAAAAAGTCCAGCCACCGAGTTGCCAGGCAGGCATTTTTGTAGTGACTGGATCGCGTTGATCTACCAAGCTGCAATAGCCTCGTTAGAAAAAAGACGTTTTGATGCTTCAACCACTTCGGGTGAATGTAATGCTTGCATCAATTTTTGAAACTTTTCTTTATCTTTCTCACTGGTTCGAACCACGACAATATTGGCATAAGGTGAATCCTTTCCTTCCATAAAGATGGCATCACGAAGCGGAGTGAGGCCAGCTGGAATAGCATAGTTGGTATTAATTACCGCGGCATCAATTTCTGATAACACTCGTGGTAATTGAGCGGCGGCAATTTCCTTAATGACAAACTCTTTAGGATTAGAGTGAATTTTTTTCGGAGTGAGTTCAATGTCATTACTGTTAGTGATACCGATAAGATTTGCATTTCCCATTAAACGAAGAGCTCTTGCTGCATTGCTGGGATCGTTAGGTATCCCAATCACTGCACCTTTAGGTAAATCTTCAAGATGTTTGACTTTTTTTGAGTAAATGCCCATAGGATAAATAAACATTTTACCAATGATGGTTAGGGGGTATTTTTGTTTTTCTAATACCACATCAAAATAGGGTTGATGTTGAAACATGTTGGCATCGATTTCGCCTTCAGCTAATGCAGTGTTTGGCATGATGTAGTCTTCAAAGGCGATGATTTTCAGTTTAAGACCATATTTTTGTTCAGCGACTTTTTTAGCCACTTCCACTAATTCTGTTTCTGGTCCTGAGATTGTCCCAATGTAGATCTCATTATCACCACGCTCTTTGGGTGAGCAGGCAAGGATAAATAGGCACAATAAACTAATGAGAGTAAATTTTACGCGCGACATAATCACCCACACTTTGTATACACTGAACAAGGGCTATCATAATGACGACAGTGATAAGAACGACTTCGGTATTATAACGATAAAATCCATAATCGATTGCAAGCTTACCTAAGCCACCACTGCCATTAAAACCGGCCATAGCGGAAAAGCCAACTAAGTTGACCAGGGTCAAGGTTAGCCCACTCACAATACCTGACATGGATTCTGGAAGCAAGACTTTGCGGATGATTTGAAATGGGGTTGCGCCCATTGCTTTTGCTGCTTCTATAAGCCCTTTTGGAACATCATTTAAAGCAAGCTCAACTGTTCTTGCAAAAAAGGGAATCGCAGCAATCGTTAAGGGAACGATAAGTGCTTTTACTTGAATTGAGCTACCGGCGATTAATCGTGTTAAAGGAATTATAGC
>CAYXVT010000064.1:4681-9582 GCA_964468105.1 Uncultured Candidatus Berkiella sp. | reverse complement strand
AATCCCAATGGGAAGTCCTCACAGGGCTGCAAAAAAACCTGAAAAAAATACCATGATGCAGGTTTCAAAAAATGCTTTAGTGATCTCGTTGAACATAACCTAATATCTCTACATGTAAGCCATTGCGCTCTAGGAAACTAATACTCTTTTCAACGTTGACACGATCACCTTGTATTTCCACAATCATGACGCCAACAATCTGATCTTGAATCGTCTCGATGTTTCCTTGGAGGATATTAATGTTGATACGATACTGCTGAATAAGATAACCGATAATAGGTTGTGATGCTGACTCGCCGTGATAAGCAATCCGGATCAACGTTCCGGTGTCATGATCAGCTGAAGTTTGTAGCATATCTTTAATGACGCGTGGAATTTCCATACGGGAAGAGGCTTTTACTAAATCTTTTGACACTTGAGTATGTGGATCTGTAAACAGCTCAATCACATTTCGTTGTTCAATGATTTCGCCTTGGTGTAATACACCAACCCGATGACAAATGGTTTTTACCACATCCATTTCGTGAGTAATCAATAAAATAGTGATCCCTAATTCATTGTTGATAGATTGTAATAATTCTAATATGGCCATTGTTGATTGGGGATCAAGCGATGAAGTTGCTTCATCACACAGTAATACTTTTGGTGAATAGGCAAGCGCTCTTGCAATAGCAACGCGTTGTTTTTGACCGCCACTTAATTGACTAGGATATTGTTTTGAATAGTTACCCAGTTCTGTCAGTGCTAATAATTCATCAACGCGTGTTTTGATATTATTTGTACTCATTCCCGCAAGTTCTAAGGGAAGTGCGATATTTTCGAGAACGGTTCTAGATTGCAGGAGATTAAAATGTTGGAAAATCATTCCCATTTGTCTTCGTGCTTCACGTAGCTGAGCTGGCCCCATTTCGGTAACACAAATGCCTTCAATGAGGACGTTGCCTTCCGAAGGGCGCTCTAACATATTGACGCAACGTATCAAAGTGCTCTTTCCAGCGCCACTGCGACCGATGATCCCATAAATTTCTTTTGGCTTCACATCAAGATTGACATGCTTAAGAGCCATGATCTTTTGATGGTCAATCGTATAGTATTTAGATAAATTTCTAATAGAGATCATAACAATAAAGGCACCCAGTTAATCAGCCATACATCCTAACATACCGTATGGGGTGAGGGTACTCTGAAGTAGGGTGGGCACGCTACGCTTTGCCCACCCTACAAATGTTGTTCAGTACAGTTCAATAAGGAATATAAGGGTGTAAACGAAGGGGATCGTCAGAGAAAAGACCAAAGATCCCAGCATCGAGCAGCCTTTTGGCTACATCAGGTTGATTGACTGTATAGGCTAAGACGGGGATAGAGAAATCTTTTGAAATGGCCAGCATTTCATCCGTTAAGCTTTCAAAATTGCAGTTAAGTGAGGCATTTGGGGTGTTTGCTACCATTTCTATCATTTCTTGTGAGCAATGATCATGCAAAAAGCCTATGGGTGCTTGGGGGAGCCGCGCTCTGATAATGGTTAGTAGATCCCAGTTGAAACTGGAAATGAGTGGCCATGGGTTCTTCGCTGGCCATTGTTTGGAGAGGGAATCTGCCACAAGATTAGCCAGCGTTTCGCAATGCCGCTTCGAAGCATCAGTTGGCACTTTTAATTCAATATTCAGAAATAGCTTTAACTTCAGTAATTTTGGCAAGATTTCCTGAAATACAGGGATTCTTTCCCCTTTAAATTCAGAACTAAACCAACTCCCTGCATCTAAGTCAGAAAGATCGTTTAATGTATGTTTATGTACCAAGCCTTTACCATTAGAGGTTCGTTCGAGCTTATCGTCATGAAAAATAACCAAACCGTTATCTTTTGTGAGTTGAACGTCAAACTCAACCCAGTCAATGTCTTGCTCCGCAGCCAACATAAAACCCGATAGCGTATTTTCTGGTGCTAGGGCTGCAATGCCGCGATGTCCTATAAGACCTGCTGAGGGTGGCGGTGGGGTAAAGTCCAAATGATCCATCACTTTTCCTTTGAATATAGGTAAGATTTTAAGAGATGATAACAAGCATACATATGCGATAATAGGGCATGAATACAGAATTAGTTAAATTTCTTGCAAATTCCGCAACCTTGATCGCGCCTTCAAGGCGTCATGCTTCGCGCCTACGTCAAGATGTGAATGCAGCCTTAGCAAAAACCCAAAGGGTATGGTCAACACCCCATATCTTTGCATTAGAAGATTGGCTTCATGCGCTGTGGGATCAGTTGGAAATGACAGGCGCCGTTGGACAATTGCTTCTTACTCAAACTCAAGCATTGTTGCGGATCGAAGAAATCATTTCCGAGTCAGATAGTGGCAAAGGTCTGTTAAGGCAGCATCTTGCTGCTAAAACAGCTCTAGAAGCTTGGAATAATCTGCATCAATGGTTAATTGAAGATCATATTGAGCAAATACCTGAAAACATTGATCAAGGGGCTTTCCAAGAATGGGCATTAACCTATCGAGAATGGCTGCAAGAAAATCACTATATTGATAATGCACAACTTGTTAGCGTTTTATTGCCGTTTTTATTGGAAACAGATAATAAAGCACTCCAAAGTGTTTCACCCTCAAAATGCTTGATATTATATGGCTTTGAAGATTTATCACCTTTATATGTTCGTTTTTTTGACACCCTTATGCAAGATGGTTGGCAGATTATCCATCAAGAGCCACACCACGTTATTCCAGAAAAAAGCGGTAGGGTAGCCTTTGCAGATCAAGAGTCAGAATGTAATGCGGCCGCAATGTGGGCCAAAACATTGGTTGAAAAAGGTAAAGAAAATATTGCTATTGTGGTTCCCAATTTGGCGGATATGCGTAGCAAAATGGATAGCATCTTTAGAGAATCCTTTGATTCATGCCACATTCTCGCTCCCGTACTTTCTGTCTGTGGGCATTTTAATATCTCTGCAGCGACGCCATTAATTCAATATCCAATTGTTTTTGAAGCCTTGAGTTGTTTAGCCTTTGGGAAAAAAAGTTGGCCATTAACTGATTATCTTACAACGCTCACCTGCGCTTTTATTACCGCAAGTGAAAGTGAGTGCCTAGCCAGAGCACAGTTAGGTGCGTATTTAAAAACGCAAAGTTCAGAAAAGACTACTTTACAGCAGGCCATAAAAGTGATTGATGGGAACCAAGAAATAGCGGTTCCCAAATGGCGTGACATTTTATCAAACTTCAAAGAATACCAATCTAAAATGCCTTTGCAACAAAGTTATAGCAATTGGGCAAACACCTTTAGAGAAATTTTGGACTTATTTGGTTGGCCTGGGGTGCGTCCGTTAAACAGTGTTGAATACCAAATTGTAATGCGTTTTGATGAACTGTTAAACGAATTGATGTTATGTGACTGCGTATTAGCTCCTGTAAATTATTATGAGGCTTTGAGTACCCTACAAAAAATAGCATCCAATGTACCCTTTCAAGCTGAAAACAAGGGGGCTCCGATTCAAATATTGGGATTGTTAGAAGCCGCTGGTCAAACCTACGATTATCTGTGGGTAATGGGATTACATAGCGAAGCCTGGCCGCCAAATCCTTCTCCTAATCCTTTTATCTCCATAGAATTACAACGATCACTTGGAATGCCGCATGCGGGTGCATTAAGAGAAATGGAATATGCCATCAAAGTCACAAACAGATTTAAACAAAGCGCAAAAGAAATTATCTTTAGTTACCCGCTTCAAGATAAGGAAAAAGAGCTGGCTGTCAGTGAACTTATCCGAGATGTTCCTCTAAAAACAGAACTGATGACACAAGACTTATTGAAATGTGAGCATTTATTTCAAACAGTTGATCTTGACGTCATACATGATGATAAAGCGCCATCTCTTGAACAAAATGAAGACATCCGAGGCTCAGCGAGTCTTTTAGAAATGCAAGCAGCTTGTCCTTTTAAAGCCTTTGCGAGTTTAAGATTGAAACTAAGGCAACCTATTGAACAAGGTGTTTGGTTGCAGCCCCACCAGCAAGGTACTTTATTGCATCGAATATTAGAAGAGTTTTGGCAACAAGAGCCTACACTAGAGAAAGTAATGGCTTTATCGGATGAAACGCTATTGCAAAAATTGGAAATTTTAATTGATAAGCACTTACAAAAGATCATATCGCTGGATGCACCAGCGCCCTATGTGGCGGTTGAAAAAAATCGTTTAACAGTGATACTGCTTGATTACCTTGCGCTTGAAAAGCAACGTACCCCCTTTACCGTTATTGCCACTGAAAAAAAAGCGCAGTTTTCACTGGCAGGGATCCCATTTTCAATTCGTTTGGACAGAATAGACAAGACGCATGAAGGCGACATTGTCATTATGGATTATAAAACGGGCCAATTTAAATTGTCTGATATTTGGGGGCGACGTGCTAAGGCACCACAGCTACCACTTTATTTTATTGCAAGCGATGATATAAAACCCAATGCGCTGGTTGTTACCAAACTCAATGGTCAGGCTTGTCAATTTGAAGGCTTATCCGAAGATGAGGTTGGGATCTCTGGTTTGATTTCACTTGATGCGGTAAAAGAAGCAGATAGTCCTAGACAATGGACAGATTTAAAACCCTACTGGCATGAACATTTGCATGCGCAAGCATTAGATTTTAAAGAAGGGCAGGCGCAAGTGTCACCACTGCAAGGTGGTTTAACCTGTGCATATTGTCATTTAAGTGCATTATGTCGGATCAATGATGGAATGCATGATGATGAGTGATGACAAAAATCGACAATTAGCATTAGATCCAACACGTTCCTTTATTGTCCAGGCACCAGCTGGATCGGGTAAAACAGAATTGTTAACCCAACGTTTTTTGAAACTTTTAGCGCATGTTGATAAAGCGCCTGAAGAAATTTTAGCCGTCACCTTT
>CAYXVT010000064.1:0-4671 GCA_964468105.1 Uncultured Candidatus Berkiella sp. | reverse complement strand
TCCGGCGCCATCGGAGAAGGTTACTTACGGTGCTGCCAAGCCTGCAGTGGAAGATCCCAAGGCCGGCGAAAAGAGCGAGCCAAGTGGCGCGGAGCGATCGAGTCAAAAGCCAGAAGCAGTAGATCATTTAGAAGAAATTTTAGCCGTCACCTTTACTCGTAAAGCCGCAGCGCAAATGCGTCAACGTATTATTGGCGCCTTACAATTTTCACTCGCCCAAGAAGAGCCGCCTCATACACCGCATGAAAGAACAACCTGGCAGCTTGGGCGCGATGTATTGCTGCGAGATAAAAAATTGAAATGGGATCTGATTCAATATCCCAATCGATTGCGAATTGTCACTATCGATGCGCTCTGTTCACATATTGTTAATAGAATGCCGGTGTTATCACATTTAGGCGGAAATCTTGAGATTGTTGATTTCGCTGATGAATATTATCGTTTAGCGGTTGAGCGTTTATTAACGCAAACAACGTTTCAAGAAAATTGGGCTAATGCTTTAAGTCAATTACTGACCCATCAAGACAATCGCATCTATATGATTTCTAAGTTGCTTGTTCATATGTTGAGTAAACGTGATCAATGGTTGCCTTATCTTGGGCATATGAATCAAGCGCACATTGCGATTCAAGAATATCTAAACGATTGTATTGGTAAAATCATCGAAGATCATTTGCAAAATTTGCATGATTGTTTTGATTTAGAACTTATTCAAGAGTTAATGATTCTATTGCCTTATGCTGCGCACAACTGCAAAGAGCAAGGTGTTAATAATGCGCTCAATGCTTGTTATGATTTAACGGAATTTCCTGAAGCCAAAGCGGAGTTTCTTCCTCAATGGATGGCGTTGGTTGAATTATTGTTGACCAAAGAGGATACCTGGCGAAAATCCTATACCGTAAAATCTGGTTTCCCTTCTCAAAGTGAGACTAAAGACAAAGCAGAAAAAGCCTTACGAAAGGAACGCAAGGACGCCATAACATCGTTAGTAAGTCTTTTGTCAGCAAACGTTTATATGCAGGAATTGTTGGCCCAAACAAGAATGCTACCACCCAGTGAAGTGAGCGAAGATCAAAGCCTTGTGTTAACAGCATTAGGTGAATTGCTTCCCGTTTTGGTTGCTCATCTGCAAGTGATATTCCAAGAGAAAGGCAAGGTTGATTTTATTGAAGTCAATCTTCGCGCGCTACAAGCTTTAGGCGATGAATTACATCCAACAGATATTGCTTTAAGTTTAGATTATCAATTACGTCATATTTTAATTGATGAATACCAAGATACATCGGTTACCCAATATCGTTTATTTGAAAAGTGTGTCATGGGTTGGCAGCCAGGTGATGGACGCACCTTATTTCTCGTGGGCGACCCAATGCAATCGATTTATAAATTCAGGGGAGCAGAGGTTAGCTTATTTATTCAAACTCAAAGTTGCGGATTAGGTAATGTTCAACTGACGCCCATCACTTTGCAAATGAACTTTAGATCTAGTGCTAATGTTATTTCATGGATAAATGAAACGTTTGTTAGTGTTTTCCCTGAAAGTGATGATAGATCTCTAGGTGGGGTAAGTTATTCATCAGCAATACCACACCATTCTTTTTCAGAAAATGAAGGGGTCTTTTTTCATCCTGTCGATAATGAAAAGAATCAGTCAACCCTTATTGTTAAGTTAATTCAAGAACATCTATCAAACCATCCAAATGATACTATAGGTGTCTTGGTAAGAGCCAAAAAACATCTCGCTGAGATTATCAAGCAGTTAAAACCTTTAAGTATTCCCTTTGTTGCGCATGAAGTTGAGCATTTGGCAAAGTTACCTCATGTAATTGATTTGATGTCTTTGCTTAGAGCGATAACAGATTGGTCAGATAATGTAGCATGGTATGCTATTTTGCGAGCGCCATGGGTTGGATTATCGCTTGCTGATTTATTAGCTATTTCTAATGTGACACAATCCAATATTGTTTGGAAATCACTTTTAGATTTTGAAAACATTGAAGCTTTAAGTGAAGAGGGCAGAGCAAGACTCCAAAAATTTGTGCCCTTATTGCAATTTTGGTTTTCTGAACGTCAACGGCATGATCTGAGTCAATTTTTAAGAGGACTATGGATAGCCCTTGGCGGCCCTCAATGTTATATCCAACCCCATTTTCTGAATGACATTGATAAAGTGCTAGGCTTAATTAAAAATTTCACAGTCGGCGTCTCAAAACCCAATATCAAAGAATTGGAAATGAGGCTCGCTGAACTCTATGCTGATATTAGTCCGAAATCAGATGAATCAAGTCTTCATGAAAAAAGTGGGCTGGTTGAGTTAATGACCATTCATAAAGCCAAAGGTCTTGAATTTGATATGGTTATTATGCCCCAATTGCAAACCAAAACAGTTAATCATGAACAAGCCTTGCTACTATGGTTTGAGCGGTCTCATGGAGAGGGTATAGATTTAATATTAGCACCCCGTCGCTCCTATCAAGATGAGTCCGATCCTTTATATCGATTTGTTGAGCAACAAATTAAAAAGAAGTCTGCTTATGAGGCAGCTAGACTGTTATATGTTGGGGTAACCAGAGCTAAGAAAAAATGTCATTTAATGGGTGTCTGCTCGCAGGGAGAAAATGGAGAAATAAAGCAACCCTCTTCGGGGAGCTTTTTACGGATGCTTTGGCCGCATCTTTCTAAAGAAAATCTCCCTATCAAGAAGGCTGTAGTAGAAGAGCTTGATCATCAGATCCAAACTCGAAGTATTATGCGCTTGCCAATGAATCATCAGTTACCAGAACAAATTCAACAGCGCCTTTCCACAAATATGATTAAAGATGACTTGGAACCTAACATTCCCCAACCAAGTGATATTGTGTCAAGGAGTGCAGGCACAATTTTTCATCGTTTATTACAACGAATTGCAAATGGTGATGCCATCGATATTGAGAATGGCGCAATGCTTGCTTTAAAACGCATGGGTTTTAGCCAAAAAGCGTTACATAATACGCTTGCCTTAGTAAAACAGGGCGTTGATAACATGTTAGCATGCCCCAAAGGGCAATGGATTTTAGATCCAAACCACTCTGATTGTCGTGCAGAATGGCAACTATCAATGAAAACGTCACGTGGTATTGAAAATGTGATTATTGATTATGCTTTTGTTGATGATAACGATATACGTTGGATTGTGGACTATAAATTAATTAATCAGAAAAATATGGATGATAAAGCATTACAAGAGGAAGTGGAAAAATATCGCGCACAATTAGAAAAGTATCGAAAAGCAGTATACCAATTTGAAAAGCGTAATATACGCTGTGGTTTGTATTTTCCAATAGCCAAACTGTGGTATGAATATGATTAGATGGAGGATCCATCATTGCGAGCTGAGCTATCCCCACGAAATTATTTTTTTCTAACATGTTTGTCTGCGCATGGCGGAAGCGAGGCATGTGATTAGCCCCCCGTAAAATCGCTCTTAGCGATGAGACGGGGGGTAAATAAATAATAAAAAATATGTGCCGCGGTAGCGGCGGATCCTAAATCTTTCGCTGCTAACCGCAGCCAAGAGAGGTGAGAGGGTGTGTGATTATACCCCCCGTCTCATCGCTAAGAGCGATTTTACGGGGGGCTAGCAACGATCATTGCTGCCGCAATGAAGAAACTTTGAGGTGGAGAATATTTTATGCCTAAACATTTTTCAAATAAACTGGTTGTAGCGATTTCATCTCGTGCTTTATTTGATTTAGATGAAAGCAATCAAGTGTATGAAACACAAGGTATCGAAGCCTATCGAGAATATCAGTTTGCCAATGAAAAAGAAGTGTTGCAACCGGGAGCTGCTTTTCCTTTAGTGCAAAAGTTTTTAAAGTTAAATGAAGGCAGAGAAGAGAAGGATGCCTTAGTCGAAGTATTACTGCTTTCAAGAAACACAGCAGATACTGGTTTACGGATATTCCACTCATTGCGCCATTATGGAATAGAAGTGATCCGAGCTGCCTTCGCTGGAGGCAATAGTCCCTTTGGATATGCAAAAGCGTTCGGCGCAGATTTATTTTTATCTTTGAATCCGGATGATGTCAGACAAGCTCTGGATGCAGGTTGTGCCGCAGCAACCATTTGGCCCGGCGATAATGCTTGTCATGATCCGCATTCTTTGAATTTAGCCTTTGATGGCGATGCCGTATTATTTTCAGATGAAGCAGAGCGCATTTTTAAAACCAAAGGCTTAAAAGAATTTAATGAATCTGAAAAAAATGCAGCCCATCTACCTTTGGCTGAAGGCCCCTTTAAAGGCTTTTTATTAGCCTTACAATCTCTTCAAAAACAAAAGAATTTAGCCATCCCTGTTAGAACGGCTTTAGTCACTGCACGTTCAGCGCCAGCGCATGAACGTGTTATTCGCACACTTAGGCAGTGGGGGATCCGCATTGATGAGTCTTTATTCTTGGGTGGTTTGCCAAAAGCGGAATTTCTAGCTTCATTTAAAGCTGATATTTTCTTTGATGATCAGAAAATGCATTGTGAAAATGCTAGCCAAAGAGTAACTTCAGGGCATGTGCCTTATGGCATAACCAATGAGTAGTGCATCCCGGGGTAAAGGTTTAGCATCTGCGTAGTGGCGCATACAGGTGTACAGACCGGATACATGGTAAACACATGTTCGGATACATGGTATACACATTT
>CAYXVT010000063.1:12004-16020 GCA_964468105.1 Uncultured Candidatus Berkiella sp. | reverse complement strand
TAAGACACCATGCACTAATTTTTATCATAACATCCCCCAGTCGACTTTAAAGTACAGGCAGCGAATAGCTGCCTTTATATCACATCCAAATTATTGCTTTTGTTTACCATAAACCATGATTGAATGACCTGTGAAAATACCGCCGTCGTTCGCGACGACAGATTGGCGTCCACAACCAAAGGCAATGTAGCCATCAGCAACAGAAGGTGATGCTGTATAGATGCCGCCTTTATCACAGAAGAATTGGTTTAAGTAACTTCCGTTGTTGACATCAATCGCATAGACAGCGCCATTAGCCATTGGCCAGTAAACCACGCCTTGTGAAGTAGATGGAACGCCATCGCCCCGTCCGGTTGATGCGTTAACAGGGATCATAGGACTATCAGGCATGATTGAGACATGAACATTAGGTAAAGCTTGATTTTTAATAACGATATCAAAGGTTTTACCATATTTAAATCTTTCATCAAGTATAGTATTACCATTCGCACATTCTGGACTTGAACTGAGAACAGCTCTTGATGGTATAGACTGCCATTTCAAAGCGCCAGACACCACATCGATACCATCTAACATACCTGTTTTGCAGTAGCTTATTCCATTTGCTGCGGTAGCGGTGTAATTATATGAATTCACAACATCTGAACCTGAGCATGGAACGAGTAAGGTTTTTCTAATTGGATCATAAGCAAAACCCCAGTGGATACCACCGACTGAACTTGCAACACAAACGTCGGCATGTTTTTGGACTTGACCGGTGTAAGGGCTGATCCAGAACAACTCACCACCCTTGTTGTGGGAAATGATGGTTGTTTGCAACAAATATCTTACAACGATGGGTGAGTTACCACCGATATCCCAGTCTGGTCCAACAACAGGCAACGTACAAGCTGGGCTACCTGAATCAAGTGTTGGACTACAAGGGGCTTGCCAAGCGTCAATACCATTGGTAGCCACATGCCAAGCATGAGTAAAATCAGCCATGTTGACCGCGATCACGGAGTTATTAGCTAGAGGTTCCTTGTTAACATCTACCCCTAATTGAGTGAGTTGTTGAACGGCTCTGTCATAACATTGTTTTGCACCGCCTCCGGTTTCACCTCTTTTTGAGAAAGATTGTCCTTGGATGACGACTGGAGTTACTTGTTCAGACATGCAATCAGCTACGAATTGTGGGTAGTCATACAATTGTCCAGAACTATAAATAATTAGTCCTTGGTTATTTTTACCACCATAAGGAATGATAGAAGGGGTGCTTGCCCAGATGCCGCCACCTGCAAACCATTTACCTTGGTAACCTGCAGGTTTTGCTGGAATGGAATAGATCGTTTTAACATCTTGAGGGAATGAAGGTGTACCGCCATTTATTTTCAAGTCAAGTCGAATTAAATGACCTCTAGCAGTTTGCTCCATATCGCCCGGGAAGCCAATCATTGTTTTTAAATTATTAAAGCTGGATAGGCCAAAATACGCATAGCCTTGATACACACGCGGACTGCTCGTAGTGTTCATCATCATCGAGCTTGGGTCTTCTGAACCAGAGTAGGAAACGGCTACTTGCCAAAGTTTTTGTCCAGTCGCTGCATCCAAAGCATAGGCTGTGGGCCTAATCGTAAAAACAGCGGTTGGAGGATTATTATGGTTAAAAGCGTAATCAATAAGGTTGGAAGGTGTAAGATAAAGCAGAGTCCCTTTTCCATTGCTGCGTACGTAATAAGCAGGGCTGGTACGAGTGGTTAATCCGGGTACTCCAAGATTTACAATATCGCTTACGGTTTTTTGCCATAATTTTTTGCAGCCTATAAAATTCCCTGAAGAATATCTGACTAATTTGTGTGCACCAATTTGTCCATTTTGCCCACCAACGGGCCCTGGTTGGGCAGACCAATATACCACATCATTAACGATAAGAGGTTTTGCCCCTACCGTACCATCAGGATCAGTTGGATTAGCTCTGTAATCGATGGCGCATAATTTAACGATACTATTTAAATCAGATTTCTGAATACCGCCGATAAGATTGAAATGGGTGTTATTAATATTTTGGCCCCAGTCGGACCAATCGACCACCGAACTTAGAAAACTCAGATCATCATTATTGGAAGTAGCTCTTGCTTGAATTCCAAATGTAGATAAGGCTAATCCCCCGACAAGACACCAGACACTTATCTTATTCATAGCAGCACTCCACTTAAGTAGATATTTTTCGCTTTTTATACACTAATAAATTATTTCACTTTGACATACATCCTTACTTCAAAACCAAAACGGTGATCCTGATAAGCGGGTTTAGACCATTTCATTTCACGTACTCCTCTCAAAAAAACTACTAATACAAAGCTAAATTTATTCAGCTGCCCTAATAACATCTCATAGCAAAACATGCAATACAAGCTTTTTGACGCGTGTTTGGTTTATGGTCATGAAAATAATAAGCATATTATGATGATTGTTAATTAAAAATGACCGCTTGTGATGAATGGTAATAACGAAAATAGTGTCTATACATTCTTAATTACAATGAACTAGATTCCAATATTTTTACTATAGACTATGATATTTATGATTTATGATTTTGTCAGGGTGGAAAATTAACATGAAAATTAAAAACACAGCACTGTATCTATGTTGTATAGTTGCAGCAGGCCAAATCTCAATTTCTAACGCTGATACCACACCAAATTTACTGCAAAACGGTGATGCTGAGACACACCGTTGCACTGACGATTGGACTGCTCAAACCTCAATCCCAGGATGGAAAGTGCTAAGGGGGGCGGCGAGCGTACTGTGTTATTCCGCATTTAGCTACACTAACGATATGCCAAAAACACCTTCTAATGATCAACCTGGTAACGCTTTATTTGTTGCACCAGGCTTAGATACGGCGCTTGAACAAACTGTTGATGTGAGTGCTGCAGCAAGTGGCATCGATAATGGATCGGTTAATTTTTCCCTTTCAGGTTGGCTTGGTGGCTGGCGCGATCGTCCTGAAAGTACTGTTGTAACCGCTGTGTTTCTTGATGCAAATGGCAATGCAACAGGCACCCCAGTGATGCTCAATGGCCCAAGTGCTAGTGAAAGATCAAAGCTCACCGGTTTAGTTGCACGCAAACAAAATGGACAGGTTCCACCTTTGACACGAAAAATTATTGTCACCATTAATTTTATGACCGGTATGACATCATTTCAAAATGCCTATGCCGACAACCTTAGTCTAACATTGAATGGCGCTGTCGATGGCGTTAGTTACGCTGCATTGGCAGAAGCACAAGAGAGTATTCCCGCACTTGACCATATCTATGTTGTGATGATGGAAAATACGAATTTTGCAGATATTATGACCGTCAACGCAAATAAAGTGACAGTCAGTTCGCAAATGCCTTTTCTTTCATCACTGGTGAATAAGGGCGTTGTATTAACAAATCTCTGGGGAACCTATCATCCAAGTGATCAAAATTATGTGGCTATGGTAGCTGGTGATACATTTAAATATGGTCCAACCTATTTTCCAGATTTTAATCTAAAGGCCACACATCTTGGCGATCTGCTTGATACAGGCAATAAAAGCTGGGCATCTTATGTTTTAAATATGGGTACACCTTGTAATTTGGTTATCAATCCGAATGGGAATTGGTATGCACCGGATGATCAACCTTTTGCAAATTTTCAGAATGTTATTAATAATCAGAGCCGTTGTAGTGCCGTAATGCGTGATTTGACAGATTTTAAAAGTGCTATTAACAGTAAAACTCTTCCTAACTTTGCTTGGGTGGCAGCCGATGGTTACGCAGATGGAGAAGGGATATGGTATAACAATTTTGATATCAACGAATCACTTGCAGGACAAGACACTTTCCTCAAAACAACTTTCAACCAACTGCTCAAATCCACTCAATGGGCGAATTCGCGTTCATTACTTATTATAACATGGGATGAAAGCAGTGGTTGGGGTTGGCCTGATAACCGTGTGGCAACGCTGTTGGTGGGATCGCCGAACTTATTGAAAGAAGGAAAAG
>CAYXVT010000063.1:0-11994 GCA_964468105.1 Uncultured Candidatus Berkiella sp. | reverse complement strand
TATTGCGCACAATCGAAAAAGCATTTGGACTTCCAGGACTTAATAAATTTGATAAATACGCTAATACCATGAAAGAAGTGTTTCAAACAGGGCCAGCCATTGTGCCCACTTCTGATCTCACACCAGATTTGTCCATAGCGACACGGGGATCGTCAGTTGACACTTTTGGACGCACAGGAACAACAGCATCAGTGCAAAAAGGAAATGACATTAAATTAATAGGACCTGCTACTACCACTTCAGATTCAGCTGTTAGCATTGTCCCAATTGATCAGGTGCCAACATCAAGCACCTCGAATTATATCTTCGACCTTGCAACAAAAACGGTATCCATTCCAAGTAAACAACTCAATCCTGGAATTTATGGCGCTTGGTTGCAGCATGGTACCAAGGCGCCTTATCGTTCACCTATTACTATTACGGTACTTCCAAAGTTTTCGATAACACCAAGTGCACCTGGTGTTGAAATTGTTGGCTCAAACGTTGGTAGTGCAGGAAAACTGGATGTGCGTGAGGGATCAAATTTGATTGTTCATTATTGCTTACCTGCGGGTACAACAAACGCATCTGGATGGATTGGTATTTTTGCTCAAGGTACGCCAGCGAATCAGATGACGAAAGACAATGCGAATTTATTGAGCATTTGGCTTAAAACACCAGGTTACGCTGCAGGTCAATCCTGTGGTGAAGCGCCAGCATTTACTTCTGAATTGCCAGCAAATACTTCTTATAAGATCTTGATGTTTGTTAATGATAAGAAAGGCAATCCAAAGCAAGTTGGTAGCACGGCCACGATTAATATCATCCCAAGTTTACCTGCGCATTAAGCATAAACTGTATAGGGCTTAGCCAGGGACGTATGTACTTACACAAATAAGGCAGCATTTGACATTAAGATGAATAACCAATAATATCCGCACCCTTTAAGGTTGTATGATAGATCCGTGGAAGTAACATCATGTTAAATGCTTATAATTTAATGTTTCCCTATTTTACCCAAGAAGAGGTTAAGCGCTTCCAAAATATCTGTAATTCTATGAATTTGCCACTCAACATTGCTTTATGTTCACCAAAACTAGATGCACTGTGGCAACCTTTCTTAAATCGTTTAAATAGAATGGACTCAAGTATTTCTAAAACGATCTATGAAGGTCGCTTTAAGCCTTGGCGCTATGCGAGTTTTGAGGAAGGCTATATGACGTTAAGTGAAAAGCAATCTAAAGCAATTGCTTTCATCCAGGAAAATCATCCTGATTTAGCAGCCAAATATTTAAATTCAATGGATTTCACAGGTTTGTCACTTTTGCAACAACTAGAAAAGCAACATACGGCGCTTGAAGATGTGAGAATAGAACTACTTCAAAGAGGGATCAAATTCGACATAAATTCAATTCAATCAGCAGCTGATGCAAACCTGTCAACTCCAGCGCCTGCTGTGACTTTTGCATACCAACTGAGCAAATGCGCCTATACACATGATGGTGCAACTGTTGAACCACAACTGACGGCTAATTTTTATTTTATGAAACACCGCAGCTACTAAGGAAGGGGGGGCAAACTCTTCCCACCTTCGTTCTATTTGAAGCCCTCCAGGGCCTCTAAAAACTAAGTGAGCAATCCAAAAAAAATAAATTAAAAACAATAGTAAATGAACGTTCACTCTTATATGATCCCCTCCGTGATATGAATCAATATCAAAGATAACTGACTTTTCTAGAATTAACAATAAAACGACATGAGGTAGTAGTATGTGTCATATAAAAAAGACTTCATTTCCCCTCCTATTGATGAGTTTAATATTAACTTTAACTTCATTTTCAGCATTAGCGAATCACGATAACTATCATTATTATCAAATCAAAATAGGAAGTGGGGTTTTTGATACCCAGGATGGTTGGGTTGGAACGCCGATTGTTTCATTTGGAAAGCGTTTTGAACTTGGCGATTCTGCTTTAGAGATTTCTGGGGGCTATGGAAAGCATAATCATGCTAATGGTGATCGATTTACCTATTTTTCATTACCTAAAATTACTTATGTTCAATTTTACAATCCTACTGTTTCTTCTGGCTTCTTTTATGGTGGTGGTTTAAGCTTTAGCCAAGTGAAAAACACCACAAATTATTATAGCCAAAACTCAGATAATAAATTTACCGGCGCTTTTGCTGAAGGAACGGTAGGTTATGAATTTAAGCGAAATAGTTCGATATGTCCCATTTTTTATATTGATGTGTCTCAAGCCCTAGTTGCAGAAAGCAAGGTAGGGCACCATCCTGGTCCTTCAATTATGATTGGCATGAGTGCTGGTTTCTAATAAATATATGTAAAACGCTCATATAACGTGGGCGCTTAATCTTAAGATAGAATGATTTTGCATAACGCCAACGTTAGGATGCGAGCGGTTAGGGGTATGATTAAAAAAAATGGCTATCCAGGATAGCCATCATTTAGATTTAAGGGGTAGTAGGGGGTGGGAATAAATACGCAAATAATGCTTTGCATCCATCATTATCGTTACCTAATGTTAAGTTCCCCGATAAATCAATACTTAAAGCATATATAAACGAGCAAATTGGGCTTGGATTACTATTATTAATGCTGTTTATAACTAATTTTCTATGAGGAGTATAAAAAATGCCTTGAAGTTCAACGGATTTAGCAGAAATTTCATTGAAACTGCCTTTTTTATGTTCACCTGAACAAGAATTTGTAACATCTGGAGAAATATATTGGACAACAGCAAGATTATTAAAACCACCTTTAAGTGAGAAAGTTCCATTTGTTATCACAGATAGATTCCCAATTTTATCCGTTATATTAACCGCTGAAAAAGTAATTAATGCTCCATTACCATCAGCATCAACAATAGTTGTAATATTAGAGTTACCTCTGGCTGTGAAATCACCATCTCTCATCACATATAGCCCTGGCGTTAACCCTACGTTAGCATCTTTAATAAAAATACCGCCGCAATAAGTACCTGGACTTAAGGTGGCTGTTGTAGGTCCAACAATACGTAGATTTGTATGTGCTGCATCACATGGCGCCGAATCTGAGTTATTAATTGAGGAAAAACCACTACCAAATGTTGCATATGAATCAAAAGTTTGATTTTGATTTAATATCGGAGCCGGCGTTACAGTAGTCGTAGGGCGAATAACGGCATTACCAACAACAAAAATCCCTTTTTGACCAGGATTTACGGTTGATACAACAGAAGTTAATGAAGCATTGGATTTAACTGCAAGATCAGCGTTAGTCGCGATTCTACAACCTACCACATTAACATGACTACCATCTCTGATAATAATTCCAAAATCATCTTTATCATTGTCGTAATCACTTGCTGTGCCAAGTGAGTTGAGGCACGGGGTAAAGTTTACTGCTGTAGTCTTCAGTGGTGTAGTCAAGTACAAGCTAAATAGTAAACCATATTCAACAGCTGATGCAGCTTGGCAGACCCCCGAAGATAGAGCGTACAACGCAGCTACTACTAAACCAACTTTTATACCTCTTTTAGTGTCAATACTCATATCTCAACTGCCTTTAAAAAATATGAACGACTATCTTTTAAAATATAACAATGATATTTACGATACAATATTGACAAATATGTTATAGGCTTTTTTTTATAAAAAATTGACCTTAAACGATATAAGTTTAGGTTAAGGTCAACATGCTTATAGCTCTAGTTGAAAAGCCATCATGAAGTTTGAGCAATAATACTAAGCGTTTTTAGAGCTGTTTGGGTAAACTCGATTTTGAAACTTGTCCCATTTTTATAGTCGGTATTTGGGTTTTGAACAAGGAGAAAAAGAATCATGAAACTGATTTTTATCCAATCGACCAGTTCTTGATGTTTGTTGATAAGGGAGGTAAATATTTGAATAATGTAATTCAAAAGCAAAACTCTTATCGAATTGATTAATCGTTTTGGTTAATGTTAATTTAAATTCATCATCGCAAGCCACTGGCGCAAATTGCGCTAACCACTTTGCTGTTTTATCTTTAAAAGCACCTTCATTCGGTGATACATTAAAGTCATCACTGCTCAGATTTTGACCAAACTTCTTTAGAATGATTTTTAAAAGTTCTGGATGTTTATCTGAATGACGAGCAATCAACCAGAGTGGTGATTTATGTGTAGCGGATTGAATTCTCAAAATACCAATGTCGTAAATAATTTCAAGTATTTTTTCATAATGAGGAGGACATTCTTGTATCAGCTTATTGATAGCAAGTTCAATTTTTATAAATTCTTCATCATCAATTATATACTTTGGCTGAGAATGTATGCCTTGTTTCATTAGGTGATTCCCCAATCAATTGTAAATATTATTTTAAATTATTTTATTATATGAAGTAGGTATTGTTTTTATCTCATAACACTGTTCAAACTTCCATTGTTTATTAGTTTGCGAAAAATCTAATATGCCTTCATAAGGGAGCTTAGAATGTCCATAACTCAATGATGGCTGATTTTGTTTTTCAAAGAACGAGCTATTTTGTTTTGTTTGGGATGCTCTCAATTGAGTGTTGGAGTAATAGTTTAACATCAATCTTGGTTGAGGTAGTTTCTCCCAAACGAACTGATGATAATTTTGTGAAGGACTAATTTTATCTTCGGGACCTTTTTGCATTACAATTTTATCGTAATAGAGTTTGGGTAACTAAATAATACTGTTTTTATGCAAAAATATCTATCATACAAAGTGGGATGAATTCCAGCCTATGTGTGGGTTTTAAAGTAGTTTTATTGAGCTAAACTATGGTTGCATTAGAATTGCTAAACAAAGTGCAATATATAAAACATGGTCTTCCATTGATGCTGTCAAGGTCCCTTGACTATTCATTTAGAATACGTTTAGCCAAGGAACCTTTCGCAATCATTACCAATAGTATCTATCATCAACATAGCGGCAGACTCTGCGACCCCGTTCACGCCAGCATTCCTTGTAAACTCTATCTTTGTAATAATAATTGTTGTTGTAGTACGGGTTATAATCATAGTAGTCATAATTATAGTAAGGTCCTACTCCGAAATAAAATGCAGGACCGCCATGCCAGTGTGCGAAAGCACTTGTTGAACATAAAATTAAAACAGTACTTACAGCTAATAAGATCTTTTTCATGACTTTCTCCTTCAACAAAAACAAACATTTATAAAGACATGTAATGTTTTAAAAAAGTTCTTTATTTTTTTTGTTGAGGATGTTTTTACAGGGGTGGGTTAAATTAACAAAGTTTGTCTTACCATCATTGTTTTTTTTTAACACGAAATGTTTGCATGTGCTTGAGTAACCATTCCAAAGAGCGTGTTGACTATTTGAGTTTTACTTTACTCAATCGACTTGTTATATCATTTATTAAACGATCATCATGTATAAAGACAAGACGCTGTACATCTTCTGGTAAATTATCAGCATCACCTTCAGCATTTGTCATCACATAACCATCCTCTGGATAATCATCCGCAAGCTGCATTTGAAGTGGGGCATCTGCTGCAAGAAAATCCCTGTTAATGGTAAAGTCCGGAAAGTTGCCTCTGAGAAAAAGTAAATTCTTATTGTTGCTAACATCCAGAGGCAACTGTCCTTCGTGCTCAGCAATATAGGTTGCGAATACCTCTAAATCCATACAAATCATTTTTGCGTGCAAGGTCGGTAGTGATGAAATTTGAGGATTATGATGAAAACTCAATTTCCTCAAGCCTGCGCATTCAGTTAATGAATCAGGAAGAGCCGTAAGGTTATTAGTGCTCACATCTAGAACCTGTAACAATTTACTTCGACCGATATCAGCGGGCAATAGCGTAAGCTGGCAACTATTGACATTGAGTTCTTCTAGCTTTGCGAGTTCGCAAAGACTCGCGGGTAAAGTATTTATCTGAGACATTAAAATATTGAGTTTTCTAAGGTTGATTAATTCACCAATTTCATTTGGCAATTTTTGAAGTTTAGCGAATTCAATAGTAATTTCTTCTAATTGCTTTAGTTGACCAATTTTATGTGATAGGTGAGTTAGGCTTAAGCTGCTGATAGTAAGTTTACGCAGAAATAAGGAAGATTCCGCCGTTTTAGCAACCAATGTTTGACAAAAAGTGTCAGTAAGACGTGTAAGGTTAAATAAACGAATATCGTCAAACTGTTTGAGTTGGCATAAAGCTGTCAAGGTATTAATTTCAGCTATCAAAGCGATTGGGACATCTTTCTTGCCATTTTTGAGTATTTCTAGATGTTTAAATAGCTTATTTAATCTTTCAAAATGAACTTTAGTGAAATTGCTTCCATCCGCTTTATCAGCTATCTCTAAAATTGCATCTTTATTAGATAACAGCATCGTACCTTCGACATTTATTGAAATAGGCTTCAGATCATCAGCAAACTCACGCCCAATTCTGTTGGTTTGTCTAATGGTATCTATGGTGTTTTCATCTAAATAATTTTTTAGTAATGTTAGAAAAAGTCGATAATGATTTGTGCCAATCATCTAAAATATTCCTTTATAATTTCTTTTTACTTTTTTCAGATTTAGTAGTTTCTGAAGGCTCTTCTTTTTTACCGAACAAGTTTAGTTCTTTTAAATGTTGTTTGGCATCATCAAGTTCTTGAGCGCTAGAAGCCGGGCTTGAATTTCCTTGGGTTTGGGACAATTTAAAAGCTGGATTGACAGTGCTGCTCATACTTCTAGGTCTGGAATGTTCAACGTGTTCCTGAACACTTAAACGAGGAGGCGCTGCCTCTGTTAATTGACCTGTCAGTTGTTTCAATCGATGCATAATCGGTGATTCAACCGGTGTTGCAGGCGATTGTGTATCACTCGCAGATGTTGTCACATATGAGGCTAAAATTATCGGCGGAGACGATGCTGCATGTGCTTCAACAGGAGGTGCTATAGGTTTCTCATCTTTTTTCAATACGGCAATCTGCGCTTGTGCTGCATCACGTCTTTGGGTATCGGCTTGAATTTCTTGCGTTGATGGTTTCGAAGGTGTCGCAAGAGTATAGGCTTCTGGATTTTTAATGATGTTCTTGTTTAGTCTACCAAATTCTTGTTTAAAACGGCCTAATAATAAATCAGAAAGTTTATGTTGTTGTAAGTAGTTATCTTCCACTGTTTTCACAGATATTTGTGAAAAGTCATCGGCCAAGGATTCTGTATTATAATACCTTAACTGAGGATCGTTACTTTCATAAATTTCCATATCAAATTTAACTTTGTATTGATGACACATAGCTTTTAATTGAAATACAGCGTTATTATCTAACTCCTTTTTAAGCTTACCTCCAAAATCATGTGAAGTTCGCAATCTTTCATATTTTGCCATGATAATGGCTTTTAGACCTTCATCGTCACCTCTATTTATCATATCAGCAACTTCTGTATTACCCTCCAGCTGTCCAGCCAAATAGGGGGCAAATGAGTTGATAACGGCATTTCGAAAATCATCTGGGCTAAGGATTGAGTGTACTAGACTTTTTTGGGCAGCCACTCTTTGTGCTTGCGCATTGGGAGCAGCAGGATCAATCGATTTTAGACGTAGAACGTTTTCAGCGAAATCAGCTTGGCGTTGAATCGGAATTTTAGTATTCACATCGAAGTTGATAAGCTTTTGGTTAGTTTCAATTTTACTTTTTATTGTTGTATTATTACTTGCCGCAGATATTCGAGCCAGAGGTGTTACTTTTTGTTCATTTTGCTTTGTTTCTTGATTACTATCAATACGAAAAAATTCCATAATTTGATCGCGATTTTTGAATTGAGCTAATTCCATAAAGCTTGCATAAGCTTCTTTGTAATTATCAGCTAGGCTTCCGAGTGTGGATATAACATCATGAAATTCTTTAGAAAGCAAAGGATCGCTTGCAATAGCTGTCATAAAGACAAGATCAATTTTTTTAGAATCATAAGTGTTAAACTGTTGAAACCCATCATTTTCCATTGAACGAGTTAATACTTTTAATAGAATAGATGTTAGCTTTACGTTAGCATCATCCTCAATATTCCCCAGTAGTTTTTTAAATTCTACATTGATATAAGTTACGTCATTCTGAGTTAAAAGACCTTCATTTCTATCTCTAAATTGATTGACAGTTGTTAATAGTTTAGCTAATCCTTTTATATCAATTCCTAAATTTACCAAAAACCCCATAGGATCAGATTGAACTTTTGGTTTGCTAGGTGCAAATAAACTGTTGCTTCTAGCTCTGGGTGGTTTTGGGGATCCTGTGCCGGTCTTCATTCGTTGGCCACCTGCAATTTTCGAGTATATACAACATTTATAAACTTTCTCTTCAGTTGTTAGGCAACATTAAACAGTAAATAGTTCACTAATTTTTTACAAAGAATTACTCTTCTTTAAGGAGGGTGTTCAGCCTGAAACGTGAGCGCAGAAAGCGTATTCTATGAGAGCAGCTTGCACTTCGATTTATAGTGTTCGGATAGTTTAATTAATTATTTTGTATTACTTAACAACCATTAAGCTTTATTTTATAAAGCGTTATTTGTACATTCTGTCTTATTTTCATTGTGATAATTTTACGGATAGTGTTAATATCCGGCACCTTGGACTAGTAAGACTTGGACGTCGCATAATTTTTCGTTTAAGCATAAAAAGGTGTCAACTTGTCTAACCTATATCAACAACTTATCGATTTACTAATAGACGCAACTGAAAATACCATTCCATTTACTCAAACTGTCGATCAATCGGCTTCTTCCAAAGATATGGCCATTGATGATGAACTCTTTACATTATCTTATACAGAAATGGAAATTGAACAATATTATAACACTGAACATCCACCTAAAATCGGCAATACGGCAAAAATAGAAGTTCAACCAGAGCCACGATTGTCCAACGAAATTTTGGCGCTTTTGAATAATAAAAAAGTACTGAGTTTGATCCATTCAAAACATAATCATGCATTACGATTAATCATTCAGTTTGGCGATTATAAAGCATTCTCTGAAGTATTAGCGCTAAGAAATGTGCAGAGGAAAATTGACAGCTGTGACGATGCCGTTTTGAGAGTAGCACAAGCTTATAAAAGAGATAAAATGATTGCCGATATACTTCTTGTCAAAAAGCAACGCGAACTAGAATTGCTACCATCAACGTTAATTACAAAAGAACTGAGCTTTTTGGAATTACCGCCATTGCTAATTTTTACGCAGGGGCCCCAACCATCAGAATCTCCACGAAATAATGTCTCAAAAATGGAAGTGGATGATACAGAGAAAAAAAATACTCATTCTGCGTCTCCATAGTAGTATAACTTGTTCACTTTAATAGCATTCCACTTATCGTAATATATGAACCTCCTATCTTTAAATGTAAGGATTTTCTTGTCATAGAAATCCTTACTCTGTATAGTGCCAGCCTCAAGTGATAGGTCTTCTCGTTCAAAACAAACTGAGAATGGCTTGTTAATCTGCCTAGTTTAATCATTAAACGGGTCTGTCACGAGGTAAGCCTTTATGGGGAACTCGTGATGACATCTTCCAATCTGATAGCTACCTCAATACTTATATAAAAGTTTTTTATCTATTGAGGGTATCAAATCATGAAGCACGGTCCAGATGATGATATCACCAGAGATACCAAAAAAATATCTAGTTCTAAAAAAGTCTCTGTAGTTCATGTTGGAAGCGAATACATGCCAGCTTTACCAAGAGATGTTTTGCAAGTCATATTTTCTCATTTAGAACCCCAAGTCTTATTAAATGCTGAATTGGTTAGTAAACTATGGCAAGCTGTTTCAAATCGACCAGTCTTATGGCGGAATTTAATAAATCAATATTTCCCCTTTTTAAAAGAACAAACAGTACAACAATATAATTCTGATCCAAAAGCTTTGTTTGTTGCGCATTATCAAAAAATAGTCCGAACTTTAGACTCCGAGTTGAGGGCTTTCTATTGGCTAGCTTTCGAGGCGATATTAAAAAATTTGAAGATTCAGAGATAAACCCGGTATCAAAGCGTCAGCTGTACTTAATAAGCGCTGGTAATGGGCATCTAAATGCGATAGAAAAACTCAATCCGCAAGAAAGAGTTCGTAATCTTCTTGAAGGTGCAGCAATCATTGGTAACCTACTTCATATGCAAAAAATATTTGCTCAACATGACCAGTATAATTTACCTAGGCCTCTGCGTTATGCTGCGGAACATGGTCATCTTGATGTAGTCAAATATTTATTAACCCAAGTCGGTCAGGAAATTTCAGTTGCACATAAAGCGCAAGCGCTGATGTATGCCGCTAAATATGGTTATTATAAAATCGTTCAAGAATTATTATTCCGAGTTGGTCATGAGATTTCAGCTGAGGAAAAAAGTCATTCGATGAAGCTTGCTGCTGGAAGTGGCCATCATGATATAGTTCAATATTTTTTAACCCAAGGGAGTCAGCAAATTTCAGCTACTTGTAAAGGTAAGGCCCTCATATTGGCTGCTATAAAGGGCCATTATAAGGTCGCTCAAGAACTATTAACCCGATCTGGCCACGAAATCTCAGCTGAGCATAAAGGTGAAGCGCTGTATGCAGCTGCTGAACATGGCCATCTTGATGTAGTCAAATATTTATTATCCAAGTATGGCCATGAGATTTCCTATGAGGATAATGGTGAGGCTCTAAAAAAATCTGCAAATAACGGGTATCCTAAAGTAGTTGAAATGATTTTACTTCTAGCTGGTCAGAATGTATCACATGCGGATAAAAGATCGGCGCTGATTTATGCTGCGGAACGCGGTCATCTTGATGTCGTCAAAGTGTTATTTACTCATACGGATGTATTGAATTTGATTTACCCTTGGCATGAAGCTTGGGCACTGAATGAGGCTGCAAAAAATTGCCATTTTGATGTTGTTAAATATATATTCGACCGACCAGGTCAGTATATTACAGCTATGATTAAAGATCGAGCACTTTGTTTTGCTGCTGGAAACGGTCATTTCAAGGTGGTTCAATATTTGTTAACCGAATTTGGTCATGAAATATTGGCTTATGATAAATTTCGGGCGTTGATGAGTGCTGTTAAAGAGCACCATGAGTCTGTTGTGGCTCTTATGTTAGAGAAAAGTGGACATGAAATGACACGTCACCAGATTGTACAAGCTCTTGGGTATGTTGGTGCTTGTAAATATTATGGTGGGCGGTTTGTTGCAGCTTTGAGAAATGTACAAGAGGCAGGGGCTAGTTTTCCATTAGCTTACGCAGGACTAGAGGCCTCAGATAGTGTGGAAGAAATAATCGAGCCCTCACCAGTATTGATGTCTAAGAAAAGTAAACGTGCTAGGGAAGAAAAAAATGATATGGAAAACAATAGACCATTGCAGAGAAGAACGCTTAGTTAGATAAGGTGGCAATAGCGCAAAACATCGTCAAATTCCTTCTGTGTATGTTAAAATGGGCCCCAATTTTCAATGGAGAGTTCTAGGTGCTAGCAGGTGTAATACCCCATTTTACGGGCCAAGAGTCAACATTTAAAGAATTTAAAGCAATCATGGATGCAATGGTTCAACGATGCGTCGATGTACCATTGGTGCATACTGGATCAGTCGTTGAAAAATTTGAAACAGATGCTCTTTTCTTCTTAGATATAGATGGAGTCTGTTGGTCTGAAAGCGAGAGAATTAATCCACAAAGCAGATATACCAAATTACTATTAAACACTGATATTAAAGAATATTTTTTAAAGCATGAGGCTCTTTTTAGACGCTACTATTATCTTAACTATGACATTTTTATTAGAGTAGCTTGTTGGGAACCTGGCCCTATGCAGCGAATACGTTCGGTGTGTGAAAAATTCAAAGCAGGTATTGTCGTTTCTTCAAACTGGAGAGTGTATCGAACTGTTTCACAGTTGAAGAATATATTTGATTTATGGGGGCTGGGCAGCTCTATTATCAGCAAAACAAGAGACTCAAGCTTGACGGCATGTCGATCACTTGATGTCGAAGCATGGTTAAATCAACATGGGCATTTTGAAGGGCGTTT
>CAYXVT010000062.1:14644-16154 GCA_964468105.1 Uncultured Candidatus Berkiella sp. | reverse complement strand
AAATTACTTATATGGATGCGAACAATAACAGTGTGACTCAAAACATTGGCGGCAATGAAGCTGGACCCTCTATTGTAGATGGAACACTCTATTGGGGAATAGGAGCTAACCTTGGCACCCTGTTTCCTGTCCTTAGTCCAGCTAAAAGCACTTATTATCCCAATGGCGGCAATAGTGTGATTGCTTTTGAATTGGATAAAAACAAATGCAAATAAAACGCTAGTTAAGTTGTCACCCAATCATGCTTTTAAGATTGGGTGACTAACGAACACGCCGTTCCTTTTATGAATTGGTTCCTCATTACCTAGTGGCGGGATTGAAGCTGGACAGTACTTTATTTTAGAAACCCCGGCCCTACTTTTGCATCGCCAGGTTTGCGCTCATCTAATTTTTTTCTATCTTCTTGAAGTATTTTGGTGCATTCTACACTCGTTTTTTCAAACTCCGCGCCCCAATGGGTATCAAGCTTTTCAAATCGCTTCTTATCTTCAATCTTTCCTTTAATACTGTCTTTAAGGTCATTTTTTAATCTTTGGATCCCCAAATATTGGTTTTCAAGCAAACTCAAGTTTTTTTGCAGTTCATCCTGTTGTTCTTGGCCTAAATCAGTATGCTCTTTCAAACGTTTTAGAATTTCTGTGCTTTGCGTTGAAACACTTTTTAATAAAATATCGCATTCAAAATAAAAATTTCGCATCGATTCTAACAACGCTTTATCACCGCCTTGGGTCCCATACCACCATTCCGACCAAGTACGCGGCACTTCAAGATATTGCTTATTTTCTGCTTTCGCTGGACTTAAAGCCAAACGGAATTTTTCAACATCTAACTCTCCATTCTCATCAAAACAATTTACCTTTGGTTCAAATTTAAAAAGCGCAATTGCAGCTTGCAGCTTATTTATTCTCGCTTTTCTTAAGAGTTCTGAGTGTTCCTTTCTTGCATTTTCTCTCCTGCGTTTGAAAAAATCTTCTTGGCCGGTTCCTTTTTCCACTACATTTTGCAACAATGCTTTCCTGCGATGATGTACTTTCAGAGCTTTTTCTTTAAATTCTTTTTCAGCAATAGCTAATTCTTCTTTGTAGTCTTTTACATTAGGTAATCTTTGCTCATGTGTTTGCAATAATGAAGGATTAGATTTATAAAGCGCTAGCAATAGATATTCTTGTTTGTTTTTATTAAAAGGCTTTTGAGGTTTTGTGATTTGTTTTCTTACTTCATTCAATACTTTTTGATCTTTTAAACTCTCCAAGAGATCTAACCCCGGCGACACTGGGAAATGCGCATCTTCAAAGAACTGTTTTAAAATTGCAGTTTGAGATTTTAGAAAATTAATGATCACCTCATCGGTTAATAAATTTCGAATGCGCATAACCTCACCGTTATAGTATAATTCAGTTTGAGTGCATTCATTGGCAACCCAGAAGGCGTTAAAAATAGGCTTATAGTCCGTATCCCACGCTTTTACAATACTTGCACTACTAGTATGGTTTTTACGATCTTTAATAAG
>CAYXVT010000062.1:11987-14634 GCA_964468105.1 Uncultured Candidatus Berkiella sp. | reverse complement strand
CAGCAATAAATTTATCTTTTAATGTTCCCTTCTTAGCATATTTATTGGCTAATAATTCTTGCTCATAGCCAATTAAATCACTAAACTCTGGCAGTTTAGAAGGACCGTTTCGCATAAAGAGTAAGACACTTGCAAGATAGTCTTCAAATTCTTCACTATCATCAGGAACAAAGTGTCCCTTGTTGACATCTTTTCCAAGATTACCTTTGGGGGTAAGCTTAAGCCGAACAAAATCCCTCTTTTGCTCATCGTTTAATCCATTATAAAAACTTAATATCATTTTAATAAATACATTGTTGTCAGCCTCGGTAGCCATCAATAAAACAGGATCCTTTATTTTATCCATTTCCTCTTTTCGTGCGACATTAAGATGCGGTTTAAATTCTCTGCCCAATCTGTCTAAACTCATATCAAGAGCGCCATTGTGAGAGATATAGCCACTAAAAGTTCCAGGATAATGTTCTGCGTGATGAACCGCATTGAGACCACCAAAGCTTGCTCCGTAAAGATATGTTGGTAAACCTTTGAGTGATGCCAAATCCTGATGCAAGCTTTCTGGATTGGAAGTGAGTGTTTTATAAAAATGATCTATGCACGCGTGAATTTTTGTATGGAGCTTTTCACTCATCTGAGCTTGAAATACATCATTTTCCTGTAAATCTGGTAAATTTAAGGTGATTACCACCGTACCTTCTTTAAGAAGTCGTTTATCAAAGTTACCTAGGGCTCCTGGCTTAAACGCTCTTTTAGCACAATCTTTTTTCTCAAAGCCTCCATAAACTTCAACAATCACATTTTTGATCTCAACGCCAGCAGGCGGTAAATGAATATTGTAACCAATAGGAGTTTTTCCATCTTTATGAATCAGCGGCCTACCTTTTTCCCCATTAACTTTTTCTTTCTCATCACTATATTTCTCATTGTTGGAGATTATCCTGATGGGTGCTAACGGCTGTGACTGCACTGGGCTGTGAGGTTTATAAACGTCTTTTTGTGGATATACTTTTCCAGGGATTTTATTACAGGCTTCTTCGATAAACGCATCCATATGAATAAATGATTTATCTTGATTTACCAATAATTTAAAAATTTCACTAAATCCCTTTTGGGCAGCTATACGAATTGCTTCGTTATGTAGTGAAGTAGTCAGTTGCAGCCTATTATCTTTAAGCAAATCTGTGGCTATCTCCATATGACCCTGCCTAAGAGCTTCCATGAACGCTTGGTTATTTACGGCATGTGGTTTTGCACGTTTATCTGCAAGCAAATCTTTGACTATCTGCGTATGACCCTTTTTGGCAGCTTCACGAAGGGCTTCACTCGCTTTCGCGGTAGGATCAGCACGTCCATCTGCAAGCAATAATTGAACTATCTCGGTTTGACCATTCTCACAAGCGATTAAAAAAGATTCACTATTGTTTGCTTGAGGTTCAACACGTCCATCTTCAAGCAATAGCTTAACTATATCGACTCGTCCCTTACGGACAGCAAAAAGAAACGCTTTATTTATTTCTTCTTGAGGGTAACCCCGATGATCTGCAAGTAATAATTTGACAAATGCTATAGGGCTATATGTGCAAGCATAGCGAAGAGCCACGCTATTATTTGCACGCGGTTCAACGCGTCCATCTTTAAGCAATAAGTTGACCATATAGAGATTGCCTGACTTGATAGCATCGCGAAGAACTTGACTATCATTTACTTTAGGATCTGCACGTCCAGGTCTAAGTAATAATTCAACTATCTCCGTATGGCCCAAACTTACTGCCTCGATAAGAACCTCACTTCCGTTTTTTGAAGGCTCAGTGCGATTGCTCTCAAGCAATAACTTAACAATATCTTTTTTGCCAGCTTTAACTGCCATTTTTAAGGCTAAGTTGTAGATTGCTTCGGTATCAAGCCGATTATCTTTAAGTAATTCTTGTAAAATATCAGCATGGCCCTCTTTGATAACTCTGAAAAAAACAGCGTGATTATCCAATCGAGGGTCAGTTCGTTTATCTTTAAGATAAACTTTTACTTTTTCAATTTCTCCTTTATCCAAAGCAACCCGAAGAGCAACATTGGGGTTGGCTATCAATAATTCTGAAATTTCTTTATAACCCTTTAGAAGAGCAAGCTGATATGCAGAATTGCCATTAAGGGTAGGATCGACTCTCTCATCATTTAGCAATAATGCAACCATTTCCGGATTGTTATTGTCCACAGCCTCACTGAGTAGTGATCCACCACTATCTCCACGCGGATCAGCGCCTTTATCATCAAGTAATAATTTAGCGACATGAATGCGGTTAGATTTGACCGCCTCGCAAAGAACTTCTCTTTTGGTTCGCGAGTCTGCGCGTCCCTTCTTAAGCAATAAATCGAGTACCGCTATATGATCATTCTTGGCGGCCATACGAAGTGCCAAATTGTTATCTATGCTAGGAGCAGTCCGATTAAATTCATCATCTAACAATAATTTTATGACATCCGTGTTGCCATACTCGACAGCATGGCGAAAGGCAAAATCATCATCCACTCGAGGATCAAAGTTTTTATCTTTAAGCATCTCCGCCATGAATTGAATAGGTTCTTCACCACCAATGATTGCAGCAATTTTAAATTTCTGCACACGAAAAATGCTGACAGTTTCAGCGTGACTTTT
>CAYXVT010000062.1:0-11977 GCA_964468105.1 Uncultured Candidatus Berkiella sp. | reverse complement strand
TAGGAGAGTGCTTCAGCCAGTTGAGGATAAGTTAGTTTAGCTATAAGTTGATTGATAACTTGCGTGTTGCCACTATCAATTGCTGCTTGTAGTCTTCCATCCATAATCACCCCAATGTAGATACACCAGATTGATGTATTTATCATCTACTATTAAAACGATTATATATGTACGCTAACTTTCATTGCACTGGGTAAATCCCCATTAAATAGTCTTTTCATTAATTAATGATTTTAACTGGGCTAAAGTACAAGCCGTTCCCTGACATGCAGGTATATGCACTGGCTTATCGTTATAGCTAATCACCACTTTATGTTCAGAATCACTTGTTTCATATAACGCAAAATTCACCTGTGAAGCATAAGGCGGTGGCACATTTAAGGGCACTTCTAATGCGCTCATTAAGGCTAAAATACTACTATCATGCCCCGACAATAAAACGTATTTTAAAGGAGATTCATTCGTACTTGCGTTATGTATATATTCCAGCATTGTCTCAAGTAATGGATTACCAATTCCTTTACCAATTTCTTTTGACTGAAAAGTATAAGTAAATACCCAACTCCCTGAATTGATGATCTGATTCACATCTTCTGTGCTAAGACCTGCCGGGTAAGGGATATTATTTATCTGATATATATGAAGCACATTGGCTAATGATTGCACATTTTGTAAATCAGCGATTTCCATTCCCGTTGCCTTGCTCCAGTGCGGAAATTTGTTCTTCAAGGCGTTATGCTTTGCTTTCCATTGTGGGGAAGTGAAAACATGCTTCTCAAGCAAAGTACAAAATAATTCACCGTGCGTGTCAACTAATACCACATCTTCATCTGTCGCTTCTACGGTATGAATAGGGATTGGCTGAAAGCCATTTGGTAATGCATGGTTTTCTGCTACATGATGCTTGGGTCCCGTTCCATGGGGATACAAACCAAGCAGCAACGATTGCGCACTCATTAAAGTGCGATCTAAATCTGTTGAACGCACATAAAGTGTGTCCTTTTGATACATTTCTGGCAATAACTGTAAATCATCAATATATTTTTTACGAAACTTTACCCCAAGTTCATATTCTTGCTGCATCCCTTTGGCTGTCAATTGCCCCAATCCTTCTGGCCACTGATGGGGAGCCGCAGGCAATGATTTTAAAGGGGTTCTATCACCATGGCGGATAAGATCCATTGCAAATACACACTTTCCATTTTCTTGGGCTATGCCTACAAGGGAATAAACCAATATCCCTATTCCAAACAGAAATACGTTCGTTTTCCGCATTTTACTACCTAGGTTTTGTAGGGTGGACAAAGCGAAGCGTGTCCACCATCAGTAACATTTGGTGGGCACGCTTCGCTTTGCCCACCCTACGGCAGAGAATTAGAGCACAGGGACTAGATGTTCTTCATGAAACGCCTGTAATAATGTGCTGGGTAGCCCTGCCATCAACACTGTTGGCGTGGTGTTTGACATAATAGGTGATATATCCAGCCCACTCAAAAACTCTTGAGAGTTTATTTGGATCACCTCTTCAAATGATATGATACCTTCTGTTTCAAAAGTGGCATGTTCAAATTGTTTAAAACCATCGATTTTAAAGCCGACATCTTTGATAAATTGTTTTAATTCGGGTGTAAACTCTGAACGATGGGCAATATAATATTGAGTAAAATCATTTTTAATCGCGCTACTGGTTAAGGTGTCTAATATGAGCTTTGCGCGCTCTTTTTCTCCAGCTGTTTCCAGTTTATTATGATAAGAAAGTAAAACATCGCCAAGTGCGGCTACATTTAAATAGGGATTAATCAGATACTCTTTTAAAACCATGGTTTGGTGAAAATCATCCAATTGTTTAAACCAATTGTCAGACAAAGTAACAGAAAGGTCATGATGCTGGGTTAACTTTGTTAGTTCTAAAAATATTAATGCTCTTTCAGATAATTGCTGACTATACCAAGAACAATTCCCAAAAGTTTGCTCTGGCAAGAACAAAGAAAATTCGGGATTATAATCTAACCCCAGATCATAAAAATGTTTGAACTCAAGTTCCATTTTTTCTTCATTGGTTAAAATACGATAGATCTCGTCGCTGGTAATTGAAAAATGTGGCGTGTAAGCATTTAAACCACTTTTAATGCCAGGATAACTATCCCCTCCATTTGCCACGATAAAAAGATTTTCCGTTTTGTCTAAAATGATATCAATGGCATGACCTTGCCAACCACAAGGGAGTATGATGGTTTTTCCTGCTTGATATAGCTTAAAGATTTCTTCACTGTTAGCATAGAGTGCTGCTTGTTGCTTAGCCTGTGCCCCTTGTTGATAAATTTCTGCCACTGTGGAAATAATATTTTGCTTAAGCTGTGAAAAAACTTCAACATTATCAAGGATAGAAATAGTCTGCTGAGAAAACTTTGCTTTAATAAGTTTGTAACTTGCAAAATCATTTTGTCCTGTTATCGATAATTGATAGGCACTTAATGAACGTGAAGCAAGAACTGTGGTGAATACAGAGTGATAACCTTGCGCTGAAATCTCACCAGGATAATTGTTAATCTTAAAGGTGTAATCATGATCTGACGGAAAAGCATGAAGAAAGTTTTTTGCCGCAATAAAATTCTTAGCCAATCCTGTTTTATCTGCCAAATCGAGACTATTAACACAATCCATTGTCCGATTATAATATTGGCTGTCTGTTACCCTGGTCGAATAATTTTTAAAAATCAAAGATAGGGGAACATCTTCACCATCATAAATCCATAGAGCGTAAATATTCCCTTTAGCAATAATCTCTAATTTACTTAAACTCAAATCATAAACAGCATAATTGTTATCATCATAAGCATCAAATGCATTGCTCATTAACGAATATACTATTCCATTCCAATCACTCGGTTTAGCATTTTTTTGCATTAAAAATTCAACCGTCGCAGTATTTGGGGCATATTTTGCGGCCAAGTCTAGCGGTGTGTAGTAATAGCCGGCTTTATCATATTCATACGTTGGAGCATTGAGGGTCGCCCCTTTTAAAATAAGATATTCCGCCACCTCTTTATGTCCATACATCGCAGCCATATGAAGCGGTGTACTGCCAAATATATCTGTTTTATTAACTTTATAACCTGCATTAATTAATTTTTTAACCTCATTCAGATCTCCAGAACGTGCTGCAAGATGTAAAGGGAAGTCTGGGTTTTTAGCGCCCTGAATGAATTTGTTTTGAGTTTGAAAGGTCTTTTTTAGAAGTTGACTATAAACTATCTCAGCGTGGCCATTGTGTTCCAAAACACAACACATGAAGTCCAATTCTGACTCGGCAAGACTTTGCCGATGATGAGTTAGCTTTCCTTTATTGACGGTCATCATTCACATCCTTTGAACCATTTTAAATCGATTTCAAAGAATTATTATTGTAATCAGACGATCAGTAAAGACCACTTATCTTTTAAAGTTTGTTAGCTTAGTGCCAGGCACCGCTATGATTATGAAAAAACTTCAATATACCTTTAATAAAGCCCCAATCTTTTACCTTGGACTCGGCAAATGAAAAGGCCATTTTAGGCGTTATTTTAGGAGGAATAAACAATTCATTTGGATTCACAATCACGTCAATCACAGCCGGTTTCCCACTTGCTAGGGCTGCTTTAAGAGCTGAGTCAATTTGTGAAAAATCAGTTACTTTCACTCCAAATGCCCCATGTGCCTTTGCAAGCTCTGCATAGTCCGGATTAAGAAGTTCCGTGCCAAATGCAGGATTACCTTCTCCTGATTCTTCCAGCTCAATAAATCGATATCTTGAATTATTATAAACGATAAATGTAACGGGAAGCTTATATTTCACAAAGGTGATGAGATCAGCTATCAACATTTGAAAGTCACCATCGCCTACAGGCACTATGACTTGACGATGCGGCTCGGCTAATTTACACCCTAATCCTGCACCCAAGGCCCACCCTAATGAGGCTAAATTCCAAGACCATAACAACCGTTGTTTACCGTTTAATTGTAGATAATTATTACAATAAACCGTCACCGATCCTGTCCCAACACAAAAGATAGCATCTTCAGCTGCGGCCATTCCAATACGTTCCGTGAGTGCTTGAGGATGAATAAAAGCGCCATCACTTGATGGTCTTGCAAAGAATTTTTCATGATCCATTACTTTATTTTTCATCTGTTGCACGGTGTGCAAAAAGCTTTCATCTGTTTTTTGGCGTATTCTTGGGATAAGTGCATTTAAGGTTAATTTGCAATCGCCTAATAGTCCTTGAGAAACAGAACAATGCGCTCCAATCTTGGTAATGTTATTATCAATCTGGATGATTTGCGCTTTTTGAGGATAATATTCTTTAAAACCAAAGCAAGAACCTATCACAATCAACGCATCACACTCACTGACGGCATGATTCCCAGAACGAGCTCCCATAATCCCTAAGCCACCCACATAATTATCTAGTCGGTTGTCGATAATGTCTTTTGAACGCGTGGTATGAACTAGCGGGGCTTTGAGTAAGGTTGAAAGTGATAGTAATTCTTCAGGTGCATTGAATGAACCTCCGCCATATAAAATGGTTACTTTCTTGGCACTGTTTAATATATCTGCCGCAGCATCGAGCTCGGGATCTGAGGGAATGAGTTTGCTGTTAAATTGTAATATTTTTTCATTTGCTTCTATTTTTATAGCCACTTGACGCATAATATCTGTTGGGATCGAGACGTGAGCTACGCCTTTTTGATTAATAGCGGTCTGGCATGCCAGCATTAATACTTTTGGTAAATTTTCTGCAGATCGGATCTCTTGATTAAAAATGGCCACATCATTAAAAAGACTTAATTGATTAATCTCTTGTGGCGTACCCGTTCCAATAAGTCCTGAATCAACTTGTCCTGTAATCGCTAACACAGGCACTTTATCAAGGGCTGCATCATATAGGCCATTTAACAGATTAACGGCCCCAGGCCCTTGGCATCCTACACAAACACCTAATTTACCTGTTAATTTTGCCTGGGCACTGGCAGCAAAAGCACCTGTTGCCTCGTGTCTCATGACTATGAATTCAATTTCATCTTGATTTCTCAGTGACTCCATTAAAGAGTCGATACTGTCACCAGGGATCCCAAAAATATGCTTTACGCCAACTTTCGCTAATATGTCGACTATCTGATCACTTACATTTTTACTCATACAAGGTCCCGCAAGAGAAGTTTAGACCTGTTTTTTCGGCAATAAATCATAATTCTTGAGCTTGTACTGTATTTTTACTAGGTCGACTAGATAAATATAATAAAAATCATGACATAGTGTCTTTGTAAATTGAACGGTTTAGCTTAGAATGCCAACCCAGTACATACAACTTAGAAGAAACACTATGGCTGCCAGACCACCAGACTCTCCAACCAAAGATAAATTACGCAAAGCGGTTGCAGATAAACTCCCTTTGGAACGTAAAAAGCGTGAAGAAATTGCTAAGGGTGGCCAAAGTATTATTCTTGCCGATGGCCATACCACCGTCTTATTAGTGACAAGAACAGTTGTTGCAAAACGCGTTGAGATACTTCGGGAAGCACTTGCTAATGACACACAAGATACTTCCTTAATAGAAATCCCAACGATGGTCGGAGTTGACGTTGATTTAATGTCGCTAATGGATCCTGACCTACCAGAGCTCAAACATGCCGCTAAGAAAAAAGAACTCAATGTTCAATTTCCAGAAATCTGGAAAAAAAATATTGTTTATCAATTGCAACGCCATGAAGGCAATGTAGAAAATTTAGAGAATGTTCGTTTTAAAGAAGATACCATTGAGAGGCTTGAAAAAACACTCTACGATTCAATAGCCATCTTACACAGAAACAATATAACCCATGGCGATATTTGTGCTAAGAACATTTTATATTCTGGCACTTACCCCAATTTCACTTTTCGCCTTTGCGATTTTGGCTCTTGCGACGTGAGCGATCCCGTAAAAGATGCTAAAAAATATGCTGCTGACTTACAAAAAATCCAACGCGTCGTTCAAAAGGCAAAAGATATCCTCACAAAAATAAGAAAAAAACACGAACAAGATTCTTTAGATGGAAAAAGCCGCCCAATAAGTCGTTCCAGAAGAACTAAACATCTCATTCCAAGCCCAAAAAAATCGGTACAAAAAGTTACCAATAAGACCTATAGGCCCATCCAAGATAAACCAACATTGGCTAATGTTAAAAAATCCTTAAAAGCAAAGTTAGATGCTGTAGCTACCGTTCTTTCTCCTATCAAGACTGAACCAGTAAAACAAAGTTTTACACCACGATTCAAAGATATTCAATCACTATCAAACGTTGAGCAGCTTGGACGTCCTATGAAAGAAAATTTAGTCGCTAAGAGCCGCCCCCTGCGCGATAAAAGGCGGCTTGGCTAACCAAATTAAAGCAAAAAGACTCATAAAAATAAAACCGCAGACCCAGAATACATCATTGGTTGCTAACATAAATGATTGATTGATGATAACTTTTAAAACTTGAGCGTAACTCGCATCCTCAGAAAATCCTAAGGCATGTAAATTAGTTAAGACATCAGTCAACTGAGGGTTATAAGAAGTTAAATTTTCCACCAATTTACTTTGATGGACAGACTCACGGTGATCCCATAATGTCACCGTAATAGAGGTCCCAAAACTACCCGCCAGAATACGGGTAAAGTTAGATAGCCCTGCAGCACTGGCAATGCGATTGGGTGGCAACCCTGACAGCAGAATTGAAATGGTTGGAATAAAAAAGCAAGGCACGCCAACGCCTTGAACAAATCTCACTAAAGCAACATTATCTGATGTGACATCCGTATTAAAGCTAGCAATCCAAAACGAGCAATAGGCAAAAGTAATAAAACCGAAACTCACTACTAACCTTAAATCAATTTTACCCATTAAACGTCCAATAAGGGGTGACAAAAATAATGGAATTAAGCCAATTGGCGCTGTTGCTAAGCCTGCAGCTGTTGCGGTGTAATTCATTTGTGTTTGCAGCCAAAGCGGTAATATAACCACACTCCCAAAAAAAGCCATATATCCAAGACTGATAGCCGTTGTGCCGATGGTAAAATTACGGCTTTTGAACAAACTTAAATCGACAATCGGAAATTTTTCAGTGAGCTCCCAGATAATAAAATAGGTTATGCAAATAAACGAAGCGATTCCAAGACCAATAATAACGGATGAATTAAACCAATCCAGATCATTTCCTTTATCAAGCAGTATCTGCAAACACCCAATTCCTACAGCCAATAAAATAAGACCAATATAATCTATTGGTATTTTTTCTGTCTCTGTTTCTCTGTTACGTAATATCATCCAGGTAAAATAGGCTGAAAATAGTCCTACCGGCAGATTGATATAAAATATCCACGGCCAGGAAATATTGTCTGTGATATAGCCACCAAAGATAGGGCCAAGAACGGGTGCAGCGACTGCGACCATTGCCCACAATCCTGTTGCTAACCCCTTTTTCTCAGGGGGATAATTACTTAACAGTAAGCTTTGCGATAAGGGGATCATCGGTCCTGCAACGAGCCCCTGGAACACCCTGAAAACGATTAACATAGGTAGACTCGTTGATAATCCACATAAGAAAGAAGCCACGGTAAATAGCGCTGTACAAACTACAAACAAACGTACTTCTCCAAAACGCTTGGCCAGCCAACCTGTTAAAGGCAATATGATAGCCATACTCACAGTGAAAGAGGTAATTACCCACGTTCCTTCATTTGCACTAACTCCCATATTGCCAGCAATGGTTGGAATAGCCACATTGGCAATAGAAGTATCAAGGACATTCATAAATATCCCAAGTGATACTGATATCGTTAGTAATACAAGTTGAAAACCTTTAATACATGGCATGAACAGCGCCTTGTGACTTATCTAGTTTCAGAAAATTGAATATTTTTAGCATTCTCTTTCAAAATTTCTTCAATTACGTGATCTGCCTTTTCAAGATTATCGCCATAATCCCTTGATTCGTATATGATCTTGGATGGCCCATCTTGAGTTAATGTTTTACCGCTGCGATTATGCGTATCCACTGTAACAGTGGTCGACAAACCGACACGTAATGGAAATTTTTCTAATTGTTTTGCATCAATGGCAATCCTCACTGGGAGTCGTTGCACAACTTTAATCCAATTCCCAGTTGCGTTTTGCGGTGGTAATAAGTCAAAGGCACTTCCAGTACCAGGACTTAATCCAACAACCGAACCTTTATACTTAACACTATCACCATAGGCATCACTAATGACTTCAGCGCTTTGTCCAATTCTAATGTTTTTTAATTGTGATTCCTTGAAATTAGCATTAATCCAAATTTGACCAAGCGGAACAATGACCATCAGTACCGTATTGGTACTAATCTGTTGACCAACTTGTACTGACCGTTTAGCAACATAACCCGAGGTCGGTGCATAGATGTTAATACGTTGCCAATTTAAATACGCATTACGGAGGTTATTCGCAGCTTGTTCGACTTGAGGATGATGGTATAAATCAGTGCCCCCTATTAATGCTCTGGCTGATGCTAGTTCTTGTTTAGTTAATTCTAAAGCATCTGAGGCATTGTCTTTTGCGTTTTGGGCATGTTCCAAATCTTCTGAGGAAATAGATTTATTAACAACAAGACCTTTTCGTCTGTCATAATCTTGCTTTGCTTTCTCAAGATTATCTTTAGCAACTGAAACCGCCGCTTGTAATTGATCAACACGATAAAATAATTGACTTACTTGTCTTACGGTGAGCGCAAGTTGTGCTTTGGCTGCACTTAAAGCAACTTCTACATCCGCCTTATCAAGGACAACCACTTTTTCACCTTGCGTAACGGAATCTGTTTCATCTGCCAATATGCTGACCACTTGACCTGGGATCTGAGACATAACTTGCACAGAATTACCTCGTACATAAGCATCATCTGTCGTCTCTTGATAGCGCCAAACCAATAACCAGTAAATCGCGAACGCAATACCAAGTATGGCAAAGAGTAATGTAACCGCAATCAACCAACGTCTGCGCACTGTTTAAACCCTATCTCTGATTTTTTTCTCAGTTAATAAAAACTATTACTAGTGACGATCTTATCGGCCATTAAGGAAATTTTCGGCAGTTTTGTGCTAGTGTTTTAACTAGAGTATATGAATCATTTTACTGGGAGATTTAAAGTGAGAAAGCTCATCCTAAGTCTGGTACTGATAACCATTGGCTCGGTAAGTGGTATTTGCAATGCCTATTACACTAGTGACAACTATTCCGAAGGTAGTGATGTAGTGGATAGAAATGGCTATCACTATTACAGGGGTTCTGATGCTGGCGATAGAAGGTATGAAGCGCCTTACTATAACAACACCGGCTATTTTAATACGGTGAACTGTGAAGAAGGGAAATATATCTATTATAACGCCTATAGCAACTACAATAACGGCTATTACAAAGGTGGATTCTACGGCAATGAATACTACCATAACGGCGAATTCAATAATGGTTATTACAACCCAGGCAATTGCCGAGGTATCAATTGTAGGGCTCGCGTTGGTGGAATGAAATAATTCACCCAAACCGTGTACTATCACACATGCCAAATTAGCTCCTTTATCGGTATGATAAAGGAGCTTATCTGATCTTAATGTGCCTTCCCCACTTTAGTTGTTAACATAGCCTTCTTTAAATTATTCACATGAAAGTGAAATTGTATGAACGTTTCAGCCATTGAAAAAACCATCAATTATCTGATTGACCATCACTCCTTCGTGTTGGGTTATCCTAATGAGGCATCCTTGATCGCCTCTATCTGTGATTATGTGTTAACTTCATTTGATGGCAATACTTTATCCATTATTGGTCTGATTGATGTTGATATGCATCCCACCAAACGTGCTGACTTTAGCTTCGAAGAGCTTGATAAACTTCGTTTAGAATGTCGTCAATTCACCTATCATGCCTATGGCAAGAAACTAGGCGTTAATATTGAATTCTGGTATTTAGGAGAAGATACCCTTCCCATCATTCAAGAAACGGATATTTCAAACATGAAAGCAACAGCTTATGCGTTTAATGCCAGTTGTTGGGCATTAGATTCTAAACATAGTAAAGTTAGAACAAATGACTTGAATGTAACAACGTGGTTCAAAGCGCGATCTTTATCAAAAATGTTATTGCAACACAAACATAACAATCCGCAACTTGCCTTGATATCTTAAGTTTATATTACCACCTAGTTTTCCGGTTTTTGTTTGAGCTTTTCAGGTGGCTCTGCATAAGCTTTAGTATTTGAAAGAGCACCCAACGCAATCTCCTTCATATGCTTCACATTCATACCAGCGCCATCTGGTAGATTGTATTTGTCACAGTAACTTTGGGTGATTTCCTTAAATTTTACAGGGTCTGATTCTATTTTTGACATTAAATCGCTACATATCTTCTCAAGTGCAGAGGGCAGTTTATTGTTTTCTTGTTTAATTTTATCTCGCATATAGTGCAGCGTGCAATAAAGTTCAAGCGTTCGAAGCTCTTGCGCACCAGTTTCAGTTGTTTTTGAAATTAATTCTTGAAGTGCATTAAGCTGTTTAGTTCGCCCTGGATTCTCTTTGAGACTAGCAACACTTTTAGCTGCAGCACTTGCGTAAGAAAATAATGAACTCCTTTTTTCAATCAGCGATGGGGTTCGTTCTTTATTATACATCGCTTTAATATCGACAGAACTTATAGAAAATGATGTCGATTGACTTGTTGACGTTGCGTCTAGTTGCGATGGTTGAACAGCAGTAGGTACAAACGTTTTCGGTGTTCCCAATGCATATTTTCCAACCAATGAATTCCAAACCTCAACAGCCTTTTTACGAATGGGATCAGATTTATCATTCAAATATTGACTTAAATTATCTTCCATTTGTTTGATCAGCTTTGTATTATTACTATCTGATTCATTATTTTTCCTATCAATTATTTCGTTTTCCTTAAGTCTGATATAGTCCTTCTCAAAATTATTTAAATATGGTAGATGACGATCAAGTCGTTTTTGTTCTTCTGAAGACACCACTGGCGCTGATACCACTGGCGCTGAAGATACTACTGTCGTTGAAGAAACCACCGGCGCTGAAGAGGCCCCAGTCACTGAAGATGCGGACACGCTAGCGGACTGCTTTTTGCGCCTTAAAGCTTCCGCATCCGAACCCATTTGCATAATCATTCCGGTTTCAAAGGCATCTGTAAGAGATCTTTGAAGTAGAATATCATTCTCTTGCTCGGTAGAACTTGAGTAAAAATTCACCTTCAAATTATCGCCATGTTCGCTGCGGAATTTTTGCCAGGCCTTTCCAGCAATTTCTGCGGACAAAGCTTTATCCCATTTGAATATGCCGGCGCCAAGAAAGGGGCATCTTAAAGGCTTATCTGGCTCACCTTCCTTTTTATTTCTATTTAAGGCAGCTGCGGAGGTAAATGTATTGTAATAAGCATCAAATAATTTCTGTTTGGCTTCTTCGGTTGGCCCACCATCTTTGGCACGATTCTTTCTAGAACGCAAATCTGGGGCAGAGGTATGTATAACTGGAATTCCTTCAGAAGTTGTAACTCGTATCTCGCCATTGGGGCAGCGTTCCCCCTTGATCATAGGAAATTTTAATATATCTTGAATATATTTGCTTTTTCCTTCTTCATCAAAATGTTTCACGTAAAACGCTTTAATCGCACCTGATATACCACCCTTGTTGTTCATTGTTTTTGGATTGGCGGCATCAACAATAATATCTCCGGTGACCTTGCCTAAAGACTGATTCATCAAATTGCCCGCGCTATCGCGCTTGGCTTCGGCATCTCCGGGCACGCCGATTAATTTTTTAGCGGCATTAGTCTTCCCTTGCCAACCTTTATTGGCCGCTAAATTAAGGCGGCTATTTGCGTCGGCGAGCGTCTGTTTCGCGAGCAGCCCCTCCTGCATTGACATATAAATCCCCAAGTCATTG
>CAYXVT010000061.1:7459-16245 GCA_964468105.1 Uncultured Candidatus Berkiella sp. | reverse complement strand
TTTGAATATATAAAACAATATAAAGACAGGTACTAGGCTGAGGCCATTTTACGCTTTTGTAAGTAGAAGTAGATCACAACGGGAGCAAAGAACCAGATAATTTGTAACCAGCAGGAAAGATACTGACAAGCCCAATCGTAAAAAACGTACGACAGAGCGCCCATTACTAAGATGATGGAGCGCATGGGAAGCTTCACATATTTCGCGATGGTTTGATTTAGATAACCGTCATTATTTTTTTGATTGTACTTCATTGGCATGCCCCAGTAGGCAAGCCAGATAAGATTTAGCCCCTGACTCGCTAAGATGCTTTCCAAGTTGTCGCCTTTGGCGTACATGGTGGTGACCTGAGGCCACATGGAAATGGAGCAGCCGATTAAGAAAAAGACCAGAGCCAACCAGAGTTCAAGCTTAATCTTTTTATCGTTCACATGCCAAGTCAGACTTAAGCGCCCCCCGAGGATGCTTGCGCCCATCACAAAGACCCAACAACAGTAGTCGATGCTACGCGCTGAGAGGATCGAGACCAGGCCCTGCATGAAGCTCAAGGAGGTAGGTTGACCAGAAAAAGTGTAGTAAGAGATGACAAGCACCAAGAGTAAAGTCACAGCTGAGCAAGTCTTGACCGCCTGGTGGCTTAGCCAAGCACTAGCAACAAGCATGCCACCATACACAGCGATGACCATCATGTGCGGCCAATGCCACATTCTTTCGGACATGTCGTAGATTAAGGATAGCCCAATGCTATACCAGAAAATTTGGGAGAGTAGATATAATGCTGAGAAAGGTAGAGCGTCTTCGCTTTTTGCCTCTATTTTTCCAGGCAAAAAAGCAAAGTGCGAACGGTTGAGGGGGAAGGGGAAGACGGTGCTTCCGCTCATGTGCTAGCCCTTAATGGTTGCTTGGGACGCGATCCTTTCACATCTTGATTGTAGGCATAATGAACCCAATTGCAATACTAAAGCGCCGCTTGGCCAAAATTATTTTTCAAGCCCGAGGAAGTTCGGTCTTGGCGCGGGAAATTTTGTGTGTGCAGCAAGGCTCTGAGCTTGGAAAAGTTCGCAGGAGCAGTGGGTGGACAAGCGTCGGCGGACAAGTCGGTCGACGGTTAGGTGGACAGGGCCGGGGCAGAGCAAGGACCAGGGACAGGAGCCAGACAAAGAGGCCGGCCAATCGGGTTGAAAAGGAACGCTACTTGATCTTCCTTCTGGTCCTGGCTCTTTTTGCAACGGACTCCACGGCTTCGGTCTCTAGAGCGCATGGCTTCATCTGTTCACGCAATAATGCCCAAGCAGTAGCGACATCAAACCGTTCGTTACGATCAATCATAAGCAAACCGTCGATCACTTTATTCCCACTTTTGTTTTTGGTGGTCAAAACCTTAAGGGAAGGTTTAGTGCCGTTCAGAAGCTTATAATACAGGATACCCAATGACCAGCAATCGTTTTTGGGATGAGGTTGTTGTTCTGTAGCGCCTGGTTTGGCTTTTAACTGTAATTGTGTTACCACATCCCTGCCGAGCGAGGTTTTAGGAGATGTGAAAAAACTCTCATGTAAATTAGCTTCACTAGCACTATGATAGGCTAGCACTTCGGGTGAAGCATACCCTAGTGTTCCGCTGGGGACCTCTTCAGGTGCCTTAGGAGTTGAGCACAAACCAAAATCAGCTACTTTAGCAATAAGACTGTTATCTATACCGCGATAGATTAAAATATTCTGTGGTTTGAGATCTTGATGAACAATGTTTAATTTATGAAAATAATCCACAGCGTCAAATATTTGCAACATCAATGCATTTTTTTCTAAATCGGTTGCTGGAATTTTTCCTTTAATGACATCCATCAAAGTCCCAATAGCCAATTTAGAGAATAGGGCAACTTTTTTACCCCTTTTATAGACAACTCCTGGCTCGATTTTAACGATATGGGGATGATCTAATTCATGCATCGTTTTTGCTTCAATCAAAGCAGCTCCCACTTCATCGCTATCGTTATCAATAACTTTACTACAAGCCCATTCCTTGGGGAGAGTGGTATCGATACGATAACAACGAAGAACAGTTTTAGAAGTGCCAGCACCAAGAAGAGCATCTTCAATAACACTGCCGTCTTTATCATGAGTGTTAGTTTCAACAAATAATCGCAGTTTGCCGTTTTTAGAACAAACGATTTGAGCATTTTTGCTAATATGATAGGATTTTTTGCTAAATCTAATTGCTTTCCCCGGGGTTAATTTTTGTATCAATTTGGGATTTCTAACAATGGCGTTGAGAACAGTTTGATAAATCTTCTTTAAGTTTTCTAAGTAGAAAGACTTGTTCAGCAACTCAGGGGTTTCTTTAATTTCTAAACGAGATAGCAATCGTCCTTTAAACTTTTCAGCTTCGGAAAGTTCGGCCGCCGGTGGTGGAATCTCATCTTCCATAGGATCCTTACGCTTTTTAAGGACACGGGTGTTCCTTACCAGCGTTCGGTCAGTGTCTGGTCTTTTATGAGACACAACCTTTTTCATGGGTCGATTGCTTCCTACAAAAAAGAAAGTAATATAGATTAGTAATGTAATAATTTCAATGACAACGGGATAGATGGTCAGGTTAGAGCTATAAACGGTGAAAAAGGAAGGTGAGTACCTGAAGTAGGTACCGCTGCGGTCTTGCTATATTCTTCGAGCATTGCCAATATGCATCTTATTTAAAAACTAGAGGGAACCCTCACTCCCTTTAAAGGAAAATGGCATGGTTAGATTAAGGTTCATTTTTCTCTTAGCAACTTTTGTACACATTTGCGCCAATGGAATTGAAATGATAAAAGCACCAATTGCAAAAAAAGAAATCAGTACCTTTCATGAACATGGAAAAGAAAGAGTTGATCAGTATTACTGGCTAAATAAAAGAGATAATCCAGAAGTCTTGGCTTATGTTAAAGCAGAAAATGACTATACCACCAGTAAAATGGAATCTACGTTAGCGCTGCAAAAAAAGCTTGAAGCAGAATTTAAAAAGAGGATAAAAGAAAACGACACGACGGTTCCTTATCGAAAAGGGAATTATTATTACTACACGCGTTATGAGGAAAATAAAGCCGATCCTATCTACTGCCGTAAAAAAGATAGCCTCGAAAACCCCGAAGAAATTATTCTTGATGTGAATAAATTAGCAAAAGGTTATGATTATTATACAGTAGAGACTATCAAAATCAGTCCAAATGAAAATTTGTTGGCCTATGCAGAAGACTCTCAAGGTAGACGAAAATATAAAATCAGAATAAAGGACCTAACCACAGGGCAACTATTAAAAGACACGCTAATTGACACTGCCTCTGATCTTGAATGGGCCAATGATTCTCAAACTTTGTTTTATTCGCTCCCGGAGCCGGTTACATTACGATCCAACCGTGTTTACCAACATAAGCTTGGAACTCAAGTTAGCAAAGATAAGCTTGTTTATGAAGAGAAAGATGATACCTATTATTGTGAAGTGACAAAAACAAAATCAAGACAATATTTGCTGATTGGATCCTTTAAGAAAGATACCAGCGAATTTCAAATTGTAGATGCAAATCAACCGGATAATGCTTTTACAGTTTTTTCACCACGCATTGAAGGTCAAGAATACTATGTTGATCATCTTCATGATCAATTTATTATTCGAACGAATGAAGATGCCCCCAATTTTAAATTGATGCAATGTGCTTTGGATAAAACAGCCAAAAAACATTGGCAGCCTTTTCTGCCTTATAATCCTGAAATTTATTTAAATGATGTTGAAGTATTTGATGATTTTATCGTTCTAGAGGAACGACAAAAAGGGTTAGATCATATTAAAATTCATCCACTGAATCGCGATGCATCTTTCTATATTGAGTTTGACGAACCTGATTATGATGCCGCTGTTGTTTTTACGCCAGAAATGTCTTCGAAAGAAGTCAGGTTTAAATACAGCTCACTTAAAACCCCAGAATCAATCTATGAGTTTAATACTCAAACAAAGCATAAAGTATTAAAAAAGCAAGATGAAATTTTAGGTGATTTTCATTCGGAAAATTATGAAGTTCAAAGAGTTTATGCCAAAGCAAAAGACGGCACTCAAATTCCTATTTCATTGGTTTGTCGAAAAGATAAATTCAAGGCTCATCACAATCCATTATTAATCGCCGGCTATGGTTCCTATGGTTTGTCATATGAATCTGATTTTGACCCTTATGTGATTAGTCTGTTAGACAGAGGATTTGTATTTGCTATTGCGCATGTTAGGGGAGGCAGTGAGCTGGGAAGGCAATGGTATTATCAAGGTAAATTATTAAATAAGAAAAATACCTTTACAGATTTTATTGATGCAACGGAACACTTGGTGAAACAAGGGTATGGTGCTTCAAATAACCTTTTTGCGATGGGAGGTAGTGCTGGCGGTTTATTGATGGGGGCGGTGATCAATATGCAACCCCAATTGTTTAAAGGCGTTATTGCCCAAGTGCCATTCGTTGATTTAATCAATACCATGATGGATCCCAATATTCCCTTAACGACTTCCGAATATGCAGAATGGGGACATCCAGATGACAAAACCTATTATGATTATATGCTGTCGTATTCACCCTATGACAATATTCAACCCAAAGCCTATCCAAACTTGTTAGTTACGGCAAGCTATCATGATTCTCAAGTACAGTATTGGGACGCCGCGAAATGGGTAGCCCACTCAAGAGCAACGACAAAAGGCGATAATTTATTATTACTCAAAACAACAATGAACGCTGGTCACAGTGGCGGTTCAGGGCGTTATGAGCATTATAAAGAAAAAGCATTTGAATATGCCTTTTTGTTAAGTTTAGAAGGTTAGAGAAATATTTTTGAGCGTTCCTTCAATCACAGTCACAGCGTGGCTTGTAATGAAAACTCGGTCTTGATTAATCTCAACCTTGAGTTCTCCGCCGCGCTCAGAGGCTTGATAGGTCTGAAGTTTATTTTTGTTTAATCTTTTAGACCAATACGGACCTAAAGTGCAATGGGCCGAACCAGTCACAGGATCTTCGAGAATGCCATCTCCAGCGCAAATAAATCGCGATATAAAATCATAGTCTTTTGCTTTGCTGGTAATGATGATCCAATTCTCATAAGGGGCTAAAGCTGCAAAATTTGGTTGTGCTTGACGTATTGTTTCTTCGTTATCATAAACCAACATTAGATCGCGCGCTAAATAGGCTTCAATGGGTGGTGTTGTGGAGATGGCATTTAATACATACTGCGGGATGGCTCTGATATCAACTTTTACCCCCGGTCGTGATGGAAAATCCATGGTATAACCTTCATTTGATTTACGAACAGGAAGATTGCCAGCTGATTTGGTCTCAAAAATGATTAGGTTTTCTTTGGGAAACATTTCTGTGAAATAAACATGAGCGCCAGCCAAGGTGGCATGTCCACATAAATCCACTTCTATTGATGGTGTGAAAAATCGTATTAAAGGCTTTTCATTGTCTCGAAGAAAAATAAAAGCCGTTTCAGATAAGTTCATCTCGCAGCTGATGCTTTGCATAAGCTCATCGCTTAAAGGTTCATTTAAGATCATCACCCCAGCAGGGTTTCCTTTGAATGGTTGCTTTGTGAAACTGTCAACTTGCCAAATTTTCATAACTCAATCTCAACTTCTTTTAACTAGTTATAAAGCGTAGCTCTACCGATATTGGGTATTCGCGCAGTAGAGTTGGTAATATAAATATAATATCAAATTTCATTCGCAAATCCAAAACAGTGTTTTTGCTTCTTGGTTGTAAGGTGTGTGCATTTTCTTATAGTGTATGTCCTAGGGATTCATTTGCTAGTGAGTGCACTGTGAAACAAATAAAAAAGTTATTAACCTTATTAACAACGTTCGTTTTTCTTAGCCTTTTCATATCTGATCTAGCTCTTGCTAAAGATCCCCTTCCTTCTTGGAATGAGGGTCCGACAAAGCACGCTATCATCAGCTTTGTTGAGAAAGTGAAACAGAAGAATTCTAAAGATTATGTTTCTCCTAGTGATCGTATTGCTGTTTTTGATAATGATGGCACGCTTTGGATAGAACAACCGATGTATGTTCAACTTGCCTTCGCATTAGATCGTGTGAAAGCGCTTGCTCCTAAACACCCCGAATGGAAGAATCAGCAACCCTTCAAAGCCGTTTTAGAGGGAGATATGAAAACACTTGAAAGTCTGGGCGAAAAGGGAATTGCCGAATTGGTAATGACAACCCATGCTGGCATGACGAATGAAGAATTCGAAGACATTGTGAAACAATGGATAGCCACAGCACATCATCCTAGATTCAAAGCCGCTTATACAGATCTTGTTTATGTGCCCATGGTAGAATTGCTAAGCTATCTTAGAGCAAATGATTTTAAAACTTTTATTGTTTCAGGGGGTGGTATTGAATTTATGCGACCTTGGGCGAATAAAGCCTATGGTATTCCTCCTGAACAAGTCGTTGGCAGCAGTATTAAACTCAAATATGAATATCGCGATGCCAAGCCTATTATGCTGCGATTACCTGCAGTTGATTTCATTGATGATAAAGAAGGTAAACCCATTGGCATTGAATCGCATATCGGACAACGTCCGATAGCCGCTTTTGGTAATTCTGATGGAGATTATCAGATGCTTGAGTGGACAACGGCTGGAAGCGGACCAAGACTGGGTATGATCGTTCATCATGATGATGCTAAAAGAGAATATGCATACGATCGCAAATCTGCCGTTGGAAAACTCGATAAAGCACTTGATGCTGCACAAAGTCATGGCTGGATTTTGATTAACATGAAAGAAGATTGGAAGCGCGTATTTTCTTTTGATAAATAAATATAGGCAAATGGTTATGAGAAATTTTAATCCCATTCTGATTTTGGCACTTTCCATTCCCGGCTATCTGTTAGCAGAGGAATCTGCCAAAGTTCCTTGTTGTGGTGTTAAGATTTCAGGATATGTAGATGGTTCTTATAACTATTTAGCATCCGCAAATCAATTTATTAGTGGTAATTATGATAGAGCATTTGATATTGAAGAGAATGGCTTTACGCTACATCAAATAGCCGGGACGGTTGCTTATCAACCAGAAAATGGTTTTGGTGGGTTAGTGAATCCCATTATTGGTCGTGATGCCAGAACAACGGGTTCTTATGGTTATAATCCCAATAACGGGACTACTGATGTCTCTGCAGATGTTTTGCAAATATTTGCACAATACGCAAAGGGACCTTTTACTCTTATTGCGGGTAAATTTGTAACTTTAGTGGGTGTGGAAACGATAGATCCAACGAGTGATGTCAACTTTTCGCGTTCGCTTTTATTCACCTTTGCAACCCCTAATACTCATACTGGATTAAGAGGTTCATATGCTTGGAATGATAAACTAAAATTTATTCTGGGTGTCAATGATGGTTGGGACAATATCCGTGATACGAGTCGTGATAAAACACTTGAATATGGAATTGCCTATAATCCTAATGAAAAGTGGTCATTATCTGCACAAGGCTATTCAGGTGAAGAGCGAGTTGTACCAAGAACTTCCACTGGCTCTACTGGACAGCGAAATTTAATTGATCTTATAGCAAGCTACAATGCCACAGATAAATTGATACTGGCAGTAAACTTTGATTATGGCTCTCAAAACAATGCTCAATTGTTGGATGGTTCCAGCGCAGACGCAATTTGGTCAGGGATAGCTGGTTATGGAAATTATAAATTTAATGATACCTGGCGTCTATCATTGCGTGGTGAAATTTTTGACGATAGAAACGGCTATCGTACCGGTGTGGATCAAACCATTAAAGAGCTTACTCTTACTATAGGTTGCACTCCCCTTAAAAATCTTGAATTTCGCGCGGAAACACGTAGAGATTTTTCTAATCAATTTTCTTATCAGGATAAAGATGATCTCTCTTTAAGAAAAACACAACAGTCTTTTGGTTTAGAAGTGGTTTATAAGTTTAGTAATACGCAAGATTCAACACCAATATCAAATTCACCCGTAGCATCCGTTGTTACGGCCGATTCAAATAAACAAATAATAAATGAAACGCCTATAAAAACAGAAAAAACCTCAGATAAAGATCGTTTTACGGTTCAATTGCTAGGGGCATTTTCGCAAGAGAATGTGAAGAAATTTATTCAGCAATATAATTTAGAAAATAACGCTTACATTGCTACCACCAAGCGTAAAGGTAAAGATTGGTATGTGATCGTTTATGGTGACTATCCATCGCGACAAGCAGCAAAACTTGCTAGTCAAAACTTACCTGCTTCAGTGAAAAATGCACGCCTTAAACCTTGGGTAAGAAGCATAAAAGACGTACAGGCAGAGATAGACAGTAGTTAAGTATACAGTTAACCTATTTCTTAGTTAAATTCTAGTAATAGACTATTGGATAAATTCCAGGTTCAAGGCCACAATATTGATCGATATTGTAACCTAAATAGAATCCTGCAGCTGTTCCTACTATTGCGCCTGTTACGGCAATCGGTAGACCTAAAGGGGAAGTAACTGCAAAACCAATCAATCCTATAAAGAGCCCAATAGTTATTGTTCCCCTACTACATTCAAATATTATTTCTGCATTTGAAACATATCTTTCATAACCACCGGATATTGCATTTAACAACGTAAAATCATTTATCTCTTTCATTTTAACAACTTCATGTAGAAAAGTGCTTAGAGTATTACCACATTTTTGAGTTGTCAACAAAACTGATAACTTACGGTATTAACCCAATAGACAATATATATTACATAGTTTAATCTGCCTGTGTAGTAAAAT
>CAYXVT010000061.1:0-7449 GCA_964468105.1 Uncultured Candidatus Berkiella sp. | reverse complement strand
TTTTACTACGCAGTCAATCAAGCTGAAATATTTTAGCTTTTTTGAAATTTATAGATAAATTTTTATAAAAAACTTAGGGAAAAGTACTCATGGTAGATATCATTTATGCTGTGCAAACAGGTGATCTCGCAGGTGTTCAAACGGCTTTAGCTCAAGGTGCTAATCCTAACATGCAAGGTCAGGATCAATTGTATTTATTACATTTTGCGGCAATGGCAAACCAGCCTCAAATATTCAGTCTGTTAGTGAGTCATGGAGCCAAAATTAATGCCAAAGATCCCCACTTTAATGAACCCCTTTATTATGCCGCTAGAGCCAATGGTTCCAAACAATTTATTGATTCTATCATTGCTGCAGGAGCAGACATTAATAATCAAAATAAAATTGGCCAGACAGCCTTGCATACGGCAGCTAGACTAGATAGTCTGGGAGCAGTAGAAAGTTTACTTATTAATGGTGCAAATCCTAATATTAAAAACATTGTGGGTGCAATAGCTCTTCAAGATGCTATATCAACCAATCACCCAGATATTATTTTGCACCTAATAGAATTTGGCTCTAATCTTCAAAGCAAAGATAATCATAATTTAAATTCCTTTGATTATGTGAAGAAGGCAAGTGAAACGATTCAAGATCTATTCGCATTACCTCTTTTAAATAACATCCAATTACCTGCTCATAATCATTTATTGCAAGCAGCTGTCATAGATGATGTTAATGGCGTGCAAGCTGAAATAAGTAAAGGTACATCCGCAAGCACAACCAATAGTCATGGTATGACAGGCGTGCATTATGCTGCGCTTCACGGATATCCGGATATGGTTAAAGAATTTGTGAACCATGGAGCAGATATTAATCAAACTACGCATGAAGGCTTACAACCGATACACATTGCTGCGATGGCTCATCAACTGAATGTGGTTGATACTTTAATTAATTCACATGCAGCAATTAATGCAATCGATTTTCAAGGCAATACACCCTTACATTATGGTGTGCAATTTGGTGGTTCATCAGATTTTATCACTAAATTGTTAGATGCTGGTGCTTCGATTGATGCTGTCAACAAACAAGGACAAACAGCACTTCATTTGGCTGTGCTAGATGGCAATTTACCAGTTGTTAAAGTGCTTGTTGAACATCATGCCAATCTGACTCTTCATGATGCTCATGGTGATACGGCTGCTGATGAAGCTATTAAAACAAACCATGCTGATATTGCGACCTATTTAAAAGAGCACAACTCAGACTCAAAAGGTGTTCATAAATCTGAAGCAATTAAGCTAAGCGATGTCATTTCAGAATATTCGGTTTCTGATGTTCTAAGTGAGAGCGCTCCGGCTCATGTCTCAAACGCAAGCTCGGTACAAAATACTGTATTCATACAGGATTCTGTTTTGCCTGCAATTGTAACAGAAACGGTCGTGTTATAATTGATTGATTTGCTATGGGGGAAGTTAAATTCCCCCAAAATATCCTTAGACATCAGTGGCTATTGAAAAGTTCATCAAAGTAATAGTGATGTATCTTCGCTTATATAAAAATGGGCATCATGATAGCCTTAAATTATTAAGCCCAAATAAATGATGGGTTTCATTGCTTTAGTGATAGGTCAAAGACATGATGTTATTTAAGGAATATTGGCAACAATGGGGACATTCAGATTTAAAAAAATCTTACCCAGAATTGCAGATGGTAATTATATTATTCTTCGTTGCTATTGTTTTTGTTTTTATTCCACGTTCTTATCATTTTTACATTCAGTTTTATATGTTTCCCACCTATCAAATTATTTATTTTTGCTCAAATTTAGTATTTACAATTATTTTGCTACTTGCCAGAGCACTTTGAGATGGCGGCTATAGGTAGCCGCTATACTACAATTTAAGTCTGTTTTCTTCACTATTTGGATTTGGTTGATCAATCATAGCTTGTCCTTCGTCAGCTCTGGGTGAGCTGCGTAAGGAATCATGATTTATTAAGAGGGTTCGAGATGGCTCTTGAGCTAGATCTTGTGTTACATCGGCGTTTTTAGTCTTATCAAATTTTTTCAAATAGTCTTCTATTTTTTGCGCCACTTCAGGAGCCGGTGCGATATCCGTTGGTTTAAATGTCAGTTGCGTTATGGGATGCCTACAATTCCCATCCTTATCGACGTATACGTTGCTAATGAGCTCGTTATAATCAAAAGCTTGCTCATTTGCTTGACCATTTATCTTAACGGGAATATTCATTAGCTCAAGGCTAATTGGGCATGCCAATTCTTCAGGAATTTCTACATCCACTGCACTTATGTGTGTTTCGAGTTGAGCAGTATATGACAATTTTAAAGCAAAACTTTTTATATATTGAGCAAACGCTTCAGGTAAATTTACCAACACATCCGCGAGTAAAGCCTTTGTTTCATCAGGTGCTTTTGGAACGTTATTTACTGGTGGAAACAGATATGGCTCTTGGATAGGAGCGATATTCACAGCAGCGGGATGTGCAGGTGGTGGAACGACATAATTAGGAACTCTATTATTTCGATGTGGTTGTGCACCGAAATTATATTGTGCACCGTAATTATTTTGCGGAGCATAATAATGTTGTGCGCCATACTGATGAGGTGGATTGTAAGGCTGATGAGCACCGAAATTATGGGGCGCATGATGTGGTGTAAAATGTAGCTTTAAGGCTTTAATTGCATAGAAGCCTGCTACTAAGGTAATCACTGCCGCAGCAGGAATGAGAAACGCAGGTGTAAGCATACAAGCCCGGACTGGCTGAAAAAAGCCGGCGAAAGACAAAATGGCGCTTTTAAGAAAACCAGCAGATGTGCTTATGGCTGAGCCAAAGCCGGTTAAATAGGGAGCGATGCCGTCAATTACAATCATAAAGTACTACCTCTTGGAATCCCGCCCAGTATAAAGCTTTCTAACAAATATTAAAATAAGAATACCGTTTAAAACAAGAAAAATAGCAATATAATGTGTTAGTCGAGTGCCAAACTGCGCTTTTCTAATAGGAAATGCATGGGTTTTAATAATACTTTCTTGCCTGGGGCAGCGCTATTAATTACTATCCTTTGTTCTCATCAATATGAAGTAAGTTAAATTAATGCCATTGCAAGAATTTGATCGCTCCCTGTTCCCTCGTATTCAATCGTATTATCGAATGTTGGAATCATTAAAACAGGAACTTGAAGGAATCTATTCCAAAACATTAATAGATAAGGCGCTATATTCGCATTTACAAGAAGCGGCGAAAAAAGAGCCTAAAATATTATTCCCCACACCAGAGGCGATAAAATTCTACCATTCCTTGTGTACCAAGAAAAAATTGGAAGAAGTGATTTTAGACTTTAAAAAACAACAATTAATTGATGCTTTGCCTACATTAGCCATTAAGGAAGGTTGTTTAGAGAGTGCTCGCGTTTATTTAACTCAACTTCGCCATTGCCAGTTGAAAAAAAATCTTGGACCAGGCGATATTACAAAATGTCTTAACGCAAGGGGGCTTTTGCAGCAAGACCAGCCACAGACCTCCAAAAAGAAACAAGTTTGTTTTAAATTATCCTAATGTTATTAGAGATCTTATTTGATTGATTATCTATAATATCAGTTAGGCAAAAAATGTTTAGCTAATTTGATGACTTTGGTGGTGCAAAAGATGTGGGCAATATTAGGTGGTTCTGGTTTTGAAAATTTTGATAATTTTGAAATCGTTGAGAAATGCGTTGTTGAGACACCTTTTGGTAATCCTTCAAGCGAAGTATGGCGAGTTAAGGTAAAGGGGGAACAAGCTCTCTTTTTATCACGACATGGTAAACATCATGAATTTTCACCATCACATATCAATTATGCTGCCAACATTTTTGCTCTTAAAAAATGTGGTGCGAGTAAAATTCTTTCTCTATCTGCAGTGGGCAGCTTACGTAAAGAACTTCAACCTGGTGATTGCGTTGTGCCTACCCAATATATTGATCATACAAAGTCGTTAAGACCCCGTACTTTTTGTGTCAAAGGCGTGGTTGGACATGTTTCATTAGCAAATCCAGTCGATCTTGAATTGGTTAAACAAGCAAAAGAAATTTTAACCGTTGATGGATTTTCAATTCATTTTGATAAAACATCCATTTGCATTGAAGGCCCTGCTTTTTCAACCAAAGCGGAATCCAAAAATTATCGCACAATGGGCGCAGATATTGTGGGTATGACCAATTTTCCAGAATATGCTCTGGCACGTGAAGCTGGAATGTATTATTTGCCACTTTCTTTTGTGACTGATTATGATAGTTGGGATGAAGCAATTGAACATGTCACACTCGAACAAGTATTGGAAGTTATGCGAAATAATAATCGTAAGGCTTTTTCATTGTTGCAACAATTAATACCGGCAACAAATCATCTTTTCAATGGTTGTGCTGATCAAGGTCTTAAAACAGGATTGATGACCCCATTTGAAACATTATCAAATGATATTCAATCTTGGATGCAAGTAGTCATTAAATAATTGAGCAAAAATATGAATTTAGAATCATTGGCAATTAAATATCATAATGGTGTTTTAACGGTGCTTGATCAGCAAGCGCTGCCAACACAAGAAATTTGGATCACCTGCCACACAATACAAGATATGTGCGATTGTATTATAAGTTTGAAAGTCAGAGGCGCTCCCTTAATTGGTATTGCTGCTGTTTTATCTTTGGCCCAATATGCATCTAAAGGCGCTTCCATTGATGACATTAATCAAGCGATTAAAACCCTCGTTGCAACGCGTCCCACAGCAGTCAATTTGAAAAATTATATGGACACGGTTTTGCGACATTTAAAGCAAGATGCCAATGTGGTCTGCGATATTGCTAAAGCCATTTTTCTTGAAGATGTGGAGCTGTGTGACAAAATGGCGATTACTGGCGCCTCAGTTTTACCTGATGATGCCACCGTTTTAACCTATTGCAATACTGGCAGTTTAGCAACAGCAGGTTGTGGCACGGCGCTTGGTGTTATTAAGAAAGCATTTGAGCTTGGTAAAATAAAACATGTTTATGCCTGCGAAACGAGACCTTTATTGCAAGGCGCCAGATTAACTGCGTGGGAGCTTGAAAAAGCGAATATTCCTTATACCCTTATTTGTGACAATATGGCTGCTACCTTGATGCAGCAAGGACACATTGATGCTGCTTTAGTAGGGGCAGATAGAATTGCGATGAATGGTGATACGGCAAATAAGATTGGCACTTATCATGTGGCCATTTTATGTCATTATCATCATATTCCCTTTTATGTAGTAGCCCCGCATACGACCTTAGATAGAGAATGTATGAATGCTTCTGACATTGTTATCGAAAATAGAGATCCGCAAGAAGTGAAAGGATTTATGAACAAAATCACTTGGGCTCCAATTCATGCCAATGTTTTTAATCCTTCATTCGATGTAACGCCTGGTGAATTAATAACCCGATTAATTTTCGATAAAGGTGTATTCAAAGCAAACGAACTGATGTCTTTAAAAAACACTTTATCTTCTGCTGATCTGTGCATTTAAAAGGATTTACTTTATGAAAAATGAAATTGTAAACAAACCAGAAATTAAATTAGTCGGTATAATGGTTAGAACCAACAATACTAATGAGATGGATCCAGAACGCGCAAAGATTGGTCCTTTACTGAGTCGCTATGAATCTGAAGGTATTGCCAAAATGATTCCACATAAGCAACATTCTGGTGTTACTTACTCTATTTATACAGATTACGATAGTAATGAACTAGGAGATTACACGTATTTTGTGGGTGAAGAAGTAACAATGACTTACGATATCCCAAAGATTTTAACTATGTTAACTATTCCCGCTTCAAAATATCAAAAATTTACAACGGATTCTGGGAAAATGCCTGAAGTTGTTATTTCGGCTTGGCAAGAAATTTGGGCTATGTCAAAAGATGAACTTGGAGGGAATCGCAAGTATTTGGCCGATTTTGAAGTTTATGACCAAAGATCTTGCGATCCCACCAATGCTATTGTAGATATCTACATTGGGATCTACTAAAGCAACGTATTATTAAAACCCAATGCCAAAACGAATCGATGGTCCACCGTAATATCCATTGTAGTAATGGCGATGATATCGATAGTATCTTGGTGCGTAGTAATAGTTGTTGTAATAGTAGGGATTATCATAGCTGTATACATATCCAGGGTTATAATATCGATAGTGGTGATAATAACCGCCATGATAATATCCGCCATGATAATGCGCGAAACAAGCTGATGATGCTAACATCAATACTGCAAATAATAACTTTTTCATAACACGTTGCTCCATTGTTTTTGTTGAAGTCACTAGTTATGACTTACCTATGAAACAATTAGTTCAGATTTTAAAAAAAGACGTGTGTATGCAAGTAAGATGTTAATATACAAGAAAATAAATAAAGTAAAAAAAAGCGATTCTTAGAATCGCTTTTTTATTTTAACAAGATTTAAATCTAAACGAGATTTGAACCAGGTCTTTTTTTCAATTTACCTAAAAGTTCATTCATATCTACGCCAGCGCCAGCTTGCGGAGCTGTGAAAGCTCTTGGCTTTTCCGTTGGTGTTGTACCTGCATTAGCAGTTACATCAGTAGTAGCAGTTCGTGTTGCAATAGCGCCAGCCTTAACAGCAGGTGCAACTGGAGTAGCAACATGCTTCAGCGTTTGCTTATTAGCAGCGCGGATTGAATCAAGCAATGCTGTTCGTGCAGCAGGTGCTTTAGTTATAGCAACTGGTGCAGGTGGTGGTGGTGGCGGAGGTGGTGCCATTGTTGGAGCAACTGGTGCAGCAACAACAGCAGGAGCTACTTCAATACGAACAGCTTCAGGTGATCTTGGCGGAACTGGTGGGGGTGTCATTTCTTCATCAGCAACAATAGGATCTCTTGGTGGAACTGGTGGTGGTGTTTCATCATTTGTTACCTTTACAACCAGAGATTCTCTTCTTACTGGTGCTTTAGGTGCTGGTGTAGGTGGTAATGCACGACCAATATTTAAAGGATTCATTGGCTGTTTTGCAGGTGCTTTTACCGCAGCCACTTTAACAGGTGCTTTTACTGGAGCAGCAACAGGTGCTAGTGCTTTTGGTTGAACAGGTAAATCTTTAACTTGATCAGCAACGTTTTCAGTTACTGCTGCATTGAATTTATCATTTTCTTTTTTAAATCCAACTTTTCTTAATGTACCGCGCACGGCTTTTGGATCAAAAACTGGAACTACTGGAACAACTGGGCCTTCTTTAGCCATGGGTAAATACCTCAATAATTAAACTAGTGGGCAAAGCATATCGCAGGTAATGTTTAGCATGATATAGATAACTGACAAACGGGTGCGATCCTCCGACGTGCCGTGGCTTGTCCACGGCATCTACTTTAAACTCATGGATGCCGCGAACAAGTCCTGAGCGATCCCCACAAAATTAACCCCATAATCT
>CAYXVT010000060.1:10897-16267 GCA_964468105.1 Uncultured Candidatus Berkiella sp. | reverse complement strand
CGCTGCAGACCTGCAAAAAGCTGCTGAAGAAGCTGCTAAACAAGCTGCTATCGAAGCTGCTAAACAAGCTGCTATCGAAGCTGCTAAATGTGGAACTGCTGACACTGTATGTCAATTAACAAATTATTTAGCAGACAGCAAAGCTAACGACGCTGTAAAATCAGTAAGTGGTTATGCTATTCCTACATTACATTTGCCTGAAATGGCACAAAATGGTTTGCAATGGATTAGTGATAAAACACGTGGTTATGTAACACCTGCTGCAACTTCTTCTGTTGTTGCTGTTGCTGGTACCGCTATTTCCGTTTACTTAACTGCAAAAGCATTAAGCAAATTAGCAAAAGCTGTTAATGGCCTGATGAGTTCTGCTCCATCTAACTTTGAAGTTATCAAAAATGATACTGTGAAGTTAGAATTTTTTAATGGTCTTGACAAGAAAGTGCAAGCTCAGTTAAATAAAATGGACGTTGAAACCTTTACGCTTTTCATGAAACAAATTTCTGATGCTCAAAAAGCAACTGAATTTCTTCAATTTGATGTTAACGCTCAAATCGCTGGCATACAACGCTTTGTGAGCAAAAGAGCTGAAGCATTAAAAGCTAAAGCTGCTGCTGCACCTGCTTCAGACAAGAAAGATGCTGCTGCACCTGCTGCTGACAAGAAAGCTGACGTTGTTGCACCTGCTTCTGAAAAGAAAGCTGATGTTGCGACTGCTGCTAAACAAGGTTGGGGCAATTGGCTCACATTTGGTTACTTGTTCAAGCAAGAGACAGCTAAAGCTGAACAAACAGCAACTGCTGCTCCAGTTGAAGCAAAGAAAGACACAGCAACCGCTATGCCAACTGTAGCTCCTACGGAAGATAAGACAAACGTACTTACCATCAAGTAAGTTTGTTTAGATAAAAAAGCAGGCCTAGCGCCTGCTTTTTTTTGTTCTTAAAAAAATCTAATGTAAGCGATTGGAAGGATAATGCGTGATCCGTAAATTAGGATCTTCGCCATCGATAGTGTAATTGTGGGTTTTTAAAGGAAGGTCGGCATCCGGATCATTAAAGTACTCTACTTCAACCATCATCACATTCTTATTTTGATTATCTAAATCGGTCGTTTCAGCAATCACCCATTTTTTATTGGATTTTTTATCAGAGGATTCTTGTGCAGACAGATCTGGTTTGCCTTCCCAAAGGTAACTCATTTTAACTTTAAGAGATTGCACCGTTGCCTCTAATAGGTGGAAAAGTTTAAAGAATAACGGGTTAGTTAGAGTTGTCATACACGGCCACCTCTTATAAGATAAATCTATGGGCTATTTAGTCATTAGACTTATTTATTCTAATCAAGTCAAGCCTTGCAAAGTAAAATGCTCAAAAAATCAGTGGTTTCCCCTCATTTTTGTTCTTATTAAACTTGAGTTAAAATCAGGAACACAAACATTCAGCAGTCATATGTAAACGACAAAACTTGCATATACGCTATAAAGGAATATCAATGCATTCGGGATTTACAAAACTATTTAAACAAAAACCAGTTATTGGCTGCATTCATTTAAAGGCCCTTCCAGGCTCTCCAGAGTACAACGGTAAGTTGACCCCTATTTACGAACAAGCACTCGCTGAATGTGCTTTGTATCACGAACAGGGCGTCGATGCGTTAATCATTGAGAACTTTGGTGATAGACCTTTTTATCCAGATAATGTGCCTTCACAAACTATCGCTGCGATGACAGCGATTGGGCGGGATATTGTCCGCGCTTCTAAAATACCAGTGGGTATAAATGTGCTGCGCAATGATGCGCTTGCGGCTTTAAGTATTGCCACTGCCATTGAAGCACAGTTTATGCGGGTTAATGTTCATATGCATGCCATCGTTTGCGATCAAGGGATCGTCACCGGGCGTGCTTATGATACGTTGCGTTTGAAAAGCTTGCTGCAGTCACAAGTTGAGATCTGGGCAGATGTGAAAGTGAAACATGCCGCACCGTTGGGGGAGATGAGTCTTGCCCATGAATGTGAAGATATGTGTGAGCGTGGTTTAGTGGATGCAGTCATTGTTTCAGGCGCAGCTACTGGTAAATCAACCCGCCTTGATGATGTTAAAGCAGCTAAAAATGCAAGCACTGTACCGGTGTTGATTGGTAGTGGCATGACACCAGAGAATATGGCCGAATTATATCCCCATGCCGATGGTTTTATTATCGGAAGCTACTTTAAAAAGGATGGCGTGTGTGTGAATGATTTAGATCCACAGCGGATAAAGAAGATGATGTTGGCGGTTAAAGCGACTATTTAGTCGCTTTTGCCAAAGCCGCTCTAATCTCAGGAAGTGCTTTAATAGCCGCCTCTCTTCCTGCTTCATACATATCATGATTAGCATGATCATCAAACATGCCATAACTATCTACTGCAGGATGAATGACAATATCTGCTTGTTTGCTCTGCCATTGAGACAGTACAAAATAAGAGACATGTAGACTACGCGCTGCTAATTGGTAAGTACTATTGACGGGACCATAGTCTGGTGATGTTCCAATATCGACAGCGATAATCACTTTGGGTGAAAATTGCTTTGCGATTTCTACTGGAACAGGACTTGCAACGCCACCATCTACTAGTGTTCTACCATATAAGCGCACGGGATTAAACAACATCGGAATGGCACTTGAAGCATGCAAGGCAGGGGCGAGTGGGCCACTACGAATAACAAAGGCTTCCCCAGAATTGATATCTGTTGTCACCACTGCTAACGGGATCTGCAATTGATTAAATTGCTTGGCTTTGATATTTTTTTGCACAAACAGCTTTAAAGCATTTCCTGCAACGGGTCCTGTTAAACGCCAAAGCATTTTGACGCTGGCAAACCAGTTCATATCTAGCAAGTCCCATTTATTTAAAGCAATGATTTTTTTCTTGAGGTGTTGAGCATTTGGATCATCGGCATAAAGCGCGCCCACTACACTTCCTGAACTGCTACCCACAATTAAATCAATCGAGATATGGTTCTCTTCTAAAACTTCTAGCACCCCAGCATGCGCGAGTGCGCGGGCACCACCACCACTTAACACCAGAGCCACCCTCACATTGTGCAGGGTTGGAGCAGGAGGTAACTTATCCGGCAGCGAGATAAAGTCAGGTTTCGGATGGTTAGAGCAACTTACCAAGATAAGCAAACAGGCAACAAACAGAGTTTTGAGGTGACGCATAGGGGGTTTTATTATGGATTATTATTTTAGAACAGTAAAACCACTGGATTTTACTCTTCTTTAGGGTGAATGCAATAAGTAATAGCCCTGCAAGAGGATTAAATGAATAAAATATATTTCCAGTGAATATCGAGAAATCACCAGACCTGGCAGAAGTAAAGGTTTTGGGCAATAAAGGTTCGCCAAGCGATAGGACAGCATCAGGGCATACAATGCTAGCGTTATGGCGGCAAAGGTGAAGACAAAATAAGCTTGGATAAACCCAAAATAGGCACTTTCCCAAACGAAATACACCACTAAGCTACCAAGCAGCCAATAATCACTTTGCTTATCTTTGAGGGCAAGAAGGCGCGCACTGTAAGCAATCAAAAAGCCAAGTAGACCATAGTCTAAGTAGAAGGAAATATAAACATTAGCCCCAGCAAATAAAATAAATGACAATACACGGGTTGTGGTTCGCATTTTTTCTGGAGGAAAAAAGCGAAGGGAATAGTAAATGAGAATGAAGTTAAGCAAAATATTAATTTGCAAAGTGCTGTTAATGAAAGAGCTACTCACACTTAAGATAATGCCAAAGACTATTAAAGAGGGGCTAACATGGAGCTTGCCCACATAGCCTATCAAAAAGAAAAATAAAGGAGCCGCAGCTCGACCAATCAACCGACACCACATATTGTCATTAAGCAAATAAAGGCCAATATGATCAATAAACATTAAGGCGATGGCTATCACCTTGATTAAATCATGGGTATTGAATGAGCCGTATTTAGTTAATCGTGAGAGCGTTATCATCCTTCAATTCTAGCAACCCAAATCCCCTTTGTCGTGAAACCCAAACAAACCATCTGTAGAATCTTGACGTTACGCCTTAAATTCAGTTAACTTACGTGTAATTGTTTTTGGGGGGCGTGTATATGCATATCTTAACGATTGTTGCGACCGTTTTATTGCAATTATTCTGCGTTGTTCATGCTTTGCGTCGTGGTTATTCTTATCATTTTGTTGCGATGATTCTTATATTTCCCCTCATAGGGCCAATGGCTTATTTCATTATTGAGATGGGTCCTGATATTTATTATCGTCATTTACGTCCATTGACACGACGCTTTAAACCCAAAGCTGATCCATATCAAGAGCTATCTCATTTGCAACTGCAAGTGAAAACGCATCCTACGATTGAAAATCAACATCAATTGGCCAAAATATATTGTCAAATTGGTCAATTTAATGAAGCACTATATTTATTAGAAAACCTACTTTCACAACGTGCCTTTGCAGCTGATCCTTATTTAATGTTAGATAAAGCAAAAGCATATTTTGGTTTAGAAGAATTTGAGAAAGCAAAGCAAGTATTAGAAAATCTCAAAAAAGCAAATCCGCAGTTTCAATCACCCGAAAGTCATCTCCTTTATGCGAGAACCTTATCAGAGCTTAAAATGTGGCAACAAGCTAATAGTGAATTTGAAAACCTTGAAAGTCATTTTCACGGATTGGAATCTTCCTTTTATTATTTGCAACATTTAAGAAAAATAGACAATCAGCCGCGAGCACATGAAGTGCTTAGTAATATGCGAAATCGTTTTCAACGATTTCCGCAACATTATCGGAATGCTCAAAAAGAATGGCTAAAACAAGCAGAAATCAACCAATAAGCAGTTCTTCATTGCGGCAGCAATGATCGTTGCTAGCCCCCCGTAAATCGCTTTTAGCGATGAGACGGGGGGATCAAAAGCATAGTATTTTTATACAGATATATGCAAACTAGTGTAACGCCACACCATTTTTGATTTCTATCTCCTTGAAATCACATCTGTTTATTATTATTTAAACGACTCACTCCTGGGTTACAATAAAGAGATAGCTCACATTCTTCTAAAGTAAGAAATGTTATGTTAAATGTGCCGGTTTTATTTAATGTAGCAACGGTCGTCGGATCTGTTAAAAAGTGTTTTAACTTAACAGGTCACGGTGAAGTGGGGGAAGCATTTAGTGCAGTCGGTGAAGTTGGCAAAAATATTTTAAATTTTGTTGGCTTTGGTTGGGCTGTCTATGAAATGACAACCTTGGCTCAACGTGATGATTTACAAATCAGACAAAAAATAATCCCAATGATTGGTTATGGTTTAACAGCCGCAGCTTCCTTAACAACAGGGATTATTCTTTGTGTGGGA
>CAYXVT010000060.1:9009-10867 GCA_964468105.1 Uncultured Candidatus Berkiella sp. | reverse complement strand
CGCCTTTAATGTTTGCTGGTAGTGTTGTCAATGTGTTTCGAAATATAGGGGTTTATTTAAAAGAAAAAGCAGAGAGAAAAAACCTTCGCAAGCAATTTGCCGACAGGGAAGCTATTGACCATGCAATAAATCAATTTGATTTGCCAGAGAAAATACGACATGATTTTAGAGAATTTATCAAGCAACCCCATTTTGATGCAATCAAAATTCAAGAACTCTATGTCAGAATTGGAAATCATTTTATTAATAAGACTGCTAAACAGCAACAAGAATTAAGTGATTTAATTCTCCATTCTAAAATTGAAAATATTTCACCGCAAGAAAAACGAGATCTCAGAGCCAAAATCAAAAAGCATGAGAAAGCATTAAAAAAGCAATTTCATAAAGAATATGGAGGCTTATTTACCTTATTGGAAAAAAAGCAACGGCTTCATCGTCTTGAAAAAAGTGTGGGGGATCGCTTTAAAAGCATATTTATTAGTGTCGGGGTTGCTGTTGTGAGCTTATTGGCCTTTGTGGTCCCTATAGCATTGCTATCCACGCCTGCTGCACCGGTTGCTCCGTTAGTTTATAAAGTGTTAGCAGGTGTTGGCACTGCCATTGGCGCCTTAGGAGCGGCAGTTGCAGTCAAACTCTCTTGGCAAGAATCAAAGAGTAAAGCAAAAGCAGAAAAACCAAAAGAAGAACTCATGGAAGCGGTATATCCTAAACTTATTGATTCAGCGCCAGTTCAGAAAAATGAGGTAAGAGCCCATGTTCTGTATAAAAGAAGTCTTTGGACAAAAGTTAAAGATAAGTTAAGTTCTGGGTGGAAAGGGATGTTTGCAAAAAAACAGATAGCGAATGCCCCTGATGATGAAACGCCACAAGTAACAGAAAAAGGTTATGTGAAAGCGCAAGTAACGGCTTTTGGAAATTCTGGGAAAAAGATGTTAAGAGAAGAGACGCCATTAGAGGTAATGGATAAAGTATTAATCGATCTTATTGAAAAGGACTATAGAAAAGATAATAGTGCTATGGATGGTAAGGAAAACAACAACGAAAAAGATAGAAGAGTGCATTTTGTATCGCATTATAAATCAGGTGTTAAAGACACAAGTTGTGAACCACTAATACCTCTCTCAGTTCAGCCTGCTAGCCGAGTCCCCCCTAAACGAGGCAGATGATTCAGTTGTAGCTGCACAATCATTGATTAAATGAACTTTTAGTCCACCTGTTGAGTCTTACTTTACATAACACATTTGATTCGGTGGCAGTTATGGTAGGAAGAAAGAAAATCTATATGCACATTGGTGTGGTTATTATCATCATTATGCTTTCTTTTTTACTTATTATGTTACCACTGGATGTCGATGGCAGGACTTTAGTGATTATTCAGCATAATAACAGTGCGCAACAATATCAACAATCGCATTCCTTAAGTCAGGAAAGTCGAAACATTAATCAGGCCAGAGGAAGAACCGAACGGGCTCAAAGAGAAGTTGACCGCGCTCAAAGAGATGTTGCCAACGCTTATCTGCCCCGCGGCCAATTTCAACAATCTAGCCGTTATTATGATATTCAAAGAGCCGAATCAGATCTTTATGATGCACAAAATAATTTACGCGCTGTTGATAATGATCTTTATTTTGATAAAAGACTCAAAGAAAGTGATGAAAGAGATGCAAAACTTTCCAATCAAATCAAGGAAGCTAAACGCCATAATAAACGAATCATTAATGAGCCACCGTATCAGGTTAAGCACATTAATGACGACGATGAATAATTTTGTCATGCCAGCGACCTGTCGTTCGAAGCTTTTTTAGTGTAGGAGGAAGGCTGGCATTCAGTATATCTTAAGCAATCTGTAATGCATTGG
>CAYXVT010000060.1:6724-8999 GCA_964468105.1 Uncultured Candidatus Berkiella sp. | reverse complement strand
ATTTTAGGAACAATTTGCGGCAAGATGATCAATTAATTTTTAACTGCGACTGAAACTTAGTAACAAAATTCTTATCAACTTTCGGAACTGGTTTTCTGCTTTGCGCTGTCGTTAGCATTGGAAAAGAATACGCTGTCGTTGTTGCCATCTGAGAGAAAACGTCATGAGATACTTCAGGCGCTTTGAAAGATCGTTGCACAAAAGAACCAAGTGCAATCACAGTATCTAATCTATCTTTTAAATAATCAACATAATGTTCTTTAACAATCGCTTTTAAAGAGTCATCAAAGATAACTAATCGGGTGATATATAGAAAATTTTTACATAAATTGGTTAGGTCAAGTTGCAGCAACCCTTCCTTTAGCACATCATCGCACATAATGACTTCAGACAATTTTTCATCATGGATCCCAAGAAGGCCACCGGCATGACCTGCTATTCTTTTCTTTAGGTCAGCATCTTTTAAAATATCGATGGCGGTTGGTACATGAAAACCAAGATTGACTAATTGCTTTCCTGTCAGCTGAACACGTAAAGTTGGATTAAGTAAGATCTTTTGTGCAATCGGCAAATGATGTTTTCCAATCATGGCAAGTTCATCTAAAGAAATTTTGTCTTTAAAAATATCATATACATATTCTGCGACACTGAGATGCATTTCGGATATTTGTTCAAAGCAACCTTTTTGAGCTGCCAACAACTGAGAAACAGCTTCAGGATCTTTCAACACTTCAAGTGCCAATTTTTCATGGTACTTTACCATTCTAGCAACGCCAAGAGCCCCCATTCCTCGTAAGAATTCAGTGTTGCTATAGATGAGCCTTGCAACATTTTCAGAGCGTCGGCCAAGTGTAGACAAGGCATTAGGGTCTAATTGCTCAGTGCGATTGACATCATCTAAGAGTGCATAAATAAGATCTGCATGGTATTCAACGATTAAGGCCAATGAACCGCCATCAAGCGTTCTGACAAGGGCTTTATCAGCATACAAACTGTTTGCAATGGAGCGATGCTTTTTGCATAAACGCCATAAATCATTTGGTTCAACAACTTTCCTTAAATCTGGATTTTTCATTATATGAACAGCAGTCGTGAGATCATTCTCACCAAGCATGGCAACATGAATGCTTTTAAGCTGAAGTCTTAACTCGTTATCATGTAAAATAGCTGCGGCAACCATCGGTAGGTTTTGTCCAAGACGCGCTAAATCAAGTCCGACGAGTTTTTTGCGAAGTAGCGGTTGTGACAAAATATACAGAGCTACTTTTTCACTTCTTTCACCGAGTATCGATAAAGCTAAGCCATCCAATTTTTCCCAGTGATCTTGATTGTTTAAAAAGGGTAAAACAATTTCTTCATGATGCGAGGTTATGGTTAATACATTCTCTAAACTGAGCGTTTCCCATAAATCTTCAGTGCCAAGCACATTTAAGGCGAAAGCCCTATCATGTGTGGCAAGTTCTAACAGGAGAGATCTATTATAATAAAGCTGGTTTGTGGAGGGGGCGCTTAACATGATTTACCTCGACTTTGATTGCAGAGCATTATCATCATTGGTAAAATTTACAGTAATTGCACTTTTTAATACTTGTTTTAACTGACCATATACCAAAGTATAGATCTTAAGAGTTAAGGCAAGAAACTTGAATTTAGTGGCCCATTTTAGAGTCTCAGGCTAACTATGTTATGTTGATAGTTATAATATGATATTATTGTTGACCTATGTTTATCCCAGTCTTTGTGGATAGGCCATCTCAAAAGGGTATTTATGAGCGATTTGAAGCTCCGTAAAGTACAACGTATGGTCCCCGCAATGGTAACCCATGAAGGTGAAGGTTTTCTTGTTCATAGGCCATTTCCCTCAAGAACCTTACTCGATTTTGATCCCTTTTTGCTTTTAGATGAAATGGGCCCAATGGATAATAAGCCTGGAGAGGCAGTTGGCGCACCCAGTCATCCCCATCGTGGTTTTGAAACAGTGACTTATATGTTGTCAGGATGCTTTGAGCACAAGGATTCCTTTGGGCATTCTGGAAAAATAGAGCCAGGTGATGTTCAGTGGATGACCGCGGGTAGTGGTTTAGTACACTCGGAATTGCCAGAGAAAAACTACCTTGAGACCGGCGGGATTCTCCATGGCATTCAACTATGGGTTAACCTTCCCAAAAGCGATAAAATGATAGCACCCTACTATCAAGAAATTAAATCATCCAATATTCCTGTTGGGATAAGTGATGATAAAAAAGTAAGTGTGCGGGTGATTGCAGGAGATGCC
>CAYXVT010000060.1:0-6714 GCA_964468105.1 Uncultured Candidatus Berkiella sp. | reverse complement strand
ACACGCACGCCCATTTTTTATTTACATGCCATTATTCAACCAGGCGGGAGTTGGTTACAGCTCATTCCAAAAGAGTTTAATGTTTTTGCCTACATATTGAAAGGGCAGGGGCTATTTAATAAAAGGCCAATTAGAGATGTGAAGCTTTCAGAAGCACACCAAATGTTAATGTTTGATAATGATGGCGAAGGTGTTGAAATAATAGCACCAAACGAAAATGATCAGCCTTTTGAAATATTATTAATAGGTGGGATCCCCCTAAAGGAAACAGTTGTTCGCTATGGGCCTTTTGTGATGAATACGGATGAAGAAATCCGCCAAGCATTTATTGATTTTCATGCCGGGAAAATGGGAATTATTAAATCATAAGGGAAGTTTATGCATCATGATCATCATCATCATCCAGCTGAAAAAGTTAATTATAGTAAAAGATTTCTATTAGGTATCTCACTTAATGTTGCTCTAGTCGCTGCAGAAATATTTTATGGCATCCAATCAAATTCCGTTGCTTTGGTAAGCGATGGTTTTCATAATGCGGGAGATGTGCTGGGCCTGATGATTGCGTGGGGTGGCTTTCATATATCATCATTAAAGCCTTCAGAACGGTTTACTTATGGATTGAAAAACACCACCATTATTGCCGCTTTTATTAATGCCGTGTTGTTATTTATTGCTGTTGGAGGCATTGGTTGGGAAGCGATTATCAGAATAGGCCAACCAGAAGTTATTCAATCCAAAACGGTGATCATCGTCGCTTTGGCTGGTGTTATAGTAAATGGGTTTACCGCCATTATGTTTATGTCTGGAAGACAAGATATCAATATCAGAGGTGCCTTTTTACATATGGCAAGTGACGCTGCCGTTTCATTGGGCGTCATCATCGGCAGTGTCATTATATTATATAGTGGTTGGGTTTGGATCGATCCTGCATTGTGTATTGGTATTGCGATATTGATAGTAGTAAGTTCCTGGAGTCTATTTAGAGAATCGATTAACCTGATACTTCATGCGGTGCCAGAGCATATTGATACTGAACGAGTAAGAAACTACTTACTTAGTCTAAACTCTGTCGTATCAGTACATGATCTTCATATATGGGCTATCAGTACCTCTGAAACAGCCTTATCTGCACATTTAGTCAGGAGTTCGCAAGATAAAGAGAATGAAATGCTACAGACCATCGCTCATCAGTTACAAGCTCAGTTTCGAATCAACCATTCTACTATTCAAGTAGAAAATCAGAATGAAGCGAAAGCTTGTGAAGTGTCTTGCAATATTAATCAAATTTCAAAATAAAAAATGTTAAATTGGAGTGTTTTATGAAGTTATATTATTCACCTAGTGCCTGTTCCTTGTCACCCCATATTGTGCTGCGTGAATGTGGCTTAAAATTTGAATTAGTGAAAGTTGATCTAAAAACCAAAAAAACTGAAGTTGGCCAAGACTTTCTTAACACCAACCCAAAAGGTTATGTCCCCACTTTGATATTAGACAGTGGAGAAGTACTTACCGAGGGGCCAGTTATTGTTCAATATATAGCTGACTTGGCACCGGGCAAAAAAATGGTCCCCGTTGCTGGCACCATGGCACGCTATCGTTTGCAAGAATGGCTCAATTTTATTAACGGAGAAATTCACAAAAGCTTGGGGGCATTTTTTAATCCAGATTTACCAGAAGCAACTAAAAAGTCAATAACGGAAAGACTTGTAAAGCGTTTCGATTTTGTAGAGAAACAATTAACGAAAACGCCCTTCTTGATGGGAGATAACTTTAACGCCGCTGATGCCTATTTGTTTACTGTTTTAAGATGGACGCATTATTTCAAATTTGATATAACACCATGGCCACATTTGGTGAAATTTTTGGAAACCGTAAATGCAAGACCTGCTGTACAATCTGCTCTTAAAGCGGAAGAATTAAATAAGGTCTGAGGCTATGGTGGGTACTCTTCCCGCTTTTATTTTTAAAATGATCCGCTCATTCTATGGTGCCATCGGCGTCATGTTTGTGGTTGCCATTATTTGGGCGGTCGATTTATCCTTGCGGCCCTATTTGTTGAAAATCATTCTCAATAGAGTAGCAGAATATCCACATCAAGAAATTTGGGTATACTTAGCAACGCCTGTGACCATTTATTTTGCGATGACTGTTCTCATGACTTCAACGTTTCGAGTTTATGATTATTTTGTTGTCACTAAAATGATCCCACGGTTGCGTCAGAAAACCGCTAATACCATTTTTGGACATTTGCTTAATCAGAGCCATCATTACTATCAGAATAATTTTCCAGGCAGCCTTGCTAATAAAGTGAATGATTTAGTAAATAGTGTCCCCGATATTATTCAAATAGCAATTGATCGCTTTTTTAGCCATGGACTTGCCTTAGTTTTTGCTATTTATACGCTGTGGTTAGTGGATATTAAATTTGCGGCTATTGTTCTTATTTGGACCACCTTGTTTATAAGTGCTTCTTTAATTTATTCAAAAAAATTGACCGTTGTGGCTGATAATTGGTCAGAATTGAGCTCTGCCATTACGGGTAAAATGGTTGATGTTTTATCTAACATCTTATCTGTTAGATTGTTTGCAAGAGAAAACCATGAAAAATATGTCATCAATGAAGTTATTGTAGAAACAGTTCAAGCGGAAACCCAATTTCATTGGGCCAATTTTTGGATGTGGGTAATTTATGGTTATTCCTTTGTTTTCGTGCAAGGGATAGCATTATATTTGCTAATTAAAGGTCGTGAATTAGGTGAGATATCGGTGGGTGATTTTGCCCTTGTTCTGGGAATCAATATCGCCATTGTCGATTTCTTATGGCAACTAACCAAAGAGTTTTCTCAATTTTCTAAACATGTCGGCAAAGCCACCCAAGCCCTTAGAACTACAACGCTTCCAATCGAAATACAAGATAAAGAGCATGCGGAAAAACTGAGTGTGACTCATGGCGAAATTGTTTTTGATAAAGTCCAATTTACCTATCAAGATGCCAAAGTCCTATTCGAAAATAAATCAGTCACCATTGCAGCTGGTGAAAAGGTTGGTCTTGTTGGTTACTCAGGTAGTGGCAAATCGACCTTTGTGAATCTTATCTTGCGGTTGTTTGATGTTAATCAAGGACGCATATTAATCGATGGTCAAGATATCCGTGAGGTAACACAAGAATCACTACGTGAAGCAATTGGTATGATCCCGCAAGATCCAGCTTTATTTCATCGTTCCCTGAAAGAAAATATTCGTTATGGAAGAGTAGGGGCCAGTGATGATGAAATCATGGCAGCAGCCAAAAAAGCGCATGCCGATGAGTTTATTGCTGATTTAAAACTAGGTTATGAGTCTTTGGTAGGTGAGCGTGGGGTTAAGCTTTCTGGCGGCCAACGTCAAAGAATAGCCATTGCCAGAGCCATGCTAAAAAATGCGCCGATTTTAATTTTAGATGAAGCAACAAGTCAGCTTGATTCTGTGACCGAAAGCTATATTCAAGACAGCTTATGGCATTTGATGCAAGATAAAACCACTCTAGTAATAGCACATCGCCTATCAACATTGTTACATATGGACAGGATTTTAGTGTTTCATGAAGGTAAGATAGTTCAAGATGGCACCCATGAAGCGTTACTTGCCAATGGCGGGATGTATAAAACGCTGTGGGATGCGCAAATTGGTGGATTCTTATTAGACAATGAGGATCAAACAAAGTGACAGCCGTATTGATTCGAGAGTTACAAGTCACTGATGAAAAACCATTCCTTGAAATGACTAATCAGAGTCAAATGTTACATCATCCTTGGGTTAACCCCCCTCAGACCACAGATGAATTTAACGATTTTTTTCAGCGTTCTCAGCAACCCAATCAAAAAAGCTATATTGTTTATCTTCAAAATAATGACATCGTGGGCGTCATAAATGTTAGTGAAATTGTACGCGGATTTTTTCAAAGTGCTTATCTAGGCTTTTATGCAGGAAGTGCTTACAAAGGAAAGGGCCTGATGAGTCAGGGTTTAAAGTTGCTGCTAAATAAAGCGTTTACCGAATTAAACTTACATCGCATTGAAGCAAACATTCAACCGGGCAATTTAACCTCGATTCAATTAGTTTCCAAAAATGGATTTAAAAGAGAAGGATTTTCACCACGATATTTGAAGATTAATGATAAGTGGTGTGACCATGAAAGGTGGGCACTAACATTAGAGGATTATCTTAGTGGTCCACCTTCAACTTTGCCTAATTTAAGCTGATTTCCGCTTTTCATCAGAAGACTTCTTCTGTCTCGTTTTAGATCTTCCCTGCATAGGTTGAGAACTCTCTTTAAAACTTTCATCAAGCGCTTGGCAAATATATTCATTAATACTTTTATCTGATGATTGGGCAGCGAGCCATGCTTTTCGATGCCTAACTTCACCAATTCGAACATTCAAGCTTCCTTTAAAAGGCTGTTCGGGTTCAATTTTTTTCTCTTGGCAAAAAGCTAAATAATCATTCACTGCCTCATGAAACGCTTTTACTAAACCCTCAGCGTCTGTTGCTTCAAAAGTAATTACTGCTCGAATAAATTCAACTTTTCCATAAAGTAGATTGTTCTCAGTATCAATATTTACTGAGCCATAATAATTTTTATATTGCATAAATTGAGTGCTTTTCATAGAAAACCCTCTTCTTCCAAATATTCTTTAATGTATTTAATTTGATATTCTTTCAAAATTTTTCCAGGATGTGGCTTGTGTAATAATATTGGCGGATATCCTGCTTTATAAAATCTCGCCCTTGAACCACTCGTTTTTCCCATCTGTAACTCTTCAAAGCCGAAATTCTTTAGTAAAGATGACAGCTCTGACCATGTGAAATCTCTAGGAAGATTGGCAAACCGCTCAACCAACTTATCCTTCTTACTCATTGATTATACACCTTCAAACAATGATTGCAACTAATATTAGTTGCAATATCATGTTATGATAGGATAGATAAAAGATCAACTGCACAAAGAGTGTAGTTAAACGTTATTTAAAATCTGTTCAAAAACAGAAAAATTAAGGTCTATTTATGCCAACAAAATCATCGCCCATTAAATCCGATATGGTTCGAGCGAGAATCACACCAGAACTTAAAAATGAAGCGGAAGCCATTTTAAAAAAATTAGGTATTTCATCAGCGCAAGCTATTACCATGCTTTTTACGAAAATTGTAGAAGAGCAGGGGTGGCCTTATGAGTTGAGGATTTCGAAGAAGAATAATAATGTTTAAGATAAAATCCCTCTGCTGCTAATGTACGACCGGGATCATCGGTAACAGAACATAGGTAGCAGTTTGGATCTGATGTATGACCGGGATCATAGGTAACACTTTAAACCGGGATCATAGGTAACACTTTTAAACCGAGATCATAGGTAACAGGTATAGTTCATCAACGAAGGAGGTTCGTTGATATGACCTGGAATGAGACCAATCCCATGAATGAGAAAGTGAAATTTATAGTTGAATGGCAAAATAACAAACTGAGCATGACCGACTTATGTCGGAAGTTTAATATAAGTCGCAAAACTGGATATAAGATAATTTTACGCTTTGAAGAAGAAAGTTTGGATGGATTAAAACCACGCTCAAGAGCACATGTTAGTCACCCCGAGCAGATTGATAACGAAACAACTCAAGTATTATTAAAACTAAAAAAGCGGTATCCCAAGTGGGGCCCTAAAAAAATAAAAGACTGGCTTGCACTAGAATATCCTAAACAATATTGGCCTGCCTCAAGTACTATTGGAGATCTTTTTAAACGACATGGATTAGTCAAACCTAGAAAATTTCGAGCTAAAACTCCCAAATATGAAGAACCATTTATCGATTGCACCACACCCAATTTGGTGTGGAGTGCAGATTTTAAAGGCCACTTCCGTTTAGGTACGGGAAAATGGTGCTATCCCTTAACCATCTCCGATAACTACAGTCGATTCTTATTAGGTTGCAAAGCCTTATACCATCCAAAGGGAGAGCCTGTAAGGCAATACTTTGAAAGAGTTTTTAAAGAGTATGGCTTACCAAAGGCAATAAAAACGGATAATGGCACCCCCTTCGCCTCACCAGGACTTGGGGGATTATCTAAGCTTTCCATTTGGTGGCTAAAATTAGGGATAAAACCAGAAAGAATAAAACCAGGTTGCCCTCAGCAAAATGGTCGCCATGAACGAATGCACCGTACTTTGAAAGAGGCAGTAGCTATGCCGCCCTATCAAACATTAAATTCTCAGCAACGTGCGTTGAATAGATTTAAAGACGAGTATAATTTCGAAAGACCTCATGAAGGGATATGCCGAAAAAGACCTGCTGACGTGCATAATATCTCGGAGAGAGAGTATCCCGATAAAATACCAGAAGTTGAATATAACAACCTTTGTGAAGTTCGTTATGTTAGAAGCAATGGTCAAATAAAATTGAATGGAGGTATGTATTTTATATCGGAGGTTTTATATGGGGAACCGGTGGGCTTAAAGGAAATTGATGATGGCATATGGGAGATATATTATTCACAAATTAAACTAGCTAATTTGGACCTAAAAAAAGGCAGGGCCATATGACCCTGGTTTTTGGTACCATTAAATAAATGTGTTACCGATGATCCCGGTTTGTACCCACCCTAACCCTCTCCCAAAAACTTTCAAACCGTGGCCTGATCCCCATTGAGTGGACACCCAATTACGCAGCTAATGCTAATTGTTC
>CAYXVT010000059.1:13519-16310 GCA_964468105.1 Uncultured Candidatus Berkiella sp. | reverse complement strand
ACCTTATTACCTAATTTGTTGAAAAATAAAATCTTTTACCCTTTATCGGCTAACCAAATTCACCAATCGTAATCAAATTGTACTATCAAAGGTTACCAGGTATGATTTGCGGTAATTCTGTAGATAACTTAAACGGCTTTTGGCATGGTCCCTCTCTTCCAAGCAACATCATCAAATCAAGATTCACAGCTCATCGTAAAGCGACGCGAGTTGGTATTTATAGTGCTAGCGGGGATATTCCTGACCACCTTGGGCATGCTAAATATTTTGGGTCTTACACGTATTTTAGATTTCAGCTTTTCCGTTGGTTCATGGCAGATCCCAGTGATATTGCCTTTAGGGGTTTTACCCTATCCAATTACCTTTCTTTGTAATGATCTGATTTGCGAATTTTATGGTAAGCGCCGGGCAAGTTTAGTAGTGTGGGTTGGATTGTGGGTTAACCTATGGATTTTATTTATTTTATGGGCATGTGCTTTTTTACCCCCTCATGTTGCTATTGATCCTAACACGCATTTACCTGAAGTTACCGATCCTAATTTCTCCTTCTTCCAAATTAGGCTCTTCGCTATGGGTAGCGTAATGGGTTCGATGGTAGCTTATCTCATAGCACAATTATTAGATGTGCAAATATTTCACTTTTGCAAGAAAATAACAAAGGGAAAACATTTGTGGCTTCGCTCTAATGCCTCGACTCTCGTGAGTCAATTTGTTGATACAATCATTGTCATTTCATTTGGTTATTTTTTCACCGACGCCATGTCTCATCTTCCAGGCGACAACGATTTCACCATCTTATTTACTATTATTCTCTCGGGTTATATTTTTAAAATGCTTGTCACTATCTTTAGCACTATTCCTTTTTATTTTGCCGTATACTCATTAAGAAAATATTTTAACCTTCCCATAAATGATTTCACAGACAATCAACCTCTTCCCTCGATTGTCTCTTCTTCATAATCACTGATCATAGTGAACTAGTCAAAACAGCACCTTATCCAAACAAAAACTAGGCTATATTTAAATCACACAGCGAATCAGTATGGTCTGTTACGCATGCAAATCTTAACAGTCTGTACAGATATTTCGCTGAAAGTAGTACCTTTTTTAAATTTATTTTTTGGAGAAGCAGCCATGACAGACTATAAAAAAGACCAAGAAAGAAAGAACGAACAAAATAAAACACCAGAAAAAAGAGATATGAAACAACCTGGCCAACAACAACAAGGTAAACCTGGCCAACAACCAGGCAACAAACCACAACAAGGTGGCAACAAACCTTTCAACAAAAATTAATCATCAATCTCAAATCTGAGATTTTCTTTTTTCAGATCGAGCACTAGCTGCTCGATCTGAAGTTCCCGAGTATGGATGCTCCTAAAATAGAATCAATCACTTCATCGTGATTGTGAAGGATTTTTTTTGTCACTAGTGACCTACTACAAAAAATGACTTTGAGGAGTACTCTTATGTTAAAGTTCTTTAAAAAAACCGCACGTAAAATCTTTGGCCATCATAAACACCATGATGCACACGCAGCGCCTTTAGGTCCTGTTGCATCAACTCCCATTATTGTTGTTGATGCTCATTCCTCTGACGAAAGCGCTATCGTAAACCCACTTGAGGCCGTGAAACCTGCAGAATTGAGCCAACCTGTCGTTGCTGCCACTGTGCCTGCTGCCACACCACAACCTGAGGTAATCAGCGAGCCACAGCCACTTGTTGTTGAAAAAGTAAGCAGATCTCACAATAAAGGGCTCGGTCGTCGTACTAAAAATACGATGCGCGAAGCACGCACTGTTGAACCTGTTAGCGAAGTTAAAATTGAAGAAAAAGCCAATGATATTGCACTTCAACTAGAAAGCTTGCATGAAGCAAAGGCGCAAGTCCCTGTACAGGATAAAGAATCTCAGAATGCGGAAATCATTCGTAAAGCGCAAGCTTTACAACTTAAAACCAATAGACTTCCCCAAATTTATGAAAGTGCAGGAAAAGATGCTTATGGTTTAAATGGTGCTCCTGTCAAAAGCCCCTTTGTAGATAGTCAGGGAAAGAAAAAACCTGCCGGAGAACGTACAATGATCATGGATTCACTGCAAAAAGGTGAGAGCACCTATAGACTTAAGATGAAATAAGAGCTTGTACTTTTAACAATATATCAGGTTCTTGAAAGTCAAATTGGTTTAATCCAATCCATTGCCGTAACCAGGTCAATTGGCGTTTCGCCAGTTGTCGGGTTGCGGCGATGGCCTTTTCACGCATTTCATCATACGTAATATCCCCTGACAAATATTTCCATACTTGACGATAACCTACCGCCCGAATGCTTGGCATGGAAGTGTCTAAATCACCACGATCTTTTAATTTCTCAACTTCTGCCACCAAACCTTGCGCTAGCATGGCATCAAATCGAAGCGCTATCCGTTCATGTAACACACTTCGAAGCGATTCGATGGGTAATAAGGCAATATTGAGAAATCTAATATTAGGATCATGCTGCTTAGGCTGTGCAAGCCAATAAGATTTAGGTTTGCCTGTTATTTCGAATATTTCTAATGCCCGTTGTATACGTTGAGTATCGTTAGGCTTTATCTGTAAAGCGGTAATGGGATCAACTTTTTCTAATTTTTGATATATCGCTTCCCAGCCCTGTTCACCAGCCAAAGCTTCAATAGCTTTTCTAATATTTTGATCAGCATCAGGAAGCGTAGATATGCCTTCCTGTAAAATTTTGAAATACAACATTGTGCCACCTACCAATACTGGTATGTTGCCCCGATGATGTATTTCC
>CAYXVT010000059.1:1283-13509 GCA_964468105.1 Uncultured Candidatus Berkiella sp. | reverse complement strand
CGAAATTGGGCGGCACTATAGGGTATTTTAGGATCCAAGAAATCCATTAAAGGATGAGGGATTTCTGCTCGAATTGCACAGGATGGCATCCCTGAGCCAATATCCATGCCTTGATATATTTGTGCCGAATCAACATTAATAATTTCAATTGGCAAATGTTGCGCTAAAGAAATTGCTAGATCTGTTTTTCCACATGCTGTTGGACCCATTAAGCACACAGCAAGTTGTTTTTCGTTATGCATTGATACCATTTTGAGGACGCGGATTATAGTGTCTTATCAATCCATAAAGACTAATTAAAAACCAAGCTGATTCCATAATGACAGCGGGGGTATTCCAATTAAAGTAAAGTGAATACAAAATCAGACAGGCACCAACGGTATTGAGGAGAGAATAGTTTCTTCCTGTGGAAGAAATTCTGTCAATTTGCAATAAAAAATAGGCGATTAATGTTAATGCGACGCCGATGGTGCCAACAACATCTGCAACAATCAATTCTGTTGAAAGTTCTGCCATGAGATTATCCTTAGGTTTTCAGGTTTTTAGGTTTTTAGCTATTTAATCAACTTCATAAAAATGCCCAATTTGCACCTTTGAAGCTTCAAAGTCCGTGACTATACCATTAAAGAGGGGTAAAGGTCATTGATGGGAAGCGCTTCCTTTACCTCAATCATCTTTGCCATATCAAGATGGGTTAGACGAACCCAAGGTCCTTTAGGATTAAGGGCTATCCACTGTGATATTAATGAGGTATCTGCAAAATCATATTCTATATGATCAATCAGTACGGCAAGCAGTGCTTCTTGGGATAATAATGCAGCAGTGAAAAGTGCTTCCATTTTTTGATCATTTAATGGCTGATGAATTATCGTAGGCTGTTGCAATAAAACAACTTCTTTATGTTCTATTCGAAGGCCAAACCCAAATTTACGCAAATGATTGAAAATAACATCTTGATTTGTAAAACGCTTTGATAATACAAAACGCAAAGGAAATAGCAATGATTTTGTTGGTATATCGTCTTGATTTTTTTCAAAATAAAAAGCAAGCAGTGATGCTTTAGCTTTTTCTAAGTCTAGAAAAAGCAAACTATTTTTTTCTTCCATAATGGCATATTGTTGAGATTTAACAAGATGCTTTTCTGGCGCCTCATCTTGAAGAGCGGCTTCATAAAATGTCTTTGAAGACATGAAATCCTGACTCTGGGGTCTCTGAGGACTCTGAGGACTCTGAGGACTTTGAAAATATCGTTTTGAGACGCTAGAGGCAATAGAAGGTGCTGCAGAATCGACTAATCTTGGGTTCGAAAATTCGTTGAGCGTTTCACGAACGCATTTGCTTATAAAATCATGAACGAGTCGTGCTTGCGCAAATCGAACTTCCTGTTTAGTCGGATGAACATTGACATCTACGTCGTTTGGATCCAATGTTAAATATAAAACATAACATGGATACGTGCCCTCAATCATATCGGGGTGTTGCAGATAAAGTGTTTTAATCGCATGATTGAGTAATCGATCTTTGATGATACGTTGATTCACAAAAAAGTACTGGCAATCTGCAACTCTTCTGGCAAGACTCGGTAATCCTAACCAACCATGCAGCGATAGGGTTCCTGCCTGCATAGCTATTTGTGCTGCACATTTTGCAAAACCTTCGCCACAAATTTTTGAGATTCGGGCTATTTCATTGCCACCGCTTGCTACCCCTGGATAGTGCCGAACTAACTTTTGCTGATGTTTTAAGCTCATCGTCACATGGGGAAAAGCAAGGGCTTGGCGCTTAACAACTTCTTCTATGGCCTGAAATTCTGTTTTTTCACTGCGCAGAAATTTGCGTCGCGCTGGTGTATTATAAAATAAATCTAACACTTCAACTGTTGAACCAATAGGATGCGCTGCTGGAAGCAATGTTGGTGACAAATCAGGGGCAAATTGTATTTGCCAAGCACTGTCTTGGTTTTGTACTTGTGAGGTTAATCGACAACGTGAAACAGACGCAATACTCGCTAGGGCCTCACCACGAAATCCCATCGAGGTGATAGCTTCTAAGTCTGCTTGTGTACGAATTTTGCTTGTAGCATGACGTGAAAAGGCCAGAATAAGATCTGATTTAATAATGCCATGGCCATTATCGCGCACCCGTATAAGATGCATTCCCCCGCCTTCAATTTCAATTTCAATCTTATCCGCACCTGAGTCAATGCTATTCTCTAACAATTCTTTTACAACGGATGCCGGACGCTCGACCACTTCACCAGCGGCAATTTGGTTGGCCAGAAGTGGCGAGAGCTGAGTAATACGAGATGCTGGCACGTTATTTCTTCGCTACTGTCCAATCTTGAGGATGTTTAATGGGGGGAGGACGTTTAGCAGCATAAGCTTTTACGCCGGTTAATAAAGCTGTTGCTAAAGCTTGCTGGTGAGAGGGCGTTTGCAATTTTTTTTCTCCGTTATGATTTGAGATAAAACCCAGCTCAACTAGCACAGAAGGAATATCGGGAGATTTTAGAACCATAAAACCTGCATGTTGCACTGTCTTATGATGCAAATCGGTTACTTTGGCCAGATTGGCTATCAAGTGACTCGCTAATTCATGACTCGCACTTTGACTAGCTGTTTGAGACAAATCTAATAAAACAGAAGCTAATAGATCACCTTTATCCTCTAGTTTCACACCACCAATTAAATCTGAACGATTTTCTCTTTCCGCTAACCAGCGAGCAGCTTCGTTACTCGCCCCTTTTTCTGATAAGACAAAAACTGAAGCGCCAGAAGCACGCGTATCTTTAAAACTATCTGCATGTACTGAAATAAAAAGATCTGCCCCTTTATCTCTTGCTAGTGCCATTCTATTACGTAATCCAACATAATAATCTCCAGATCGCACTAAATAAGCCTTCATTCCTGGTTGTGCATTAATCAATGATTGCAATTTTTTTGAAACAGCAAATACAACATCTTTTTCTTTTAATTTGTGATGATGTCCAATCGCACCAGTATCATCCCCACCATGCCCAGGATCAATTGCTACAATAAATTCTCGTGTATTGTGCTTGCTATGTTCAACCACTTTGGTTGAATTAGTATTATTAGTGGGTGGGGGGGGAGCGGCTGTAATTTTCGAAGGTCCATTGAAAGTTAAATCGACCACCAAACGATGTCCATAAGCTTGATTTGGTGCCATAAGGAAACTAGAAGGCTTAACTTTTTCGTTGAGATCTAAAACTAAACGCACACCGCCATCTCTTGCGCCATGGCGAATACGCGAGATATTCGATCCTGCTAGTGTGCTTTCATCAAATTGACCTTTAAATTGAGCGCCTTCTATATCAATCACAACGCGATAGGGATTATCAAGTGTAAATAATTTATATTTTACTGTTTCAGATAAATCAAATACTAAACGTGTGCTATCTGGTGAGGCCCATACACGCAAGCCCTCAACTTTTTTGGCCGCAAAAGTAAGTGTGCTGTAAAAAATCAGCACTAACATTACCCATTTTAGTAATTTATTGTTCTTTAAACTTTTGCAATACATCCTTGCCTCTATCCGTATTCGCTTCAATGACAACCTGTCTTGTGTCTTGGGTTATCTTTATATAGACATGTATATCACTTTGGGGCAACATTGGTTTTGCTTTTTCTGGCCATTCAACTAAGCAATATGCATCGGCCTGAAAATAATCTCGTATCCCCATATATTCAAGTTCATAGGGTGACTGTAATCGGTAAAAATCAAAGTGGTATACTTTGACACTATCAAATTCATAGGGTTCAACTAAAGTATAGGTTGGACTTTTCACGTTTCCAACAAAATCCATTGCTCGCAGAAACCCTCTAACTAAAGTTGTTTTGCCCGCCCCCAAGTCGCCAGATAAATAAAGTATGATGCCGCTTGGCCGGCATGCATCATACAGAAGACGGCCAACATTTTCCATTTCCAAAGAATCAACAATCAACATATCAATGGATTGCAAACTCATCGTTTACCTTCGGGATTAATTAAACTACGGATATGTAAAAAGAGATCGCTCGCCAACATTCCTCGCTCACCTAAAGATTGCTCAATATTGGCGGCAGAAAAATGCACACTCACCGCAAGACAAGCGGCTTGTGACAAAGATATGCCTTGTGCGACTAAACTTGCGATAAGTCCACCTAAAACATCGCCCGTACCGCCGGTACCAAGGGCAGGATTCCCCCCCATATTCACAGCGATTTCCCCGTTCTGGGCGACCACTATAGTCCCCGCTCCTTTGAGCACAATGACTCCATCATATTTTTCTTTTAAGGCAATGGCGGCCTTGAGTCTATCTTGTTGAACTTGTTGAGTCGTAATTCCTAATAAACGCGCAGCTTCTCCAGGATGAGGGGTGAGGATCCAATGGTTGCGCTTTTGAGGAAAACGAGCCAACCAATTCAGGCCATCAGCATCAACTACGAGAGGTTTGTCTGTTTTTAAAGTGGCATGGAAAAACGCTTCACCCCACTTCGTTTGACTTAACCCTGGGCCTAAAAGAAAAACTGTTGCTCTTTCAAGTAATGCGTTCATTTCTTTGGGCTTGGCATATCCATAGCACATCAATTCAGCCGGGCTTCGGGCCATCAAGGGTAAACTCATGGGTTCAACAATAGCAGAGACTAATCCAGCGCCTGCTCGAAGAGCAGATTCTCCTGCCAAACATACTGCTCCACTATAACCGGTTTGACCACCTCCGATAATACAAACATGACCGTTATCACCTTTGTGGGCAGATTGCCGTCTTATGGGCAACGCTTGAATAATATCCTCATAAACTATCCGCCAAGCGCGCGGTTTAATTTGTGTAAATAAGCTCGGACTTACGCCAAGACTATCAAAAACAAGATCTCCAATAATATCGACGGCATTACCTGTTACTAATCCGAGTTTTAAGGCTATAAATGTTAATGTCACTGTTGCTTTAACAACTTGTTCAAAAGAACCCAGATCAGCTTGTAACCCCGATGGTAAATCAATAGCGAATACCGGTCGTTGACTTTTATTAATCGCCAAAATGGCATTTTGAAATTCTGCCGCAATCGGCAAATGTGCACCAGTGCCAAGTAACGCATCTACAATGACATCTGCATCTAGCGTTTGGCCTTGAAAACGAATAATTTCGGCACCTGTTGCTAACCACTCTTCTTTGGCTTGTTTTGCTTCTGATGAGGTTTTGTTTTCAGCCATTTCTCCAATAGCATAGACTGTAACCTGTAATCCTTGCGCTTTTGCTAAACGTGCCAGAACAAAACCATCGCCGCCATTATTGCCGGGCCCACAACAGATCGTAACTGTTCTTGCATGAGGCCATTTGTCTTGCAACACATTAAAAGCTGCTTGTCCTGCTCGGCACATTAATTGATAACCAGAAATCTTGAGATGCTCGAGCGCTAGCGTATCGAGCTTTTTAACATCAGATCCTAAATATAAAGGGACGGGCAAATCATTCATGATTACTATCACCTGTTTTATCAGGAATTTTGAAAAAGTGATCTCTGTAATATCTCAGTTCTTCAATCGATTCGATGATATCGTCCATAGCAAGATGCCGCCCTGTTTTGGTAATGCCTTTAAACACTTCTGGCGCCCATATTTTTGCTAATTCTTTTACTGTGCTGACATCTAAATGCCGATAATGAAAGTAGGCTTCTAAAGTGGGCATTAAGCGATTTAAAAAGCGTCTATCTTGGCATATGGTATTACCACACATCGGGGAAGCTTTAGGGCTAACATATTGCTGAACAAACGCTAAAGTTTGTTGTTCGGCTTGTTCGCAGGTAATGGTGCTTTGTTTTACTCTATCTGTCAGACCCGAAAGTCCATGTTGCTTGGTACACCAAGCATCCATCTTATTTAAAATCTCATCAGGCTGATGAATAGCAAGACTTGGACCGGTCGCAACAATATTCAGGTTACCGTCGGTGATTAATGTCGCAATTTCAATAATAACGTCATTTTGAGTATCTAAGCCAGTCATCTCTAGATCTATCCAAATCAAATGGGTTGGCTTATCATTCATACTTTATCCTTAGACTGACTCAATATAGACACTTATGGTGAAACGTAGACTTACTAACCGCCAATTGACGCGGCAGAAGACTTTGCAAGCAAAACGCCAAGCTAGAGCAAAAGATCCTGCGGACGCAGCTCATGACACCATAAACCAAAGTTTAGGTCCTGAACAACCCGGGCTTCTCATCGCGCACTACGGTAACACCCTCATAGTCGAAAACCAAGCAGGCCAACTTTTTTGCTGTGGCCTAAGACAAAATCTAGGGACGCTGGTCACCGGCGATGAAATTATCTGGCAACAAATTGATAATGAAACCGGTATTGTGGTGGCATGCCTCGATCGCCGTTCAACCATCACTCGCCCGGACAGACATACGACAAAACCTATTGTTTCTAACGTTGATTTAATAGTCATCGTGACGGCGCTTGAACCGCTTCCAAAACAAACAACTCTTGATAGATATCTTATTATTGCCGAAACCTTAAAACTACCTGCCATCATTGTTATAAATAAGTGCGATTTGCCCTTTAAATCATCTCATCAATCTTTACGTGAAAAAACTAAAGTTTATCAACAAATTGGCTATCCCTGTTTGGAAGTTAGCTCTAAAACAAGTTCAGGCTTACTTGTCTTTGAAGAAGCACTAAAAGGCAAAACAGGTGTGTTAATGGGACAATCCGGTGTTGGCAAATCTTCTTTATTGAACGCGTTGATACCAGATGCCAAAGCACAAACCCAGGAATTATCTAAAATTCACCGATTTGGTCGCCATACCACAACAGCGTCTCGTCTTTATCATTTGCCCAAAGGCGGTAATATTATCGATTCTCCTGGGATCCATGAGTTCAATTTACGGCATTTTACTAAAACAGCCATCAAGCATGGCTTTAAAGAATTTGGTCCTTATTTAGGGCTGTGTAAGTATCGTAATTGCGAACACAGCAACGAACCAGAATGCGCTTTACAGGCAGCCTTAAAAATGGGCAAAATTGCCCCCTTTCGTTTACAGAATTACCACACTATCTTAACTGACTTAACTGACTAACCAGATAGCATTAATAATAGAGAGATCACTCTGTGCAATACCCTCTTAAAGTTTGGCGCCAATACTGTCTTCCACAACATGCTTTAACACGGTTTGGTGGCTGGCTGTCGCACTCGGAAATTCCTTGGTTAAAAAATTATTTGATTGGTTGGTTTTTAAAACGCTATAACGTCAATATGAGCGAAGCAGTTGGTGAAGATCCTTATGCCTACCCTTCTTATCATGAATTCTTTATTCGACACCTCAAACCAAATGTGCGACCGATTGATCCTTCACAAGACAGTATTTGTTCTCCTGCCGATGGCACCATTAGCCAAATAGGAAATATTGAACAAGGATCTTTACTACAAGCTAAAGGTAAAACCTTCACTGTTGCTTCGTTGATTGGTAACGAAAAAGATGCCGAACAATTTGCCAATGGTCGCTTTGTAACAATTTATCTAGCTCCCAAAGATTATCATCGTGTTCATATGCCATTAACCGGTACTTTAACGAATCTCAGATATATTCCGGGCAAATTATTTTCGGTAAACCCATTAACGACGACGCATGTGGATAATTTATTTGCAAAAAACGAACGTGTAGTCGCTTTTTTCAGGCACGACCAGGGATCCTTTGCCATAATATTAGTAGGAGCAATGATCGTTGGTAGCATATTTACCCGTTGGGGCGGCAATATCACCCCGCATCGTGGTAAAGAAATGATAGATATTGCATACCCTCAAACGCCTGAGCAACATATCAAGTTAGACAAGGGCGATGAAATGGGTTACTTTTCTTTAGGCTCGACCGTAATTGTGTTACTTGCCCCAAATTCAGGTTGGGAGTATGATCTAAGCCTGAATTCTCGGCTTGTTGTCGGCCAAAGGATTGGTCATTTGCTGCCATGATTTCTTTCCACTCATAATGAGAAAGGGGAAACAGTGTCACCAGAACAAGTGCAATTCTGCTATGCCATCGCGCAAGGAAAGCCCGACCACGAGCTTCCCCACGTTGAACTACTCCCTAAAAATGATGTATTTAAGAATCCTGACTTTCGTTTCTATCCCGGGATTTTTGCGTTGTGGGCTTATCGTCAAAGCAATTCACATATTATTATCAAAAAGCTCCAACAACTGTTTCCAAATGAACCCTTACCAGAAGGGTTTAAACCTGCATCCATTCAAGAGATCAAAAGCCGCATACGAGAATATGTTTTTCCACGGGTGAAATCTTCGCTGTTCCCGTTATTACAAAACTTTGCCACTTTGGCGGGAGCGTAAAATGGCGGATACCAGACCTCAAGCTGTTAATAATTTTCATGTGCTGGCATCTTACGCCGCATTAGAAGTTCTGACAGAAGATGAGGATTTTCAAGATTTGCCCGCCAACTGGCAACAAATTATCCGCAAGATCAAAGATAAATTGGCCGCTAAAGAACAAAGAGCAAGATTTGAAGAGAAGCTAACTTCTTTAGTTGAAGCAGATGATGAAGTAAAAGCAGCCCTTCCGGCTGCGATACAACATCTGATTACCGCCTTAAATAATAGCGCAGCGCCACCTAAACCATCTCATAAACCTTGTTCCGATTTACACTTAGAGTTTAGTCGTAGCTATACTCCCAAAGCCCTCAATAGCAAGATGCCACGTCAGCAAGCGGTTAAAACTTGTGGGGAAGAAGAACGGCCCGAAGAACGTAATCGACATCAACATAGGCTTGTTCCTAGGCCGGTTCATTAGCCTCTTGTCTTGAGATCGGGCTTTTATCAGTTCAAGTCTACCTTTCATCAAATCTACGTCATAAAAACTTGAGTTATCAAATCAACTCTATATTATTTTGATTTGTTATTTACAAAACATTATTTTAGAAGAGGTTAGATATGAGTAAATTTGGTCCCTATGTAGAAAGCGTAAAAGATGCAGCAACCACAGTTACAAGTACATTGAATAAACATCGTGGTAAAGTTGTTGCAGCAACCGCAGCAACCTATACAATTCTGGATGTCGTAACGCAAGAAACATTCCCTCCTTATATTAGATTGCCACTTATTGGTCTTTTCGGAACGATCATGTCATTACCCATTTCAGGGGGAGTGCTTGGTGATTCACATTTGGCTGAAAAACAATTAACAAAAAATAAAAAACGTAGTATTGATGTAGCAGATTTAAAAGAAGTTGAAGCGTTACAAGAAGATATCGTCGCGAAAGTTAATGATGATGTTGCTGAAGAAGATCGCGTTGAGGAAGTGAATCCTGCTGCCAATCCTGTTGTATTGGAAGCAAATCCAAGCTTTACCCCATCTGCTGATAATTCAGCAAAACGTCGTAAAGTTAAAGATATCGATGAAGCTGCTGAAGAAAACGCCGCTGAAGCTGCTCCCGAAGTAGAGCCTGTCGTCGTTGCTCCTAAAGTAGTAAAAGGACGTAAAATTGTTAGAGCAAAAAGAACACCTAAAAAATAGTTGATCTTTTTAATTGCAATGAAATAAAACAGCCTTTCATTTATGTCAATAAGTGAAGGGCTTTTTTATTTTTGAACATGAATTTCTTGTGTAATATTTTGCAAGTGTTGCTCTAAAGCATGCGTATCACCAGCAGGTACGGTACCTATATTAGGCAAAACCAAAGTACTATGGTTTTGGAGCGTAATTTCCACATCCCCAGTTTTCGCGTCTTGATGATATCCTGTCATCACATCACTGAGCGTCGACTTTCCATCATGATTAATGTCCGATACACCAACAAAAGTTAAGATATTTTGTTTGCTAATGCCTAAATCCATAATCACAATTTTATCAGGCGGATTAACTTCACTGATATCAATTATATAGTTGTTCGTCCCTTTCCCACCTTCCATCGTGACAATGCTTTCATGGTGATTAACTGTGCTTAATACATTATTAGTATCTGCGCCATGAAGATTTGCCATCGTATCGGGGGCAACAACAACATTCATTTGCAACACAGCCTGCTGCACATTCTGAGTCGCATTATCTTTGAGATCATATTGAAATTCTTCGGCTGAAGTTGCTTTAACCGATGAGACATCGTAAGTATAATCGCCTGCATGATTTATCGATAAATGTGCACCAAGCGGTGTTGTGACATCAATGGAAGTTTTATCTTCTGGCAATGGTATATGGACTGTTTTACCATCTGGATCTGCTGTGGCATTTAAGCCTTGCAAATTATGATCTAAAATATATTGTTTAGCATCTTGAGTCTCAAAGGATATGCCAACCACTGTTGCACCACTTGGACCAATAGTATCATTAGTTAAAATATTATTTGAATAATGACTATGATCAGTTATAAATGCTAAATCGGTATGTCCTTCAGTTGCTGTTGAAGTGGTTGATAAAAGCGCTGGTGACACCAGAGAAGCACTGGCAAAATTGGTACCTGCTGATACTTCAAATAACAATGAAGCTGAAGATACATCTCCATCATGATCAACTATTTTATACGATAGTGCGTCTTCTCCTGCTTGCGTCGAAGTATTGGCTGTATAAACAAAGCTGCCATCCGCTGCGATATGTAATAAACCACCATGTGCGGTCACAATATCAGCATTGGGGACAGGGATAATCACCATGTTTTGGCTAACAGAAGCCCCAATCAGTTCAGGATGCGCTGCAAGATATTGTTGCGCTGCTTGATTGGAAGCTAAAGTCATATCAATTTCTGTGACTTTAATGGGCAGATCAGCACCTGTTATATCATTTGTTAAAATATTTCCTGAGATATGACTTGTTTGATCAATTGTGCTAATTAAAATCGTTTGCAAATTACTTAAATCTGCATTGACATGGATAACTGCTGGACTGTCAGTAGGATTAGCCAACGGTTGTAGATATTGATCAACTGTGCTTTGATTGCTAGAAGGTGCAATGTTAAGCACGACAGCATCATAATGGTTAGCACCGATTGAAGACTGCCAGGTTGCTAATTGTGCAGCATTTGGTATTCCCACATTCGGTTCACCATCTGAAATATAGTAATCTTTATTAATATAGCCATTGAGCGCTGGATTATTAGCATCTGCCGTAATAGCATTTTCCGTTTTTGCTAAAGCATCGGTATAGTTGGTATTACCATTTGCGGTTAAACCATTAATAAAGGCTTTGGCTGAATTAATATCAGTGAAGGTTTGAGCTGCTTGGGCATTACTACTAAAAGTCACAATCGAGATGTGTAAGTTGCTGCTGGCTGCAGCATAGCTATCAAGTAATGCGCCACTACTGGTAAGTGAATCTTTCAGAATTTGAAGTTTTGTTTTCCCCGTACCACTGACAATGCCGCCCATACTGCCAGAAATATCTAACGTAAATATTAAGTTATAGGACGGCAAATCTGGTTTTTGGATGTTATAAATATCTATAATCGCCTTGGGAACATCATCTACTTCTTTAATTAACAAATAGGCATTTGAGCTAAAACCGGTATCATTAGTCACTGTATAATTAAATAATTGATTCAATATATTATTACCCGCGCCAGGGACATCTGTCGCAGAGGTTAACTGGAATACGAAATCACCAGCCACATGATTATTCGTTGCTGCGGTATAAACATCTAATGTCCCATTACCCGTATTGATATGGATAACACCATTTACAGCATCTGCGGCATTATAATCGACATTGGCAAAATTCAACTTAACAATTTTAGGATCAGTTCCTAAATCATCATTTGCTAAAATATTACCTGTAACAGTTATTGGTTTAGAATGATCACTCCCTGCAGGCAAACCACTTTCAAAAACGCTGAAAGAATCATTGCCAACACCAAAGCCATCATTATGTGCGACAGGCGCCGCATTGATATCAAAGCTAACGGTGGCAGTGGAAGGATCGCCATCATGGTCAACAATGGTATAGGTCAAGGTATCCATTGCGCCATCATGCGCATTTTGGTTAATACTGTAGGTAAAATTACCTTGGGGATCTAGTTCCAGTTTCTCGCCAAGCGGTGTTATGATGCTCGCATTGTCTGGGATAGGAATATTAACAATACTACCTGTTAAACTGGTACCAATTAATTCAGGATGGCTTGCAATATAGTTAGCCGCATCTTGTGCTGTAGCAAAACTAAAATGAATACCAATAATATGAATATTGACATCTGCTCCAGAAACATCGTTGCTCAAAAGATTTCCGTGAATA
>CAYXVT010000059.1:964-1273 GCA_964468105.1 Uncultured Candidatus Berkiella sp. | reverse complement strand
ACTGGCTAAGGAATCAATAGTGCCTAGCAAAATACCTTGCAAGTTACTTAAATCCGCATTGATATGAAATACATTAGGGTTGTCACCAGGATTAGCAAGTGGAGCTAAATATTGATCCACAGATGCTTGACTGCCCGGCGGCGCTATATTCAACACGTTTGCATCAATATGATCATTGGCTAATATTCCCTGCCATACAGCCAATTGCGCAGCATTTAACGCTGTTGAGGTCGGGTTTGGCACCCCATCTGACATAAAATAACTTTTATCAATATAATTGCTAAGACTTTGATTTGCATTATCCGCATT
>CAYXVT010000059.1:0-954 GCA_964468105.1 Uncultured Candidatus Berkiella sp. | reverse complement strand
ATTTTCTGTTGCTGTGGCACCTGCAAGATAATTGGTCGTTCCACCCGCACTTAAGCCATTAATATAGGCCTTCGCACTATCAACATCGGTAAAAGATTGGGAGACTTGCGCATTATTGCTAAAAGTGACAATCGTAATATGTAACGCGGAGCTTGCATTTTGATAGCTATCAAGCAACGCTCCTGAGTCAGTTAATGATTCCTTTAATATATCAAGTTTCGATTTACCGGCATTGCCTACCTTATCTCCCATACTGCCTGAGACATCAATAGTAAATACCAAATTGTAATCCGGTAGAGGAGGCTTTGTGATAGTATAGCTATCGTTAATCGCTATTGGCACATCATCTACTTTTTGAATCAGTAAATTAGCGCTACCCACACTACCATCAATATCTTTTAAAGTGTATTGAAAGATATCGTTGACACTATTATTACCATTGGCATTAGGATGATCTAATTGATGAGTCAAATTGTAAACAAAATCACCTTCATTATGGCCGTTACCGGATTGTGTGTATAGTTGTAATAACCCATTTCCAGTGTCGATCGTAATAACACCAGCAACTGCTTTATAGACTGTGTTATTAAAAGTGACGCTATCGATATGTGCGGCATCACTACCAAAAGAGTCATTAGTTAATATATTTCCTGTAACAGAAGTTGGCTTTGCTTGCGCTGGAGGATTAGGGTTATTCAGTGAATGATCACTACCACCTGGCAATCCACTTTCATACACAATGAAGTGTTCATTACCAAAACCATCATCATGCGGGTTTGGCGGCGGACCATCAGCAACTAATATTGGCTGTTGCGCTGAGCTTTGATCGCCATCATGATCTTGAATGGTATAATTAAAGTTATCACTCACTGGTCCATTGGCGTTATTGACACTGGCAGGTGAAGTATATTGCCAAGTGCCATCACTAAATACTTTTAATATTCCACCAAGTGC
>CAYXVT010000058.1:5166-16350 GCA_964468105.1 Uncultured Candidatus Berkiella sp. | reverse complement strand
AATTAAATGAGAACTTTTCATAGAGCGACTTGTCATAATGGGGTAGCGTCTTATTTTAGACGCTTGGTCTCGCAATTCCCTATTTATTGCGGGACAAGCTCGACTTCTTCCCCCAGAGTCGAGCAATCGTTACGCCCCGAAACCCCATTTCGGGGCTTTTTTTTCCTGATTTAGTTAAAACCAAAGCATTGCCAAATATGATTAATGCAACGCCGATGAAATCACCCCTCACCCATTCAAAAGATTCAAAATAGGTGGAAACTAGTAAGGCAACAATTGGGAAGAATAAAGTAGCATAGACGGCCTTTTCTGGGCCAAGCCGTTGAACCAAGCCAAGATATGCCATAAAACCTAGGACCGAGCCAGGAACAACCAGGTACGCAAGGGAAACGATGTAGTGAACAGAAGTATCAATCTGATAAGGGATTTCCATGATGAAACAATAAATGCTAAGTAAGATGACCCCATAGACCATGCCATAAAACGTACTTGAAAGCAGCGGAATCGAAAGTCTTGTGCAATAGGTAGAAACTTGGTTCGCCCATGAAAAGCAATAAGTTCCAATCAATGCTAACATCAACCCAAAACACGTTTCATCGGTAAAACTAAATTCTTCAAATTCAGGCCAAAATATACAACCTAAACCCACCAAACCCGAGAGCCCACCAGCTATCATTATTGGATTTAGAGGTCTTCGTAAAAAAATCAAACCATTAAGCATGATCATAATAACGCTGGTTGAAAAAATGATCGCCATTAAACCGGAGGTAATGTATTTGGTGGCAGAATAGAAAAAGATAAAATTAACGGAGAACAATAATGCCCCTAATAGGGCTAAGGAAGTATGTTGTTTAATGTTAAATCGTAAAGGCGCTTTTTTTACTAACACGATAAAAAAGACAATGATGGCGGCCAAAGTAAAACGATAGATAAGCGAAATTTCGATAGGCACAATTCCCAATTGGTTTTTAATAGCAAACCAAGTAAATCCCCATAAAAAGATGATAGAAATATATAAAAACGCGTTCATCAACTGCCGCCAAACATAAAAGGGTGAACTACTATAATAGATTTTTTTTCAATATAAATCTATGCTTAATTGAAGGAAAAGGCATAACCGGATTATATAAAGGGATGAGTAGTTTCGGTGGGGCTGTTAAATAAGGCAGTGATGGCTTTAAAGGGATAAAAAATGTTCTCGTATCCTCAAGCTAAATTTTTAGTAGTGCATAAATATCTATTTCTCTTTATCAGTTTTGTCGCTGGTTTGATCCTTTATCCATTAAGCTTTGAAGATCCGATAGCAACCTCGATTATTCATTCAATGCTAATTGTCGCTCTTATAAGCATTTCCTACATTATTGAACACAAAAGCCATTTATTTATGGCCAATTTCATAACAGGGTTAGTTTTAATCGCTATTTTCCCTATTGTAATATTTTACCCTAGTGATTTTACTAATGTAATACGAGCAGTCTTTCTTCTTACCTTTTATATTGTAAATATCATGATTTTATTGAATGATATTACACATCAATCGAGAATAACGCATGATTATCTTCTTGGCTCGCTATGCGTTTATATTATGATAGCGTTACTCTATGCGGGTATTTATAATCATGTTGAAATATATATTCCTGGATCCTTTCAATTTAACACCAAAGAAGCGATGTCACACTTAGAAAAAACGTTCAATATGGTTTATTTCAGTTTCACTACTTTAACAACGGTGGGATATGGAGATATAGTCCCATTGAAGGTGCTTGCTAAAAGCATCGTTGTTTTAGAACAAATCACGGGAATATTTTACTTGGCAGTCTTGGTCTCTCGATTAGTTATTAGATAGCATTTTACGGCTTTTTGCTGCCAACGCTTTCAAGCGGTCCACCCTTTTCTATCGTCCGGATGAAGGCCGGGCGACATTTTATGCGTTCAATATAATTGATTAATTTTGGTTTATCTTTAAAAATATCCTTTCTAGCGGATGCCCATATTAAGGGAATAGCCATTTGAATATCAGCAGCACTAAATGCATCGCCTGTTAACCAGTTGCTTTTTTCAAGTGTGGATTCAATATAATTCATCTGTTTAGTAAGACGTGGATTAATCATAACGTGGTTAGTCTTGGACTTAATTGCGTTTGTTATGGGTTTTACAAAAAAAGGACTTTTTTGATGAATAACCTCAAGAACTAAGCCTAAAAATAAAATGGGCATTAGCGACCCTTCAGCAAAATGCATCCAGAAATTGAAGCTTACCCATTCAGTCGTCCCAGGCGCTGGTTTGAGTCGATTATGACCATATTTATAAAGAATGTATTCCATAATAGCACCAGATTCCGTAAGGGTCAGCTCGCCATCGGTTATGATTGGCGCAGTGCCTAAAGGATGTAATTCCTTGTAAGCTGGAGGAGCTAGCATGGTCTTAGGATCGCGCTGATATCGTTTAATTTCATATTCTGCGCCCAATTCTTCAAGCAACCATATGATTCGTTGTGATCGAGAATTATTGAGATGATGTACCGTGATCATGTGCTACCTTTATTTGTAGTGTTCATAAAATTTATTAACAAAAAGTTCATTTGGATCATATTGAAGCTTTTCTTTGAGAAACTCTGGAAACGTCGGATAAGCACTTTTAATTTGTGTTTCGGTTGGATAAAGCGAATAGGTTAAATAGTAAGTTCCTTTATGCTTTATTGCTAAATTCACCATTTTTTGAGTCCATTGCGATACCTTTTCAATCTCAGCTTTTGATTTTTTGTGATTGATATATAGAACAAAGGCTATTTTATCTTCATTACCGTTAGCATAAGACAGAAAAGCATTGTCTGGAACGTGAACTAATCTTAGCGTAATACTTAACATGTTAATTTTATCATCTAAAATGATTTTTTTGAGCTGTTCCATAAAGGCATTTGTCTCAGATATCGGGATAAAATATTCCTGTAAAATATCAGTATCTACTTTAGAATGATATTCTAAAAATTTGATGGGTGGCCGCATTGCATTGTTACGACTCAGTATTTCTACTTTTCCTGGCTTATCAAAGATTTGCTCTTGCAAAAACCAACGAAATTTTTTACCCCACTCTGATTGTCTTGAAAGATGAAATAGCCATTTAGAAGTGGCAACCATTTTTTCTTTATCCAATTTTGAAAGTTGGTTTGAATTTGAGGCAATTTTTGAAAAGGATGTGACTGTACAATCCGAAAATAGCTTCTTTTTCGTGATATTGGGCCTTGCATAATGAAGTTGGATATTTGAACTACTCAATATATGATTTTTTACGAAATTTGGATATTCTAAACAATTTATCTTTTCTGATTCTTTTTTTAGAATATCGTTTGTAGTCACTTCCATATCGACATCAGTAATAATGCCAAAAAGACCATAGCCACCTATGACCAAAGAAAAAAGCTTCGGATCTGAAGTTCGACTAATGTAGACCAATTGGCCGTCGTGTTTTATCAGATGAAATCCCTTCACGGTTTCAATCATTGTTCCGAATCGAGGGTCACGTCCGTGAATATTTGCCCCCAAAGAACCTCCAACCGTAAAGACATTGGATGATTGTTGTACTTTAACAGCCAAACCAACGTTATTGAGATAATCTTGTACTTTCTCCCACGTTGCACCAGCTTGAACAGAGATGATTTTATTTTGTTTATCTAATTTTAAAATTTTATTGAAAGCTTTCATATCAATGACAATGGCGTCTTTTAATAAGATATGACCGCCCTGGCTATGTCTTGAGCCTGCTATCGAGATCTTGAGTTGTTGCTTATTAGCTGTTTTAACAATGTTTTGTAATTCTTTGAGTGAGGTCGGCTTTTCAAGTTTATGGATAGAGGTATTATTTAATCCACTTACATCATCTAAAACAGCTCCTTGTGTTGCCAGCGCTACTGGTAATATATTTAGGATTAGAATGACAAGGATTAATTTCGATTTCATTGTTTTATAGGTGATTCAGGAAAGCATACTCATCAGTATAATCCCAAAGGAGAGCCATGAGTCATTTACCACTAGCCAATAATCCAGGCTTTTTACTTATACATATAGATGGTGAAATCATGCTGCATATAATCATGCCTTAAAATGACTCTTGGTGTGATGCTCTGACAAAGTTGAAGAATTGCTGCTGGATTCTGATAAAACAAGCCCCCATCAAAATTGGGCGCTAAACTACTTAAACAATTGAAGGCTAACCCTTTTGTTGCGCGAAGAAACAACAAAGGAAGCATTTTTTGAATTGATTCAATATCCACAAAAGCGAATATGCCACTGGCTAAAACATATTCATGGTTTCCAACGCTAATCGAATCGATGTCATTAGCCTCAAAATGGTATGAAGGGTGCCTTTTTTTGGCATTGATTATCATTTGGTCGACGATGTCTATGCCTTTATAAGTGCCTGAAAATTGATTACTGATAAGATAATCGACAAGATGGCCTAAGCCACAGCCAACATCCAGAATATTACTATTGAATATATCTTTGGCTATTTTACATAATATTTTAAAACGCAAAAATTGAGATTGCGCACTGGACCATTTAACGCCACGGTGATCATGGGGATAGTCACGCACACTTTCATAGTAGTGTCGGTTATTGGTAATCAGTGGATCTGTCATTTTTCGCCTTGGAGCCCAAATGCCTAAATTCAAAGTTGAAGTAAGTATATTACGATAAAATAGCTTAACACTCCGACAGAGTGCTTGACCAATTATTTTTTATGACAGATTTTGCTCACTACTTGGTGTAACTTACACAATATTAATTCTGACATAAATTCATGTTCAAATCTATGGAGAAATCGCGTGATTTTGCCAATTAATCAAAATCATATTACCTATCAAGCGCAAGAAAAAGTGCGAGAATTGGTCGCCCCTTTAGCGAAACTAGCGGATGTCCACTATTTTTGTTATCGCGTACAATATCGAGATAACACTTTCTTCTCCCTGCTTACACATATCGATTATTTTGAAACATGGTTTACAAACCCTCATCGTTTATGTGGTTTTTGTTGCAAACAGGGATGGCATCATTGGGATCCTACGTTACCAAAGTATGAGATATCTAGAAAGTTTGATATTGATAACGGCGTTTGCCACCTTCAACATTATAAAGATAGAACGGAAATATTTTCATTTGCTAACAACGCTGAGAACTCTAAGGCAACAGATTTTTACTTAAATGAACAACAAACGTTAAAAACCTTTATGCATTATTTTGGAAGAATGGCACATGAGATGATTAGAAAAGCGGCTAATCAGCGTGTTGATTTGAAATATGTAACAACTGGTCAACAGGCGCACCATTTTGTACAAAAAACAGAAGATATGATAATTGATAAATTTTATCATGATATCAATCAACCTTTTTCAACCCTAACAAAAGGGGAAATGGATTGTTACAAGTCTCTCATTAAAGGATATTCGATTCGAGAGATCAGTGGCATGCTCAATATAGCGTCATCGACAATCGATGAACACATCGCCAATGTTAAACAAAAACTAGGGACTTCTAGCAAGAAAGAACTGGTTAAATTGGCGTGTAGTTCAGGTTTGATTGAATATCACTTTCAAGATTAAAAACAGGGGCCGAAGCCCCCATTCTTTTGTATCATTTAAAGTTTGGCTCTAGTATGTCTTTGGTAAAACTCCTTTGCTTCCTTTAATTGAGTGCCTTGCTCATAAATGAGATCAAATGTCGCATCAGTAACAGGAGCAAAATCATTTTGACGACAATGATTAGCACCTAAATTTTTACCACTTAGCATCATCAATTTGGATTGTTCTTGTTCTCTGGGGTTTTGCGTGCCCTGATTCACTTTGTTGGAAACATATAACAAAATGTTAGCGCGCGCCATTTGCCATTCGGGTGTTAACCAACTGCAGGTTGGTGGAGGCAAGTTATCAAAAACCAGCGGTAGTAAGGCTTTTAAATTAGCTAATAAAGATTGTACTTGTGCATGTTGGGCGCTGATGCCGCTTCGAACATGGTTTAATTCTAGATTAAGATATCCAAATCGGACATTAGTAACGGCTTGTTCATGCAATAGCGTTTCTCTTGCACCGTAAATATATTGTAAGGAGGCTTCATATATCAAATGGTCTAGTTCGGCACTAACATCTCCACTGATTGATCCTTTATGTTTTTCTAGCAATTTTAAAATTGTTTCTATATTTCTTAGATAAATATTATAAATTGATTCTTGCCAGACATGAACGGTATCAGAAAAAAAGCCTTTAGTTTCTTTATGATGTTTTACATAATCCTTATATTGTTCAAAAAATGATTGAAGTTTAGCAAGTAATTCATTAGTCATCACACACTCCATCGCGACTTTTGGATTTCAAAGCAAACCGCTACTCTACTTTTCTAATAACAATAAATCAAGAAATTAGTGCAACTACATTAATTCTTTATAGATTGAACTTTACACCACATAAAAGAGTCTTCTAAGCATAAGAATTCGTGGTGGAGCAATTATATGGCCAATGATATGGGATTGATGTTAGCAAATGACACCCATTTAAAACCATTACTACATATTTTGTTGGGCGAATATGATCCAAAATTGGCACAAAAGGACCAATTGGATCAAGAAGATTGGGAATATATTGAAAGTCCTGACGGTTCGGTTGCAAGTTTTAGGCTAGATGTTGTCGCTGGCGGCAGAGCTGGCGGTATAAACATCATAGATGGCTATATACGCACATTAGCGCATTGTTTAAAACAAGGAAAAATGCCTCCAACAATTAAGGTTATTTCCATTATTAATCATAGTCAGGTGCATTGGACGAGCTCTATTGCCGAGATTCAGGTTGATCCTGATTTCTATCAAATCATTCAATCTGCTTTTGTTGGTCAAGACCTAAATAAAATGTCTATTCAAGGTATTGTTAATCAAATTTACCAACAACTTCATCCAGATCAGGATGCGCATCAAATTGATGACCATGTAGATATGAAACTATATGGAGCGAAAAAGGCCACTATAAAACATTATGATTCTCATAACGCTAATCCGAAACGAAATGTGGGGGCATATTACTACGCATATATGGAAACGCTCGATTTATTATTGAATGCAAATAATGATATAGGAATGTCAATTCAACCTGCGCCATGTAAGCAACAAAAAGGAAATACTTGTGGCGACAATTCACTATGGAATGGTTATATGGGAGGGGTGCTTGGATTATCACCTGAAGAAGAATATGCTCAAATGGACTCGGAAGCATTAAGAGCATTTGCTGAACATAATCTAGAAGACTTAAGAGGGGATGCCTTAGATAGTGATGTCGACGTTGCGATACACGTCAGAGAAAGGGTTCAGTTTTTAGTAAAGCAATCGAGCCCGCCGCCCTCACCAAATGTGGATCATGTGCATGACCATGTTCATGATCACTCTCATGATCATGTAAAGTCTAAAAGTTCAAAATCACCAGACACTACAAGCACAAAAACATCTAGTCCAAAGACAACAAGTGAGAAAGTAACAAGTACGGCCAGTACAAAAAAATCAATTCCAAAGGAATCTGTTGTAAAACCGACAAGCACAAAAAAAACAAAGCCAAATGTTTTAAGTGAAAAACTACATAGCAAGAGTTGGCTACCCTCTAAAAAAGAACGCTCTCCTATTCCGGAAAAAGAAAAACAAGGAAAGCAAGTCCATTTTCAAACGCTTAAGTCGGATGTTATTACTTATCAACCAATCAGTAAAATTCATCAACAAGCGTTTGAGGAGCTGTTTTCAAAATATGGAAAAGGTAAAAATAATATTAAGAATGGAATCAAAGCAGAATACGAAAGTAGCGTAACAGAAAAATATGCACATGGCATATTGCAACGTATTAACGCAACAATTGGTAGCGTTTTTACTAAAAAACGTAATCAACAAATGGATCAGCTAGCGACAGTTATGGATAAGCTTCAACAAGAGCGTGTATTGAATAATCATGAAAAGGGCGTTATTCTGCGCGGTGTTTTATATGACATTATTGATGACATAAGGCTAAATGAACCCAAAAATGCATTTAAATCACGCATGCTAGAACTTTGCCAGCAAATGAATTTAGATATGAATAAAATGAGCATCTCTCAGGAGGATAAAGATCTTTCTAAAAAATTGTGTCATGTTTATTTGAAGGAGGGATTTGAAAAATTTAGAGAAGTGGCTGCTGAGGATAAATCTAAACCTTCAAATAGGAAAAAAAATAATTAAAGTAGCAACTAAAAGGGATTAGTAATATTATCCTTTTTGCCAATGTTATTATGAATAATGGATGAAAGAGTGGGATTGTGCCTAATAAAATGGGGTATTTTATCAGCCAGCCCTGACATTTGGGGTAGTAGTAATGATACGATAACGCCTTATTCCTTGCATTGAAAACAATATATGTTAACAAACTTAGGTTTATACTTAAAGCACCGCAGTGTACAGACATGCCTTGTGCTCATTGGCTATGTTTTGGCAGCAGATTATTTGCCCCTTATCTTGCATCAAGGGTTCTACACCTTAAGTTTGTTCATTAAAGATCTGCTTTTATGGATTATGCCGCTTACAGTTGGCTTTTTTATCTCTCACACTATCCAGGGCTTTGAACGTCGAGCGCCGCTGTTTATCCTTGCCTTACTTCTCTTTGAAGCCTTTTCGAATATGACAAGCGTATGGTATGCCTTTGGTAGTGCAAGTCTTATTGGCTCCTATTTGCCGTCTTTTGGTGCCTCCACTATCGGCGAGCAATGGTCTGCCCTGTGGCGATTGCCTTTGAGCATGCCAAAATGGTGGTCTGCACAAAATGGCGTGCTATTTGGGATTATTTTAGGCTTCATTGCAGGATTTACTAAAAATGGCTTTCTTACCCAGTTCATCGCGCAGGGTAAACAAAAGATGGAATGGTTGCTAACGAAAGTTTTTGCCAAGCTTATTCCCCTTTTCGTGTTGGGATTTGCCGCGCAAATTTTTCAAACAAAATTATTAACGCAAGTTTTTACTCATTACTCATTGCTTGTGATTTGGTTAGTGTTCTTTTTAGCGGTTTACTTATTTTTCTTATTTGCTTTAGGCGCCGGACGTTCTATTGGTCAGTTGCTGAAGAATATCCAATCCATATTACCAGCAGGTGCCATCGCTTTAACCTCAGGCTGCAGTTTGTCTACCATGCCTTGGACTATATTAGGGGCATCAAAAACATTGCAAGATCCAGGGCTTGCCAAAGCCATTATTCCTGCAACCACCAATATACAACAAATAGGAGATTGCATTGCCAACGCCTTTTTGTGCTTTTTAATTTACCGACATTTTTATGGGGTCAATCCCGATTTAGCGACTTGGTTTAATTTTAGCATTATCTTTGTGTTGGCACGTTTTGCTACCGCAGCGGTACTTGGCGGGGCAATATTTATTATGTTGCCCATCTATGAAACATACTTGAATTTTAATGGTGAAATGATTGCCATTATTTTGGCGTTGAATGTTATTCTCGACCCGTTGATCACCAGTTGCAATGTGATTGCCAATGGCGCATTGTGTAGGGTGTTTGAAAAAGTGTGGATCAAAGTTCAGGGCACCAAACTTTTTCCTTCCATGGTGTTTTCTAAAAGTGCAAATAAAGAGGTAAATAATGAAAGTACTTAATGTTGAACAGCTCAATCAGGTTTGTGGAGCCGGCAATCTTGTGGTAACACAATTAATCCCCACTGATGGGATTTCAGATGCTTGCGTTGGTCTGCTGGTACAAACGTTTCAAGCTGACAATACATTAACAGATGAGCACAAGTTGGCGCTGGTTTTATCAGCATGCACTTTCAACGAATTAGAAATTCTTGGTGATCGTATGGATGTGGTTGCACCTACGAAAGTAGATTTTATTTAATCCTATTATTAAAAAATGAAAGAGGATCTTATGAGAGAATTAATCAACGAAGACAAGCAGGAAGTCTCTGGTGGCACACAATATTTAAACATAACGAGCAAGGTTGAATTTGAGGGTATTCCTGAAAATTGCGTGTTCGATTTTTATAATGCAAACAAAGAAAATGTTACTAATTTCAACATGGATACGCTTGGCCACGACATTATTCAACAATGTGCTGCCTTTAAAGATGTTCTAAACTATTCCTTTGGTACCGACACACAACTCCTATCTGTAGCTCTGGTTGAAATATAGATCTTGCTTTGTTTGTGAAAAGGGATCAGCCTTGATCCCTTTTTTCATGCTAATCCAGCTTAAATTTAATTTTACCGGTGAAGGGGTCGTTCCTAGAAAGCTTTAAGTGATAAGAATTCTCTTGTACTCTCTTTTGATCGTAAAGATAAAACCAGGAAGGACTTTTTCCGAACGCCAGACTGACGAGCTTATGAGTAGAGGCTTTAATATTCTCAGGTGTCACTGGAGCACCTTCTGTTCCAAGTAAATCCGTTGATTCCAAGATTTCCTTTAAGTCTCTGCTAATTTGATATTCAAGTTCGGATAATGTCGTTTTTACTGGGTATTCTAGACCAAAGTAGATCTTTGCAGGAGAATTGGCGGTGGTATCAGTGGTTAAAATGTTTGGCGAAATGACCTCGCCTTGCGTAAAGTTAACCCTTATTTTTTTTTCACCCCAAAATTTCCTGGTGAAAAACGCACCAATGCCAAAAAATGAATCAATAAGATTCTGTCCTATGCCAAAAGCAAGCGCCCAATAATGGTTGAAATTCAATTTTAAAGCTATAGACGTGGTGGTTAGAAAAAGATAATATCTTCTTACTATTGCGTGATCATTATCTAATATCCCATCGATCATTGTTATCTCCCTATTCTATTTGTTCTTGTTAAATTTATTTCTATCCAAAACTCTTTGCTGGTCCTTTGCTGCTCTATCCGTGCTACTCCTTTTTATACTATTGCTTGCAGAAAAACACTTAAATCCGGGCGTTAATACTTCTCGTGCTAGGCTATCACCATAAGCGTTTAGTTCTGACATTTCTGCCGTTGAGGGTCTTGGGTAAGGTTCAATATTAAAGCCTTCAAGGCGAGCAACGAGATCCTCTTCTTCTAGGGTCGTTACTCTGGGTTCGTCATCCAGCAACAAAGGGACGGGAGCGGGATGCGGATATCTTTGGTCCAATAATTTTTGAAATTGTTCAAGTCCACGAGTGAGAACGGTGGTAATATTCGCTTGTGTA
>CAYXVT010000058.1:0-5100 GCA_964468105.1 Uncultured Candidatus Berkiella sp. | reverse complement strand
CATCGATTCTGTAAAGTGTAATGCGCCCTCAAGCAAAATAGACCCTTCCAGTTTCTTAAACTCATCTATTACAACGCCATGCATTGCTTGTAAAAAAACAGGAGAGGCGAATTTAAAAACACATTGCTTCTCAGAAGAAGAAAGTTTGGTTTTCTCAAAAAGAGTTACTACAACTGGCATATGACTATTGCTGGCCGCCCTTTTTAACGCTTCGCAGACAACGGTCTTGTTTTTGCCAACACTCGTCTTAGCCAGGAACTTGTCAATATTGGTTGTATAGCCCTTTTCTGCGGCTTCAATAAAGGCTTCTTCTATAGAATTTTTAGAAAAACGTTGATGATGTAAGAGCAAGAGATCTAAGATTTCACCCTGATCCCAGCGCTGCATGACAAGACAAAACGCTTTAGTTTTCGATTGCCAAATAGGAACAAAGCAAGGTAATAGCGCTTCAGCTAATTCATTATGACCATTTTGCGCTGCCCATTCCAGGATGTTTGTTAAAAATTTCCTTTTAAACAGCTCACCTTTGTTAATAACAATTTTGCGAATAAGATGAGCATTTTCCAAAGGATGTTTTTTTTCATTCATTAGACAATAGATCATGCGAGAAAATAAATCTGAATCATCTGGAAGCTGATCAACATGTAGATAGAGCAATTTTCTGACAACCACCATAACTTTTTCGTAATCATCATCATTTAATGGAGGTGGCGTTTCAACACAAGATAAAACAAAATGCATGATTAATGAAATGTTAGGTAAAATATCCTCGAAATGTTCATCAAAGAAGAAGCCCAATGCCGAGAAAAGATGATTCTTGGCTGCAGCAACGGCAAGTTGAGCTATGATTTTAGGATCATGAGAACTATTCTGTGCGAGCGAAAGAATGGCCGCTTCCGTTTCACTTTTACTTGAGTTTTGAGCGTTAGGGCCGCCGTGCATAATTTTTACCTTTTATTTTTAAAATAGAAACAGGCGCAGAAGCGCTTGGAAGTTAAGTTTAAAAAAGGATCAGCTATAGCCAGCGAACTTTTGAACGGCGGGGTGCAGCAAAGCATTCGATAAAATCGAAAGTAAAGGCATCAACTTGCTTAGCGGCTTCGATATTTTCATATAAACGTTTTTTTGAACAAAGCATTATGGTATTTTACGATAAGTTGGCACTTTAAATATTATACACAGCCCTGTCAAGGGGAATATAAAAAGTGAAGCGGATGACAATTTTTTAAAGGGCAGTAATGAATGAACAAAAACATACAAGTTATAAATGAATTTTGTCCTTCCGTTGGCGAAAGCGCAAGATGGAGTGACTCCCACCAAAGTATATTTTGGATTGATACCAAAAATCCGCATTTATTTTGTTACAACGTTAAAACTAACGCATCTAAATCTTATAAATTACCAGCGCCTTTACACTGCATAGACATTAATAGTGATGGTGAACTGGTTGGTATTATGTCCAACGCATTAGTGAAAATGACTTTAGTGAATAAAACGGCAGAAATTAATCGTATTAAAGCCAATCTCATAGCGGAAGAAAGGGCAGTCTTTAATGATGGCGCTCTGGATTTGAAAGGAAACTTGTGGGTAGGAACAATGGACAAGGGCTTTCAAGATAATATTGGAAAGCTTTACCGTATCACACCAACTGGTGACATTACGCTCATGGATGAAGGATTTTATGTTTCAAATGGTTTAGGCTGGAGTCCTGATAATAGCAAATTCTATTTTGTCGATTCTTTAACGCGCACCATTTATCAATATCAATTTAATTCACAAACATGCCAAATTGATCAAAAAGCGGTATTTGTTAAATTCGTTGAAGAGCAAGGTTTTCCGGATGGGTTAGTTATTGATAAAAAAGGGTGTCTGTGGGTGGCAGGTTGGGCAAGTTATCATATTTATCAATATTCTCCTCATGGTGAACTCATCAATAAGTATCCTTTTCCTGCAAAAAATTTAACCAGCTGTTGTTTTGGGGGTAGTGATTTAAAAACACTTTTTGTTACCAGTGCCAGTGTTGATGATTTTGCACAAGATGATGATGTTGGACAACATGCGGGCTCAACCTTTCACTGTCTAATCTCAGCATTGTAAGGGCCACTATTTCCCTCAAGTCACTATAGTAAATATTGCACCTTCACGCGTATTGATATCAAAGATGGCGGTGAATTTAGGTCATGCCTTTGCACAAGGATATAAATAAGCTTGTTATTGCTTGATTTATTTAACTTACCATGTTACTTTTTCAGACCATTAAGACTAGCTATCATGCATTTCCAGGGAAGACATTGCATAAACTAACCCCTGGAGATGGCTCAATGCAGCTAATACTCGATATCAAAGAGCTTTGGAAAGATTTTAAAGATAATACTTACTATGGGTTCCAGTATTGGATAAAACCCGAATGGGCACCACCCAGTATTCGTTCTACAGATGTAGGGTTTATTACCCTTTTAGACCAAGCTAATAATAACCAAGGCTGCTTCGTTCCAGAGCTCTATGAATTGGCAAAAGTAGGTGGCTTGCGTGCCCAACAGGAAGAAAAAATCTGGGAACAACAGCATCCCAAGGCGAAAATTCAAACAAAGAAAAAACAACCCTTTTACAATGAATTATATTCGCGTGATGGTACACGCAAATCCCCTTTTGCTTTAGGGGTTTTACCCGAGATCTACTCAGATACCGTGATGAATTCAGCGCGTGGGATCCAAAAGCGCATAGAGAATGAATATAATTATCGCCTCGACAAACATCAGCCTTTGCCGCCTGTTGTGTGTAAATATCAAATTGAATCAGATTATTTAAAAAATATACATTTGATTCAGCTGAAAGCGGGCAGTGCTCGCTCCTCTAAATTGAGTTTATTAAACCCAGAAACAAGAACAACCAAGACGGAACGAATGGCGCATTATTTAGCGCAAAGAGCAGCATTTGTACTCACGATGATTGCGGTATTATCTAAAACATTCACCACACCTTTAGTCTTTATTATGTCATCGCTTGGCGTTATTTTGGCAAAATGGTGCAGTGAAGAGTTTAGTACCTATAGTTTAACCGAAACATTGTTGCGTGATATCAAAAGTAATTTTGCCAAAGAATTTAGATGGGGCGATAAAGTCAGCCTTAAGAAAACGTTGAAGACCGTGGTTTTGCTGGCCGCTTTAGGAATAGCTGCTTATGGTGCCTTTGCTGGAACATGGGGTGCTATTATGGGCTTCTCGGCTTGGAAAGCAGCGAGCGTTTTTGCTAATCCGATTGCACTTGCAGCCTTTAAAGGTTTGTTAGCAGGTTTTGCAAGTACAATATCAGGCGTGGGTACTCTTGTCGGTGGAACTGTTGCGCAAAGATATTTCTGGGGATTGGGTATTTGGGACAAGCAAATTGATTTTTCGAAAGAACGAGTATTGGAACCCCTCTCGAAAGTTGAAAAAATTGAAAACAAATTACACCAGTGGCAACAAAAATTCGAAAATGAACTTGCCCTAATACTTCCTGCTGAACAACGCGATGAGTTTCACAAACGAGCTCAATTGAAATTCTCTTCATTGAAGGAATTAATACCGTCGGAAAAACCTGTCGCGGCATCCGAAGAATCAAGAGCGAGAACATCAAGTAGGATCCAAAACCGTTAACCCCTTTTGCAAAAGAAACTGAATGATAGGTGAATTCCAAGTCAGATTGCGTGCTATTTTTGTCATCCAGCCACTGACTTAAAGCATGCTTTTTGGTAAAGTGAGATATAAATTAATCTTTATTTCATTTTATAGGATATTTTATGAGCCAATATCAAATTGTTGTTATCGTCGGCAGTCTTCGTAAAGATTCGCTTAATCGTAAAATGGCTAATGCGCTTGAAAAATTAGCGCCCGCAGAGTTTTCGTTCAAACATCTGCAAATAGGTGATTTACCACTTTACAATCAAGATGATGATGCCAATCAATCACCAGCAGTTAAGCAATTCAAAGCGGATATAGCGGCAGCACAGGGCGTTTTATTTCTCACCCCTGAATATAATCGTTCCATTCCTGGTGTCCTTAAAAATGCACTCGATCAAGGATCACGACCTTATGGAAAAAGTGCTTGGGCAGGAAAACCTGCAGGTGTGATTGGTGTTTCTGTTGGTGCCACCGGTACAGGAATAGCACAACAAAATTTACGCAACATTATTGCCTATTTAGATATGCCAACCCTAAATCAACCTGAAGCTTTTATTCAAGCAAAGGAAGGACTATTTGATGAGGCGGGCAATATTGGCGAAGCCAGCAAAAAATTCTTACAAGGCTGGATGGACAAATATGTTGCATGGGTTATAAAGCATACAGCGTAATTTCGCTCAAGCCGGCTATTGAATTAAACGACACTCAAGAGTAAGATTGCTTACATTTGTTGCCTTCAGAGCAACGGTAAGCAATATGAGTGTATAAACATGTTTAGAAAAATCACTTGTTTTTTAGCAATTCTATTGATGACGATATCGTTTAATGCGATGTCAGAGCCTACTTACAATGAAGAAATGATTGGGAAGGTTGTAGACAATTGGTTTGAATATGAAAATCACCCTCAACCATTATTTAATATGGAAGTGTGGTGGATACACGATAATAAAGAAATAAACGATACGATTACTTTCCAATATGCCGATTTAAGAAAACAAGCGCTCAAAGGCGAACTCAATGAATGGCTTGAAACACCAAGGGGAACACTGGCCTATGTTATCTTGATCGATCAGTTTTCAAGATATATGTTTCCTAATTCACCCAAAATGTTTAAAGATGACAAAATAGCATACAAAGTGGCCAAAGAGGCGATTGCAAAAGGGTATGATAAAAAACTTATCCTGGCTGAGCGCATCTTTTTATACATGCCTTTACTTCATGCCGAAGATATCAACTCTCAAAATCAAAGCGTGGCGTTTTTTGAACAATTAGTTGCTGATACGCCGCCTGATTTAAAAGAAACTGCCTTGATTTTTTTGAACAATGCTAAAGAGCACCAACAGATTATTAAGCAATTTAATCGTTTCCCAGAGCGCAACAAGATATTGTCTCGAAAATCTACACCATTAGAAGTGGCCTATTTGAAGAAACAACCACAGAA
>CAYXVT010000057.1:15487-16386 GCA_964468105.1 Uncultured Candidatus Berkiella sp. | reverse complement strand
ATTTCTTCAAAACCTTTTTTTAACTCTTCGAATAGATTACGTTTGTGTGTTGTTTTCATAATTAGTGCCTTTTAAGTATTTTCGCTACTAGTTGCTTTAATCCTTTTTTGTCATCAGAAGATAAATCGGTTATTTCATTTTTAGAATATATTGTCATTAGATAAATTTGATCTTTTGCTATGTACGAATAGTAAATAATTCTTACTCCTCCTCGCTTTCCTTTATTACCAGATGACCAGCGTATTTTTCGTAATCCACCAGTCTCTTGGATAACATCACCGGCATTCGGGTTTTCCATCAAATACTCTTGCAAACATCTATATTCTTCGTCAGATAGGTAGTTTGGAAGAAGTTTTGTAAATAATGCTGTTTCAATAAATATCATAGCACATTTGTACCCTGCAAGGGTATACTTTAACCCTTTTTTTATTGGTTTAAATGAAATTATTCAATAAAATCATACAGTTAATACTATCCGGAAAGGGTTGATATTACAGTGTGGATAATACACAGATGAACTTCTTTGTGTTCTGAAAATTGCCTTTAAAGAGTTGCCTATTTGAAAATCGTACAGAAAATATAATCGTTTTACAATCTCTTGTGAAAATAATTCAATAAAAATGGTTTTCTGTTTAATTAAATTGTTTATTTGTGTTTTTTGTTCATTTTTTTAGCGTGTTCATAATTTATGAACACGCTAAAAAAATGAACAAGGTGAAGAATGATTTGAAAATTTCATTTTAGAATACTATCCAAATTAATTGACCCAGATCATTGAAATTGCTAGGATTGCCGATTTCACCACAGGCGGGCTTTCGGATGGAACTGGTTAAATCTGGCATAAAATCTCTTATTCAACATCAGCGAGATCCTTTCCTCTTTCTTATCCAGCACTTTAA
>CAYXVT010000057.1:4404-15477 GCA_964468105.1 Uncultured Candidatus Berkiella sp. | reverse complement strand
TGAGAAAACTTAGTGCTCTTACTCATAAAGCTCAGCTCTATTGCCAATGGGCCGTGAAGCCTAATCCAGAATGGTTCGATCATTTTATCGATCAGCATTATCAGTGGTCTGCCACTAAAAATCCTTTAGGATGGGAACGCGGGATATTTAGCCTTTTGGCGATCAAAGAAAAGGCGACCATTTTAGAGCTCTGTTGTGGAGATGGGTTCAATGCACATCACTTTTATGCTATCCGTGCACAAAAAATTATTTCCGTTGACTTTGATCCTAAAGCCATTGCGCATGCAAATAAGCATTTCAAAAGCGATAAAATAGATTATCAAGTAAGTGACATTAGGTATTCATTACCCCAAGGCCAGTTTTCCAATATTGTTTGGGATGCGGCAATTGAGCATTTTACCATCGATGAAATGAATCAGATTTTTGAAAATATTTTAGCGCGTTTAGCACCTAATGGCGTGTTAAGTGGCTACACTATTATCAAAGCCGAACATGGCTCAAGTCATGATGATCATGAACATGAATTTGAGTCAAAAGAAGAATTAAAAGCGAAATTAAAACAATTTTTCAAACAGGTCGTTGTATTTGATACTAAATACCCTGATCGCCACAATTTATATTTCTACGCAAGCCAAACGCCAATGTCCTTTTTAAAGGATTTTCAGACATCATAACCCCTCACCTGCCTATGCTAGTTTCTTCAAAGTTTTGAGCGTAGTAGGAAGAAGCTTCGGCAGGCAGGCCCTACCCCTCTCTCCCAACCTGTCCTACGAAGCTTCTGAGCGTAGTAGGAAATGGGAGAGGGGAAAGAAATGTCGAGAAAGTTATCCTTTCTCTAAGCAACCTGAGAATCTTGATGCCCAGTAATAACCGATTGATATTCTAAAATAAGTTCTTGGGCACGCTTGAGTGATTCAGGTGTGCCAATTTCAATAAAAGGTGAGGCATCATCGACCACTTGAATATGCTTACCTTGGTTTAACCAAGAGGGGAAACATTCATATTCAAGACTTGTCTCTTTATCAGTATTCACATCTGACAACAGTTCGTTTTTTAATAAATACACGCCGGCATTAATGGGGCCAGGTCCTGCTTTTTTTTCTCTAAAGGCAAGAAGCCGCTGATTGGAATCAACTTCTAAGGTTCCAAAGCGTCCGGCATTGGTGACGCTTGTACCAAGGATAATACCGTCCAAGTTATCTGCCTGCTTTAATTTTTTGATATAGGGACGAACATCGGTTAACAATATGGAATCCCCATTGACTACAAAAGTAAAATTGGAAGGATAACGATTGGCACATAGTGCCGTTGCACCAGCTGTGCCTAATGGACGTACTTCGGTGACCACGTCTAAGGTAAGAGAGCGATCGATATTGGCAAAGTGGTGAGCCCAGGCCGTGATTTTATCTGCATAGTGTCCAGCCGAGTATACGATGTGATTAAATCCTTGAGTTTTAAGCCATTGCGTTAGCCAGTAGAGAAAAGGTTCGCCAGCGACAGGGATTAAAGGGAAAGGGAGTTCTGGGTAATCACTAACAAGAGATCGTTTACCACCCACAAGTACGATTGCTATCATTATAAACTTCTTCTTCCATGGCAATGACTTTAATAAAGCATCGGTGAAAATACCGGTGTTTTTTAACAGATGCAATCTTTTTTTGTCAGATTGGCATTTTCTTGTTGGACTACAAAGAAATGTTATCTATCAAGATAAATGCCATAAAAAATTTACGCTACATTTAAGTCGAGAAAATTGATATTGGTCAAAAAGCTAACATCCATAAAAGTGATTTAAAATCAGCAAATTAACAATTCACTACGGCATGATATTGCCCCTTGTTGTGAGATGCTTAGTTGTTTTTACGAATGAACTCGGTACAATCTGCTAAACCTCAAAATAACGCTTGTACAAAGAGAATAGCCTCATGTCTGTATCACCCAAAAAAGCCCTGATTACCGGAATTACTGGGCAAGATGGATCCTATCTTGCTGAATTTTTGCTACAGAAGGGCTATGAAGTCCATGGGATCAAGCGCCGGACTTCGCTTTTTAACACCGATCGAATCGATCATCTCTATCAGGATCCGCATGTAAACAATCGCCGTTTTGTGCTTCATCATGGTGATCTGACCGACAGTACAAGTTTAATTCGGATTATTCAGCAAATTCAGCCGGATGAGATTTATAATCTGGCGGCGCAAAGTCACGTCGCTGTTTCGTTTGAAGAACCAGAATATACCGCCAATGCCGATGCCTTAGGAGCATTGCGGATTTTAGAAGCCATTAGAATTTTAGGTCTACAGAAAAAAACACGTTATTACCAGGCTTCCACTTCAGAGCTATTTGGGAAAGTCCAATCTTTTCCGCAAAATGAGTTGACTCCTTTTTATCCCAGATCGCCTTATGCTGTCGCCAAGCTCTACGCACATTGGATCACGATCAATTACCGTGAAGCTTATGGCATTTATGCCTGCAATGGGATTTTGTTTAATCATGAATCTCCAGTGCGTGGTGAAACCTTTGTGACTCGTAAAATTACGCGTGCTTTGGCTCGAATAAAATTGGGCATGCAAGATTGCTTGTATTTAGGAAATATGGATGCCAAGCGCGATTGGGGACATGCCAGGGATTATGTTGAAATGCAGTGGTTGATGCTGCAACAAGATTCACCAGATGATTTTGTGATTGCCACCGGCGAACAATATAGCGTGCGTGAGTTTGTCAATTTGTCGGCAAAAGAATTAGGCATTCAATTACGCTGGGAAGGAACTGCTGAAAACGAAAAGGGGATTGATGTTAAAACAGGACTTTGTTTGGTCGCTGTTGATCCTCGTTATTACAGACCTACCGAAGTTGAAACCTTATTGGGTGATGCTACCAAGGCAAAAGAAAAACTTGGATGGTTCCCCAAAACGACATTTTCTGAATTAGTGAAAGAAATGGTCAGAGAAGACTTAAGCTTAGCTAAACGAGATGCGCTATGCCAGAAAGAAGGTTATAAAGTATTTGAGTATCAAGAATAATGGATATTAAGAGCAAAATTTATGTGGCGGGGCATAATGGCTTAGTCGGTTCGGCATTAGTCAGAGTCTTACATGCGCAGGGTTTTTCCAACATCATTACAAAAAGCCATTCTCAATTAGAACTCACCGATAAAACAGCGGTGGATGCCTTTTTTCAAGAAAACAAACCAGATTATGTTTTCTTAGCTGCGGCAAAGGTGGGTGGCATTTGGGCAAATGATAATTATCCGGCTGATTTTATTTATCAAAATCTGCAAATTCAGAACAATATCATTCATGCAGCCAAAGAAAACAAAGTAAAACGATTACTGTTTTTGGGATCTTCTTGTATCTACCCTAGAAATTGTCCGCAACCGATTAAAGAAGAATATTTGTTAACCGGATCTTTGGAATCGACGAACCGCCCCTATGCATTGGCAAAGATTGCTGGCATTGAGATGTGTTGGGCATTTAATCGTCAATTTGGAACACAATTTTTAGCAGTGATGCCTACCAATTTATATGGACCGGGTGATAACTATGATTTAAACACCTCCCATGTGATCCCTGCGCTCATTCGCAAAATGCATGAAGCTCATCTCTCAAATCAAGAACAAGTCATCGTTTGGGGAACTGGTACTCCTAAACGCGAATTTCTATTTAGCGATGATTTGGCACAAGCTTGTTTGTTCTTGATGAATTTAAGCGATGAAAAGTTTCAAACGCTTATTAGTTCAAAGGAAGTTGCGCCGATTGTTAATATTGGCTGTGGTGAAGATTTAACGATTGCCGAGCTCGCACAAGTGATAGCAAAGGTGGTGGGTTTTGAGGGCGAAATTATTTATGACGCATCGAAGCCTGATGGTACGCCAAGAAAGGTATTATGTGTTGATAAAATAACAAAGGCAGGTTGGAAATCCAAGACAATGTTAAGACATGGTTTGGCAATGGCATACCAAGAATTTAAGCATAAAGATGAAAAACTAACTGAAGCAATAGATTAAGTATCGACACAACTCATGACAAAAACTTTGACAAAAATTCTATTCTTTTTTAATCAAAGCGAAAGAAAGAAATTATCACTCATAATTTTATCCATAGTTGCAATGGGTTTAGTAGAAATGGTTGGGATAGCGGCTATCTTACCTTTTTTACTGGTAGTTACAAAGCCTGAAGTCATCCAATCCAATCATTATTTATCACTAACATATCAGTTTTTTGGATTTGCGGATCCCAAATTATTTATTCTCTTTACTGGTGGGCTAGTGTTTTTGATTTTAGTATTAGGTAATGCATTTTCAGCAATCGTTTCTTGGATAACAATGCGATTTTGTTACAACCAAGGAACAAAAATATCCACTAACTTATTAAAAAAATATCTTGCTCAACCATATGTATTTTTTTTGAATCGCAACAGTAATGATTTAGCAAAAAACGTTGTAGTTGATTCAGATAAGTTAGTTGTTGGTATTTTCATTAACTGTATTCAATCATTTTCCAAGAGTATGGTTCTACTTTGTATCACTTTATTATTGTTTGTAGTTGAGCCAGTATTTGCAATTTGCGTTATCTTTATTCTAGGTACGGCATATGCAGTAAGTTATGCTGTGATCCGTAAAAAATTAGCATCTGCAGGTAGAATTGCATCAGAAGTCAGTACTTTGCGATATAAGGTACTTAATGAAGTAATGGGTGCTATTAAAGAACTCAAAATTTTAGGTAGAGAGCAGAGATTTGTCGAAGACTTTAACCATAAAGCAACAAAGTATGCAAAAGCAGAGACCTTAAGCCAGCTTTCTCCATTGGTAACGAGATATGTTGTTGAAGGAATAGCATTTGGTGGAATGATACTAATTGCCTTATATCTTATCGCCACCAAAGAAGATATCAGTAAATTTATGCCCTTACTTGGCCTATATGCTTTGGCTGGCTACCGTATGATGCCTGCAATGCAGCAGCTATTCGTAGGTTTTACTTCCATTAAATATCACTTTACGGCTTTAGAAACATTATTTCGGGAAATGCAATTATTCGAGGCAGACCCAATACAAGAAAAAGGTGAAGCACTTTGTTTTAAAAAGGCATTATTGCTTAACAATATCCACTATCATTATCCGAACTCGGAAAAAACAGCATTAGTCAATGTTAATATTAATTTGCAAAGGCATTCCACTATTGGAATAGTGGGAACATCGGGAGCAGGCAAGACAACACTCATTGATATCATTTTAGGACTTTTAACACCATCCCAAGGGTCTTTAGTAGTAGATGGTTTAGATATAACTAAAAATAATATCCAAACTTGGCAGAAAAATATTGGCTATGTTCCACAAAACATTTTTATATTAGACACAACTATCGCAAGCAATATTGCATTAGGCGTGAACGCTGATGAAATTGACATGCATGCTGTTAAAAATGCTGCAAAACTTGCAAACTTAGATCACTTTATTACGAATGATTTACCACAAGGTTATGAAACTTCAGTTGGTGAACGTGGTGTAAGATTAAGTGGAGGTCAACGTCAACGCATAGGTATAGCTAGGGCGCTATATCATGATCCTGAATTATTAATATTTGATGAGGCAACAAGTGCGCTAGATGGAATGACCGAAAAGATTATTATGGAAGCCATTAGAAGCCTTGCCCATCGCAAAACTATAATTTTAATTGCTCATAGATTAAATACAGTGAAGGATTGTGATCTAATATATGTTCTAGATCATGGAGAAGTTGTAGGCCAAGGTAAGTACAACGATTTATTTCAAGCGAACCAACCCTTTCAACATTTGGCAAATGCCCATATAACGACATAAACAAAAATAAATTAAAATATGAAAATGGTTAAAAGCAATGAGTAATAAAAAAATTCTTGTCACAGGCGCCGGCGGATTTATTGGGTCTCATGTTACGGAATGCTTGATAAAAGAAGGATATAAAGTTAAAGCCTTCGTGGAATATAACTCTTTTAATTCTTGGGGTTGGTTAGATTTTGTTAGTAAGGATATCCTATCAGAAGTTGAGATCTTCTCTGGAGATGTAAGAGATCCATTTGGGGTTAAAAAAGCCATGGAATCTTGCAGCAATGTCTTACATTTAGCAGCGCTTATAGGGATCCCTTATTCATATCATTCCCCTGAAAGCTACCTTGAAACCAATGTTAAAGGTACCTTAAATATAGTTCAAGCAGCAAGAGATTTGGGGATAGAGAGAGTCATTCATACCTCAACAAGTGAAGTATATGGAACAGCGCAATATGTTCCAATAGATGAAAAGCATCCATTACAACCCCAATCTCCCTATTCAGCTTCCAAAATTGCAGCAGATCAAATTGCACTATCTTATTATCATTCATTTGATTTACCTGTATCAATCATTAGACCCTTTAATACTTATGGTCCTAGGCAATCAGCTCGCGCCATCATTCCTACCGTAATAACTCAGATTACCCAAGGTATGAAAGAAATTAAATTAGGTTCGTTAGAACCAACAAGAGATTTCACTTACGTTGTTGATACAGCTAACGCCTTTGTTAAAGCCTTGGATGCACCAAACATTATAGGCAAGACAATTAATTTGGGAACGAATTTTGAGATTTCAATAGCATCTTTGGTTCAGATGATAGCAAAGATTATGAATGCAGATATTAGTGTGGTTGCTGATACGGAGCGTGTTCGTCCGAAAAACAGCGAAGTTGAAAGATTATGGTCTGATAATACGCTTGCAAAAAAATTACTCGAATGGCAGCCACAGTTTTCAGATACTGACGGATTAAGAAAAGGACTTGAGAAAACAATACATTGGTTTTCAGATCCTGCTAATCAAAAAATGTATAAACCTGGGATCTACAATTTATAATATGATTAAAATAGATGAATGCCTGACAGCGCTTGTGAGTGTATTAGGACAAACAGAAGATGAAATTCCACTACATAAACCAGAGTTTGGTGGTAACGAATGGGTATATGTTAAATCTTGTATTGATAGTGGATGGGTTTCAAGTGTTGGTGAATATGTTAATCTGTTTGAGCAAAAACTGGTTGAGTACACGGGCGTTCCTTATGCCGTAGCAGTTGTTAATGGCACAGCTGCTCTCCATATCAGTCTTATTCTGGCCCAAGTTAAACCAAATGACGAAGTTCTGCTTCCCTCTTTAACATTTGTCGCAACAGCAAATGCTGTAGCGTATTGCCAAGCAATTTGCCATTTTATTGACAGCGATCCATTAAATCTAGGCATTGATATTGAAAAGTTACGTGGGTACCTTCATCAAAATGCCATCATTAAAAATAATGAATGTTTTAATAAAATAACAGGCAGAAGAATAAAAGCAATCATTCCAGTTCACATTTACGGTCATCCCGTTGATATGAATAGTTTGCAATCTCTGAGTGAGGAATTTCACCTGACGATAATTGAGGATGCGACAGAATCCTTAGGATCCTATTACAAAGGCAAGCATACCGGAAATTTTGGACAAACAGCCGTAATAAGCTTTAACGGTAACAAAATCACCACAACAGGTGGTGGTGGTGCTATTTTGACGCATGATGCCGAATTAGCGAAAAAGGCTAAACACCTGACAACGACCGCAAAACGTCCACACCAATCAGAATTTTACCATGATGAGCTCGGGTTTAATTATCGACTGCCTAATCTGAATGCAGCTTTGGGATGTGCGCAATTAGAGCAACTGCCGCAATTTGTAGAAAACAAACGCAATCTTGCACAAAAGTATTTAGAAGCATTTAGTGCCATAAATTATGCAACAATTTTAAAAGAGCCTTCGTATGCGAAAAGTAATTATTGGTTAAACGCATTGATACTACAACGGCCTAATAGGAGTTTCGTTGAGAAATTTATGAGCCTTGCTCAACAGCATCGATATGGACTTCGTGGATTATGGACACCCTTAGATAAATTACCGATGTATAAAGAATGCCCGAAAATGGACCTTAGTACGACATATGCCCTCTATGATAGCGTCATTGCATTGCCAAGCAGTGCTTACTTAGGCAGAAGTAATATGCCATTGGGAGTTGCATCATGAATGATAAAAGAAAAATATGTGTCATCACTGGTAGTAGAGCAGATTATGGACATCTTTATTGGTTAATGAAAGAAATTCAAAATGATGTTGACCTTGAATTACAGATAATAGTAACAGGCATGCATCTATCACCTGAATTTGGGATGACTTTCAAACAAATTAAAGCAGATGGATTTCATATTAATGACAGTGTAGAGATGTTGTTAGCCAGTGATAGCGCCGTTGGAGTAACCAAGTCAATAGGTTTAGGGGTTATTGGTTTTGCAGATAGTTTGGCAAAGCTTAAACCGAATGTTTTAGTGGTACTAGGAGATAGATTTGAAATTTTAGCTGCTACACAGGCTGCTATGATTGCAAAAATTCCTTTGGCACATTTACATGGTGGTGAAGCAACTTATGGTGCATTTGACGAATCGATAAGAAATGCTATTACAAAAATGTCCCATTTACATTTTGTAGCAGCTCAAGAGTATGCAAATAGAGTTCTGCAAATGGGAGAAGATCCAAAATATGTGTTTAATTTTGGTGCACCAGGGTTAGATTACCTGTCTAAAGTAAAACTTTATAATCGAGAAAAATTTGAACAGTCAATTGACTTTAAACTTGGGGAAATCAATTTTTTAGTTACCCATCATCCCTTAACTTTAAGCGATAAAGAACCAAAATATGCAATTGAACAGTTGCTTTGTGCGTTAAATAATTTTAAAGAAGCTAATATTATATTTACTATGCCAAATGCAGACGTTGATGGTAAAGAAATTTTAACTTGCATAAGGGATTTTGTTAATGAAAACAAACATCGAGCAATTCTGTTTGATTCATTAGGGCAAGTTCGATATTTAAGTGCAATCTCTCATGTCGATGTTGTTATTGGGAATTCATCTAGTGGTTTAACAGAAGTGCCTTTCTTCAAAAAACCCACTGTCAATATTGGAGCAAGACAAGAAGGAAGGATATGTCCGCAGTCTGTAATGCATGCAGAAGAAGATTCAGCTTCAATTACTCGAGCGATAGAATTAGCACTCTCTCCAAAGTTCAAAGAAAAAATTGCAAATCATAAAATGTTAAAAAATATTGGTAATATATCCAAAATGATTAAAGAAACTCTAAAAGAGACTGATTTGAGCAATGTGTTGATAAAGCGCTTTCACACCTACACATCTCAAATGATGCAAAATTCGGAGGTTGAAATTGAAAGAGTATAATAAAAATAATAATAAGGTATTTATTATTGCAGAAGCTGGCGTTAATCATAATGGGTCGCTTGCCAATGCAAAGAAAATGGTTGATGTGGCAAAAGATTGCAATGTAGATGCTGTTAAATTTCAGACATTTACTACTGATGAAGTTGTAACAAAATCAGCGCCTAAGGCTGAATATCAAAAAGTGAGCAGCACGGGCAAAACCCAACATGAAATGATAGCTGAATTGGAGCTCAGTAAAGAGGAGTTCATTGAGCTAAAAGCATATTGCGACTCAAAAGACATATTGTTTCTAGCCTCTCCATTTGATTTGGGAAGTCTAGATTTTCTAATATCAAAGCTTGATCTTCCTGCTATTAAAATTGCCTCAGGTGAGATCACCAATGCCCCCCTATTATATAGGGCCTCCTTTTCTGGAAAGCCTATCATTTTATCTACTGGAATGTGTACTTTAAATGATATTGAGGAAGCGCTAGGGGTATTGGCTTTTGGTTATACTGACAAACAAAGTACTCCTGGTATCGATAAATTCAAACAAGCCTATAAATCAGAAGTAGGACAAATTGCATTAAAAGATAAAGTGGTACTTTTGCATTGTACTTCATCATACCCTACGCCATATGATGAAGTTAATTTAAATGCCATAAAAACGTTAAGACAAGCTTTTGGTCTACCTGTAGGTTATTCCGATCATACAATGGGAATATACGCATCTATTGGTGCTATTTCCCATGAAGCAAAAGTAATTGAAAAGCATTTCACTCTTGATAAAACTCAAGTAGGACCAGATCACTCATCATCCTTGTCGCCAGATGAATTAAATGAGTTGGTAAAGGGCATTAGAACGGTAGAACAATGTCAAGGAAATGAAAGGAAAGTTCCAACTATATCAGAAAGTGGAAATATTCAAATTTGTCGAAGAAGTTTAGTAGCAAGAAAGTCCATAAATAAAGGTGAAAAATTTTCTCAAGACTCAATTAGTGCGAAAAGACCAGGTACGGGTATTTCTCCAATGCATTATTGGGAATGGCTAGATGAATATGCAAAAAGAAATTATCAAGCAGATGAGATAATCCTATAAGTATCTAAAACAGACTAAAACTAAAAATCAATAGAGCCAAAATTTTTGTGTTGGGAACTTATGAAAAAATCAGAAAAAAATGCTTACAAACTATTACTTTCTTGTCAAAAGTTTGATAGGGAAATTCTTCCCAGCTTTGATTTTCATTTGCATACTAATTGGACTGATGGCGAAAATACAGTTCATGAGATGCATCATGCAGCAAGTAAAGCTGGATTAAAAAATATTCTTTTCAGCGAGCACGTACGTAATACAAGTGAAGATTGGTTTTTTAATTTTGCCCAACAAGTTCGTGAGAGTATAGATATGAATTGCTTGGCTTTAGTTGGTATTGAAACTAAAATCATGGATTTTCATGGAAACTTAGATGTCACCTCTAAAATCATGGAAAATGCTGACTTAGTTATGGCAAGTGTTCATCGCTTTCCAGGTGAAGAGGGCATTATTGAAAAAAATTCAACCCAATTTAATAAATCTTCTCAATACGAGGATCCTATTGAAATTGAATTCAGACTTGCTAATTTAATTTTAGAAAATCCCGAGGTTGATATATTAGGTCATCCCTTCGGAATGTCGTACAAAAGATTTAACCTTGTTCCACCAATAACAAAAATTAAGCAATTAATACAAAAGGCGGCGCTTACAGGAACTGCTTTTGAAGTGAACTCAAGATATCACCCCAATTTATGGGAATTAATCGATTTGTGTAAGAAATATGGTGCAGTCATTTCTCTAGGA
>CAYXVT010000057.1:0-4394 GCA_964468105.1 Uncultured Candidatus Berkiella sp. | reverse complement strand
AGCAGCGCAGGTCCGTATCATACCTCATTTCCACCTTTTTTTCTTAACATACTTACTAATAATGAAACAATAACAGCTTTTTCCCAATTTGGAATAGCTTTTCTTTTGTTTATTGTTGGATTGCACCTTAGTCCAAAGGTTATTAAAGAAGTTGGAAAAATTATTCATCAGTTACAAGATGAGGTGAAATGTGCAACCAATTAGAGTTATGGTAACGGGCGCAGGAAGTATGGTTGGTCAAGGAATTATTAAATCGCTACAACATTCCTCCCTAAACACCAGAATCATTGCGGCAGACATTTCTCCCTATCATGCAGGATTATATCGAGCTGATGAAGCTGTGCTGATTCCTCGAGTTGAAGCCTTGAATGCCTATGATGAATTTGTTGCTATTATTAAAAATAATGAAATAAATGTGGTCATGATTGGATCAGAATTTGATTTATTGTTTTTTGCAAAGAATAAAGAAGCATTAGAAAATGACACAAATGCCGTTATCGTCGTTTCTGACATTGAAACCGTACAAATGGCCAATGATAAGTGGCTTACTGTTCAATTTTTAAAAGAAAATAATTTATCTTATCCAGAATCTTATTTAGTTGACAATGTAGAACAAGCTTTACTAATAGCCGATAAATTAACCTATCCATTTATATTGAAATCACGTCAAGGGACATCGGCGCGAAATGTTTTTGTCATTCATGACAAAAATGAATTAATTTGTTATTTTCCCATGGTTTCATTGCCATTATTGCAGAAGATGATTAGCTCACCGAAAGATGAACTAGATAACGAATATACTTGTAGCATATTTAAAACAAAAGATAATCAAATCATTGGCCCCTTTAATTCACGTAGGGTACTTAAAAATGGTTCATCCTGGCTGACAGAAGTAAAACCATTTGAATTTCTTAATCCCATTTTAATGAAAATAGCAGAAAAATTAAACTTTATGGGAACTATAAATATCCAGTTAATGAATAGCGAGCATGGCCCGATACCCTTTGAAATTAATGCGAGATCATCTGGCACTACAGCTATACGGACATATCATGGTTTCAATGAACCCGAGATGACGATAATGAGTTATTATCTTGGTAAGAAAATTGAAAATCCAAAAATTACGTCTGGATATTGTTTGCGTTATGTTGAAGAGCTTTTTTTACCAGAAAACTTTTTGGAAAAAATAAAAAAATTGGATATTAAAGCTGAAAGAATGGATTGGTTTTAATGAAAATACTAGTCACAGGTGCAAGTGGCATGGTCGGGCGTCATGCTATTCAAATGCTGCAAAATCAGAATATTCCCTTTGTGGCTAGCTCACGAACTCGACCTAATGATTTATCCAAGGATATGGAGTGGGAAAGCTTTGACTTACGAACTAATTACACATCATATGAATTAATCCAAAAATTCCCTGACATTGACGCTATCTTTCATATCGGTGCATTGGTTCCTTCTCAAAAACATCAAGTCACTGATATTGAGTTGTTTGACACGAATGTTCGTAGTTGTATACCCCTTGCACAATGGGCTTTAGAAAGAGAAATTTCATTCATTTATTTATCAGGCGCGATTGTCTATAACAAGCCCTTTGAAAAAAACATCAGGGAAGATGCTCAAGCATCCGATACGTCAATGGGTGGATTTTATGGTTATTCAAAACTATTAGCCGAAAAAATTCTTGATTATTACGTAAAACATGGCTTGAATCTCACTATACTCAGAGCATCTTCCATTTATGGTTTGGGATTGTCGGAAGAAAAGTTGATAATGAAACACATGGCTTTAGCAAGTAATAATGAAACCATATACCTACGACCCCCAATTAGTGAATCAGTTAATTTAATTCATGCAGCGGATGTGGTTAGCGCCATGATTAATGCATTAAATAATAAAGTACGCGGGATTTATAACTTGGCATATACCAGAGAATATTCTGTACTTGAGATTGCCCAAGCCTGCATAAGATTATATCAAAAAGGAAAAATTGAAATTTCACCTTCGAACATTAGTGAAACTCAGAATAGTAAATTTTGTTTGGACATCGCAAAAGCTAAAGAAGCTTTTAATTTTGCTCCAAAAATTGATCTCAATACAGGGCTTGAATACATATGCAATAACGCTTTTGGCATATGAAATTCAGATGTTTAAGTGACACCAGGTTGATATATGAAAAATTTTGAACAATTGTTACTCCCAGAGCATGCTGATATCCATGCCGCCATTGAAAAATTAGATAACAATGAAGCACATATCGTATTAGTTGTTGATAAAAATCGTAGGCTATTAGGCACAGTGACAGATGGAGATGTAAGACGAGGGATTTTGCAAGCCGTTAAGCTTGGTGACTCTGTTGTAAAGATTATGAATCACCATCCTGTTATAGCAAAAATGGGTGATGATAAAGATGTTATTTGCTCTACCATGCGCAGAAAGCAAATCCGTCAAATGCCTCTTGTCAATGATTTAGGTCAAGTTTGTGGTATTGAAATTCTAGATTCTCTGCTTGGGCTCCAAAAAAAAGATAACATAGTCGTATTAATGGCAGGAGGCATGTCAATGAGGTTGCGCCCATTGACTAATGATTGCCCAAAGCCAATGTTAAAAGTAGGTGGAAAGCCAATATTGGAAACCATTTTGACAAGTCTTATTCAATACGGTTTTCATCAATTCTACATTTCAATAAATTATCTTGCCGATCAAATTATGGATCATTTCGGCGATGGTTCAAAATGGGGGGTTGATATCAAATATTTGGAAGAAAGAGATAAAATGGGAACAGCTGGCCCCTTAAGTTTGCTTCCGGATGAGATTCAAAAGCCTCTCATTGTGATGAATAGTGATTTGTTGACGAAAATTGATTTTAATCAGTTGCTCAATTTTCATGATCAACAAAATGCCTCAGCTACAATGTGTGTTCGTGAATACGACTATACTGTGCCTTATGGTATATGCAAATTAGAGAATAATTTCATTGTTGATGTTGTTGAAAAGCCAACCTATAAATTTTTTATAAATGCTGGTGTGTATGTTCTTGAACCTGAAGTATTAAAACTTTTGCCAAAAAATGTCTATTTTGATATGCCGGCCTTGTTTTCATCGCTCATCAAACAGAAGAAAAAATCCGCAGCTTTTCCAATTAGAGAGTATTGGTTAGATATTGGCCAACTATCTGATTTTGAAAGAGCACATAAAGAATATAACCACATTTTTGAAATACCAGAAGATTTAAGCAGCACATGATGAAATCAAATAGAATATGTTCCATATGCGCACGTGGAGGCTCTAAAGGTGTAAAGAATAAAAATCTTAGAGATTTTTCGGGCACACCTTTGATTGCGCACATTATTAATATTGCGCAAGCCACCAAATTATTTGATGCCATTGCTGTTAGTAGTGATAGTCATGAGATTTTAAAAGCAGCTCAAGATTGCGGTGTAGATTATCTCATTGAGCGCCCAGTTGATTTAGCTACTGATGAAGCAGCAAAACTTCCAGCTATCCAGCATTGTGTAAGAGAAGTACAAAAATTATCGGGCAAGTTATTTCAAACAAACGTTGATATATCTGTTACAGCTCCCTTGATACTGCCAGAAGATATATTAGGAGCAGTAGAACTATTAGAAGAAAGTGATGCTATCAATGTGATATCAGGAACATTGGCATCTCATTCTCCTTATTTTAGTTTGGTTGAAAGGCAATCAAATAATTTTTATTCATTAATGAAAAAATTGGAAACCCCTTTTGTGCGACGACAAGATTGTCCGCCTTGCTATGGTTTAAATGGGGCAATTTATGTTTGGAAAACGTCCCACTTTTTTGGTTTAGATAAAGTGATAACTGAGAAAACACTGATTTATGAAATGCCCCAAGAGCGTTCGATTGATATAGATACTGAGTTCGATTTGGACATGGCTCAATATTTATATCAAAGAGGAAAATTATTGTCTTCTCAAGAAAATGATATTGCAACTACTATATGAAAAAGTATAAACAAAAATTAAATACTGTTGCTAAAAATTTGTATCGTAAGATGCGGTATTTCTATTGGTTGCTACGCGCAAGATATATTGGTGCCAAGCCTCAAATCGCAAATTCAAACAAAGCGACCGTTTTAATATTATTGCCTGAAGCTGGCATTAATTTATACATTAAAACCATGGCGATGATAGCTTCACAGTTAAAACTGCAAGGACATCACGTATTATTTATTAGATGTTTTAAAATATTTGATCGCTGTGTTTTCATGGATTCAGAGGGATTATCAGCTGATGCAACCGCTGCCGAAAAAAGCTTACTATGCACCTATTGTTATAGATCTTTCCAAAATAATATTGTTAAAAACGATTTCGATTTTATTGATTTAAGGCATTATACAGCTGAAACTGATT
>CAYXVT010000056.1:12304-16490 GCA_964468105.1 Uncultured Candidatus Berkiella sp. | reverse complement strand
GATCTCAATGTGAAAGTGGAACACATGCCTGAACCCGATGCCAAAGACGATTGTGCTTCGATTTGTGTGCAAGAACAAGTCTGCGGTAGTAAAACAACGGTTGAATCAGCGACTAAAGCAAGCGGCAACCTCTTAGCCAACGATTGCAATTTAGATGACGCTGTCATCACCAAAGTGAATGGCCAAGGACCAGACGCTAATGGCGATATTATCGTTCAAGGCTTGTTTGGTACCTTAACCGTTCATACAGCGGGAGCTGATGCCGGTCAATATTGCTATGAACTCAACCCTGGCGCTATTCCTCCTTGTGACGGCGCTCAAGAAAAATTCACCTACACCCTTGAAGATAAAGACTGCAACACTTCAGATTGTGCAGACTTGAAAATTGATCTCAATGTGAAAGTGGAACACATGCCTGAACCCGATGCCAAAGACGATTGTGGTTCGATATGTGTGCAAGAAAAGGTCTGTGGCAACAAAACAACAGTTGAATCAGCTACCAAAGCTAACGGCAATCTTTTAGCTAATGACCTGCACCTTGATAACGCTAGTATTGCCAAAATCAATGGTGTTGCACCTAACGGTGGTGGCGATATTATCGTCCAAGGCTTATTTGGTACCTTAACCGTTCATACAGCAGGTGCTCATGCAGGTGACTATAGCTATGAACTCAACCCTGGCGCTATTCCTCCATGCAACGGCGCCCAAGAGAAGTTCACTTATAACCTTATTGACAAAGACTGCAATACCTCAGATTGTGCGGATCTGAAAATTGATATTAATGTAAAACAAGTCATTAGTAATCCACCACCAGTTTGCGATAACCCTCCCCCTTGCCATGATAATCCTCCTCCATGCAATGATAAGCCTCCTGTTTGCAATGACAAACCACCTGTTTGTCATGACAAACCTCCAGTCATTTGCGATAAGGATGATAGAGGACACCATGGGGATAAAGATTGCAAACCAGCTAAATGCAATGATGATCATAAACAACCAGTAGTTTGTGACAAGGATGACAAAAAAGGACATGACCGTGATGATCATCATCGCGGCGATAATAAAGGACATGATCGAGATAATGATCATCGTATTTGCGACAGTAGAGATGATCATCATTCAAAAGATAATGATCATGACAAAGGTAATGATAAACATGATAACAATAACTGCTTCAAGGAACTTGAAAATCCAAGCCATCTCATTAGCCAATCTCAAATGATTGTAGGCAATGTAAATGATTGCGATGGTCCACGAAATTCAAATGATTGTAAGATAGTCTCATTCAGATGCCATGACTTAAATAACAACCTTGTTGAATGCAAAGCTGGGCAATCTGTTGAAACTAAACATGGAAAAGTATGCCTTGATTCGGATGGCAGTTTTTCATTCGTCCATCATGATGCAAGTAAATCATTCTGTGAATCGATAGATTATACATCACAACATTCTGATGGAAAGCGTGAAAATTGTTCATTCAGTATCCATACAAATGATGTTAACCCAAATGCATCACACGATTATCTCGTTGATGCCAGTGATGGTGAACCAAAACTCAGTATATCTATGAGTGACCTTGGCTTACATCATCCTGATTTTGGGGACAGCGGAAAATGCGATTCCAAAGGAAATGATTTAATGAATGGTATCCTTAATTCAGGTCATGCCGCCAATGACAGCCATTCAAGCCCACAAGCACCCTGTGCACCATGTATAGCTCCTCAAGGTGAAATGCATGCTATTGACCAGCATATGCAAAATTGCCATCAGGAAATACATGTTCAAAAATAAGAAAATTCCGAGTAACAACACTCAACGGTGTCGTTACTCGGAACTCACTGCTTATTATACCAACCTACAACCAAACACCTACTATAACAGTATGAATATAGTACCAAAGTCCAGTATCGATACTTCACATTAGTACTATTGTCCAATATTAAGATGCTACTTTTTCCTGCTTAATAGGTATTAGTAGAATCTTAAATAGAACTATTTCAATGGTGAATACTCACCTAAAAAATTGAAAAACAAGCAAGGTAGTAACTTATGAGCATAACGAACAAAACCTCTTTCCCTCCAAAAGGCAATGAGACATCCGTGAAAACTCATGAGCCTGAATTGATTAAAGTTAGTACAACAGAAAATGGCCAAGCCATGTGTCCTTGTGATAGTGGTTCTAATCAATCACTGATCTCAAAGATGCAACAATCAATTCAATCGCTGTTATCAAGCGATCAACCTCAAGGTCAAGGTGACGTAAATGATCCAGGACATGGTCAGCAAGACCCAGGTGCTGCTGGTGCTCAGCCAGAAGCAGGCGATAACGTCGATAGCCATAGCATTTCACTAGATAATTCTCCACCAGATGTTGCAGAAATTATTGGTATTCCCTTAAGTGATGGTGATAGCAGTTTTGGTCAAGAAGGCCTTGTCGAATCCGTCCCCAGAGATCTTTCTATTGCAGAAATTGAAGCGATGAAAAAAGCAGAAGCTGGTGGCGATCTAGAAGGCGGGCATGATTCAGATTTAACTTGGAACCCCTATGGGTTACCCTACATTGTAGAAAGCGTACCTCGGGATCTTGGTATCCATCATGAATTCCTCGGTATTATTGAAGCCTTTATACCGCCTCAACAACCTGTAATTGAATCTATCCCTCCTGGAACGCCTGGACATGTATGTGATTTAACAGCAAACAATGATACCGCCTTATTAACTATCAAAGAAGATATCTGTGGTTGTGATGAAAATCCAGACATTACAACACAATTATCTGGTAATTTAAATGTTCTTACTAATGACACTGATCCAGATGGGGAGCAATTATTTGTTTCTCAAATTGCCGTTGGCAATCAACCCTCTGTTAATCTTCAAAATGGTGAAGCTGTTGTTAATGGGCAATTTGGAACTTTAACCATTCACAGTGACGGCTCATACACATATGTTTTATTTGACAATGTTATCCCCAAAGCCACTGATGTTGAAATCTTTAAATATACCGTGACTGATGGTGATGCAAGTTGTGTCAAATCAGCCAATTTAGAAATTGATTTTAAAACGATTATTCATTATGAACCAGAAGCTGTTAATGATTGTGCTGTCTTAAAGGTTGTTGAAGATATTTGCGGCTGTGATCATCATGACAAAGATATTAGTACTCAACTTTATGGACCAAAGAGTATTTTAGACAATGATAAGAATCTAAACGGAGAAGAAGCTGTCATTAAGAGCATTTCTTTTGGTAACAACACCGTTGAGCTCGACGGGAAAACTGTCACCATTCATGGTGAATTTGGAACGTTAACTCTAAATCCGGATGGAACCTATAATTACGAACTAGATCCCAAAGCTGATCCGAAAACCTGTGATATTGAAGTCTTTAAATATACTTTGTTTGACGCAGAAAGCGATTGTGCCTCAACTGCAGAACTTAAAATAAAATTTGATGTAACCATCCACTATGAACCTGAGGCTGTTGATGACTGTGCTGTATTAAAAGTTGTGGAAGATATCTGCGGTAAATGTCATACAAAGGAAATAAGCACTCAACTCTACGGACCACATAGTATTCTTGATAATGATAAAAATCTTGCTGGCGAAGATGCCATTATTAAGAGCATATCATCTGGCAATCATACTGTTGACCTCGATGGCAAAACTGTTTCCATTCAAGGTGAATTTGGGGTATTAACACTTAACCCAGATGGTACGTACAATTATGTACTTGACCCTAAAGCAGATCCTAGTTCATGTGATTTAGAAGTTTTTAAATATACCTTATTTGATGCTGATAGCAATTGTGAATCAACAGCTGATCTCAAAATCAAATTTGACGTGACTATACACCATGAGCCAGAAGCGATCGATGATTGTGCAGTACTTAAAATTGTTGAAGAATGCTGTGGTGATAAAACGACCATCAAAAGCACATTCCTCTGTGGTGATGTTAACGTTCTTCAAAATGACCTTCATCTTGCCGGTGAAGACGCTATTATTAAAAATGTGTCTTCAGGTAACCATGTTGTTGACGTTGACGGTCATCCTGGCACTATAAAAGGTGAATTTGGTACTTTGACACTTAAACCAGATGGTTCATATTCATATGTGGTTGACCTTAGCACTCATCCAAAAGATGGCAACGTTGATGTATTTAAATATACTTTGTTTGATGCAGATAGTAACT
>CAYXVT010000056.1:0-12294 GCA_964468105.1 Uncultured Candidatus Berkiella sp. | reverse complement strand
TGCAAACACAGCTGAGCTTAAAATTACATTCGATATCAATAAAATACCATGCGAGCCCCCTCCATGTGATCCAAAACCTCCTTGCGATCCTAATCCGCCACATTGTGATCCTAAACCACCATGTGACACTAAACCACCAGAATGTGATCCTAAGCCTCCTTGTGATCCTAAACCACCACAATGCGATCCTAAACCGCCTTGTGATACTAAACCACCAGAATGTGATCCTAAACCACCACAATGCGATCCTAAACCACCACAATGTGATCCTTGTGGTGATCATCAAACCATTCAAGTTCAATTCAAGAGTTCTGATGCAGGATATGACAATAGCTTCGGATATTACATTAAAGATGCTTGCGGTAATCCAACTACCGGTGTCATCCTCTGGGCAGGAGCTCATGAAGTCAATGCTGACGCAATAGCTTCTATTAAGTGTGTTAATCCTTGTGATATTGGCTTTTTCATTATCCCTAATGGTGAGAACCTCAATGCTAATTTAACGAACGGTGAAAATGTATCTTTCATTAAGGTTAATGGCGAATGGGAAGCGACTTCTTCAGCTACCCATGATGTCATTAATGGTCAAAGTGCACATGCCTATTTCGATAATGCTAGTTTAAACATTGATGGCATAAGCCACGTTCAAGCAAACAGTGGCACTCTTGGGTGGGAAGATCTTCTTAATGGCGGCGACAAAGATTTTAATGACGTTGTGGTTAAAATTTCACAAGTGCCTTGTGATACTGGCTGCGAACCTCAACCTCCTTGCCATACACAACCTCCTTGTGAACCTCCTCCTCCATCATGTGATCCTAAGCCTCCAGCATGCGAGCCAAAACCTCCTTGCGATACCAAACCACCAGAATGCGATCCTAAACCACCTATATGTGATGACAAACCTAAAGGTGATGATAAGTGCAAAGTAATCTGTGATGACAAAGACGATAAACACCAAAAAGATTGCGACGATCACCATGATCGTAATGAAAAAGATGATCATAAGAGCAATAAGGATTGTGACGCACAACCTGTCTGTGGGAATGTTATTCATGACAATTGTGATTCACACCAATCAGATTGCAAAGTCGTTGGATTCAAATATGTTAATGAACATAACGAGCTTGTAGATGGTAAATGTGGAGAAATTGTAACAACCTGTTCAGGTAGTCAATTTACCATTCATGATGATGGTAATTACACCCACATTCAACATAATAATGAAAAATCATTCAAAGATTCGATTCAATATACCACTTGTGATTCAAAAGGGAATCAGGAAAATTCGTCCATCTGCATTCACACTTCTGATGTTAAACCTGATTGTGATTCTAAACCAAGTCATGGAGAAAACCATCAGGGGCATGACTATATTGTCGATGCTAGTGATGTTCAACCAAAATTCTCAATATCAATGAAGGATCTTGGTTTGAATAATCCACTTTCACACCTACCAAGCGAGAGTAGCCATAAAGGAAGTGAGGCTTTGAACGCAATAGGATTGAGTGCTCATAGTGCAAATGACAATAGTCATTCGGGCTCTTCGAATAGTCACTTACCTTTGATGGTTATTGATCATGACGGAGCCGCTCATGCAAATGCACCGATTGAACAGCATTTCCAAGCTGCTGCTCATGAAATTCATGTACAAAAATAATAAATCAGAAAAGGGGATTTTATATCCCCTTTTTTTTGCTCATTGTAGCGTCAAAAGAAGCTAGCAAATCCTCAACATATTTTAGCATGACCGGATCGCTTGCATATTTTGGTAATAGCAAACTCCAATCTTTTACCGTTTGAGCATCTAGAGTAAGTATACCCTTATCAAAAAGACTCACTTGGGTCAGTATAAAACTTGGTAGTGTACTAAAATAGAAGGTTAAACCAGTATGCCATTGTGTTAACGATTGGGTGTCAATACCATAGGCTTTTTCTTCGTCAGGTATAGTCGTTAAATATAATTGAAATTGTGTCCAATCATTTTTCTCGTGAATAATTTGATCTTCAATTAATTTCAAAAAGGTGCCTTGAAGGGCGCGAGGAACTTCTGTTATTTTTTTTTCTATACCCTTTTGACGAACATATTTTTCTCGATATTCATCCACAAAACTATGAAATAACACTCCTTGTTGAAAGGGTGATGTTGTTTGAATAACCTTTTCAAGCGTTACCCCATTAAAGTGGCTTTGACTTCTTTTAATGACCCCTAAATAACGAATATCAGGAAATACTGTGCCAAGTAAAAATAACTTTTTTTCTTCTTCGGTATAATTTGGTGCATATATCGCTAGCCATCTTTGCCCTAATGCGATATGCATAACGGGACCTGCAGCATAGGAAACCGAAGAAAGTAAACCAACTGCAAGCAAGATGAGGGTGATAAATTGCCGCATGTGTTCTTTACCTGGGGTTATTAGATAAGTTGTTTTTCTCATTTTAAAGGAGTATTAAGTTTGTTTCAATTTTTTGGTAGTAAAATTCAATGATTAAACGCAATATTCTTTCCAAATCGATTCTACTCATTTCTTTTCTTTTATCATTAACGTTCCAAGCTTATGCGGATTCTGAAAAGCTCGTCGTTGTTTATGGGACCTCCTGGTGTGGCCATTGCAAAAATGCCAGAGCTTATTTAACGTCACAAAATGTCGAATTTACTGAATATGATATTGAAACATCTGAGATTGGCGCGCAGAAGTTTCAAGCATTAAATGGTTATGGTGTCCCTTTGATTTATGTCGGCTCTGAGCGCATTGAGGGTTTTAAAAAAGCACAATTGGAAAGCGCTCTAATATCGTATGGCTTAATATTAAGCAAATAATATGGGGATCTTCTCTGACACCTTAAAATTTATTTTACTTTTCATATTCTTTTGCACCGATATTTTGGCATTACCTTCAAATCCAGTGGCTTCCAAAAAGGAAGCCACTATCCACCTGCTCGATATTCATCAATCCCATCGCATCACTTTCTTTTGCGAGCAACCCTTTAGCATCACGGGCGAAATTAAGATCCCTCATTGTAAAAACTGCCCACAAACCTCTAACGCAATTCAATGGATACCCATCGTTTCGCATCAACAACTGGCTAAACATCTTTTATGTTTTAATGAAAAAATATGTGTGAACAAAAATGGAACACGATTCAAAGGAATACGTTGTTGCAAAGAATTAGATAAAAACTATTCGCTTGCAACTTGGGACCTTCATAATTTTGTCCCCGAACAAAAAGAACTCAAGCAACAACGGCGTCAATATCGTTTTGGACAAATTGAAAACTTTAAACCTGTGAATAATGAATGTCATTTTTATGTTGACAAGAAAAATAAGATGATCGAACCCGCCCCTAGTACCCGCGGGTTGATTGCCCGTACTTTTCTTTACATGCGTGACACTTATCATCTGCCTTTAAGCCAAGAAGAGTTAATACAGTACCAAAACTGGCATCAGGAATATCCGGTAAGCGAATGGGAGCGGGTGCGAAACGAAAAGATTAAGGCGATACAGGGGAATGGGAATCCGTACATAAATTAGCACCGCATTCTGAATAATCAGCTTTCTCAGAACATCCCCCGCTCGCAGACTCGCCGCCCCCTATAAAAGGGGGCAAAATGCGCTTTGCGCTTTAATAATAAGAAATTCATGCTACTTGGACAGCGAAGCTGAACGCCCCCTTTGATAGGGGGCCGCGAGTTTGCGAGCGGGGGATGTTCTTAGAGTCTACGAGCGGGGGATGTCGTCAGTGTGCTTCTTTAACGCTCAGGAACCGATATTGCCACCTATCATAAGCCGAATCTACATCATCTTTAAGATTGAAAACGGCTCTGGCATTAAAGATCCGCTCTATCATCACATCAAAGGGCGTTTTAGCATTCTCTGTCGCTGTGCGAGTTGGGATTAACTCCTGCATTCTTTTCAGCGCTTTAACGTCACCATGACAGGCTCTATCGGTTAAGTAGTTAAAGTGCCGCTCAATCTTTTGATAAGTACTCACAGCGATAGAATCGTATTTCTCGTTAAAGAATTCTTCTAAATACTGTTGTGACTGAGGACCATTCATTTGCTGAATAATATCTTGCGCTTCTCTCAATATGAGGCTCTTTGCTTTTAGCATTTGCTGAATTAACGGTATTGATGGCTATCAATAAAAATGCTTTAGCAACCAACCCTAAAAAGGCCCCAACGCCTGCAGCAACTGCAAACGATGCACTTAAATTGAGTTCCGCACTCGAAATAAATTGTAATCCAATTAAAAAGGCGAGGATCCCAAAGACAGCGCCACCAATTGTCTGTCCAGAAAGTCGGTACAATACTTTACCGATTTGTCCTTGATACACTGGAACTGTTTTAATCACGGCTCCGAGCATGAATCCGATTGCAGATCCAATTGGGCGAAAAATAAAATGGGCTATATCGCCTGATAGTCCTTGGCCAATCGTTATCCCTGAGCAAAGCTTAATGACTTGCTCCACCCAGCGATGGGAAAAAAACTTTCCAACCATAGGTAAAGATTTCAAAGCAAAGTCGTAGGTTAGATTTAATCCATTGGGAATAAAACCGAGCAACGCTCTGCTAACGTCTTCAACAAAATAGGCACAAACTTTAGCCACAGCTAGTACGTGTAAAGCAAAAGGTTCTTGCTTATTTTCAGAATTAGACATATAACTATCTCCGCTTTGTTACTCTCGCCAACATCCCTTTAATATGGTTATAGTATACTCACCTGCTTTGAGTATCTGTATATACACAACGGACTGCTACCCATAACATGATTAACGTAAAAGATCTTAGTTTTGATTATCCAGGAAAGCGTGCGCTAAATCACGTTTCGTTTAACATAACACCGAATACTATCACAGCGTTAGTGGGCCCTAATGGCGCAGGTAAAACAACTTTGTTACGTTGCTTAGCAGCTCTAGATACTCCCATGGACGGCAATATCAAAATGGATGGTTGGGAAACGGATCGTTACCCAAGAAAAGTACATGAAGTATGTAGCTATCTTTCAGACTTTTACGGTTTATATGACGAGTTATCGGTTTCTCAAAATTTAACCTATTTTGCTTGGAGTCATCATTGCCAGGGCAATATCTCCCAACTTGTTGAAGAAACAGCAAAACGTCTACAAATTTGGGAGTACAAAGACGTCGCAGCAGGTAAACTTTCACGTGGATTGCGTCAAAGGTTAGCAATCGCACAAACTATCATTCACAAACCAAAGATTCTTCTATTAGATGAGCCTGCTTCTGGATTAGATCCTGAAGCACGTTTCAATTTATCCAAACTTCTTATGACGCTTCAAAAAGAAGGTATGACTATAGTTGTTTCATCTCACATCCTGTCAGAGTTAGAAGACTACTCCACTCATATGATAGTATTAGATAATGGTGAATTAGTTAAGCAATGTGCTTTAAGCGATTATCAATCCAATTCTGCAAAAGGGATAATACTTAAAGTAGAATTAACTGAAGATGCAAAACAATATATTGACATATTTAAATCGCTGCCCAACATAACAGTAGCTTCAACTGATAAAAATATTGTTATGTTAGAATTCAAAGGAGATCCACAGTCTCAGCGTGAATTATTAAAGACACTGATTGAAAAACAAATCCCAGTAGTGAGCATTCAAGAACAAAAACAGAGAATGCAAGAAGTCTATTTAAATATCGCTCACGATCAAAAAACACAAGATAAAAAATCAAAGGAATAAATCCGTGATTTTAAACCCCGAACTGCGTCGTAACATTTGGTTAGATTTTACCGCTCATCGTATGCTGATAACACCTATTGTGGTGATGTTAATCGTTTATCTTTTCTACTTAAGTAGTAATATCCAATATGCAGCATCCATCGCCTTCAATATCGCTTTCCTTTTCATTTTTTTATGGGGCACGAAAAGAGCCTCGGAAACAGTTATTGATGAAGTTTGCAGCAATACTTGGGATTTTCAACGCCAGTCCTCACTCTCGCCCTGGACTATGGCCTGGGGAAAATTAATTGGCTCCACTTTATATAGCTGGTATGGCGTCTTAATCTGTTTTTGTCTATATGGGCTACTTCATGTATATGAACCATCAAATCTGATCGGTACTTCAAGCTCTGAACTATCCGTCGCTCACGAATTTACTATCTTAATATTAGGGGGACTTTTTAGCCAAGCTACTGCCCTTTTATTAAGCTTGCAAATACTACCTCAGATCCGAAGAGAAAAGTCGAACAAATCATTTAGATATTTTCTTTTTGGTATGTTGATTGGGATTGTAATGACAAACTATGTATTTGGAGCAGCTAAAAATACAGAGCAATTCATTTCTTGGCATGGTTACCAATTCGAGGCAAGCTCTTTCGCTTTTACTTCACTATTACTGTTTCTAGGTTGGTCTATTCTTGGACTGCAACGCTCATTTTGCAAAGAGTTACAATATCAAAATATCCCTTGGGTATGGGTTTCATTTAACGTTTTTTGTATGGTTTACTTTTCGGGTCTTTTCACTTTTCAAAATCTGCCGGAAAACTTGAATATAGATGTACTTAAAGATATCCAACATCAATTACAACAAGCCCCTTTATATATGGCATTTTTTATTGCCCAAGCCTTAACCTACTTTGCGCTGTTCACGGATGATATAACCTTTATACGCTACAAATATTTTATAACCAGAGTACTTGAGAAAAACGTTATCGAAAGCTTGCAACAATTGCCTTGGTGGCCTATCTCTTTTGTCCTAACGGTTGTTTCAGGAATCGTTGTTATCTTTGGACAGCAACAATTTAGCCACTTAATGGAATCTTTTTCTCCATCAATATTTGTTATTACCAGTATATTATTTTTACTAAGAGATATTGGATTAATACATTATTTCAGTTTTGGTAAAAATCCTAAAAAAGCAATGAGTGCAGCAGTACTTTATTTATTTATATTATACATGCTGATACCCTTGTTGCTGAGCGCATCAACTCTGAACAGTCTTTTACCTATTTTCATACCAAGTTATGGGCAAAACACGGCATTAGCATTAATATCGGTTATATTACAAATTGGTTTATTTTCTTTCTTAATCTTGAAGCGTTGGAAACTCAATGTACAGGCATCGTCAGCCAATGCCGTATTGAAAACATAGCGCCGAATCCCAGCTACACTCAACGCTGAATACTTTTTTCAGAGGCATTTTCAGCGTTGGTAATGGCCGTAAACTTAGCACTTGCTTTACAGTGGGTTGCAGGTTAATTTTATTTGCGATTGCAACCAATAATTCCTGTGTGAAACAAGTGGAGCAAGTATAAACAACGGTCGCTTGCTGCCAATTAGCTTGTAGAAAGTTTTCTCCAGTATAATTTAGCTGGCGTTCATTTTCCCAAAATAAGGGAAAATCGCTTTTCACTTGTTGTGATACATGCAGTGCTTGTTCATGTAAAGGAAGGGCGGCCTCAATTCCAACGACTTTATGAACGTCAGACTGCATAAATACTTGCAGAGCACACTTACCTATTCCGCTCCCCAGATCCAAAAATACATCGTCTGAACTCAACGTTATTTGCTTTAACATCTTTTTAACACTGGGATAGTTCATCATCAATTAAAGTGGACATCATTCATGTGGCCTTAGAAAACCGCTTAAAAACTTTTCATGAGCAAGTTGTAGCAAAAAATCTCGTTCAGGCCAAGCAATTATCTTATAACGCTTCCTTTCTACGACTATTTTTTACTAGGCGCGCAGCTGAATTTATTTTTAGCGCTCTACTTGTATTTGGTGGTCACCAATTCATCATACTTAATCAATTTTTTTCCTCTATATGGCCAGCCGCTGGTGTTGCTCTTTCCGCAGTTTTTTTACGCGGAAATAATTTATTGTGCAGTATTTTTATTGGGACTTTATCTAGTTATCTTTACAACCATTTCCCTTGGGAACTCAGTCTTTATCTAGCCCTGATTTTTACGCTCTTTATTTTTCTGGTAAGACAAGGTTCCCTTAAATTTATTGGGACCATTACACCACTGTGTGATTTAAACACACTTTGGAAATTTATTGCGCTTATCGGTGTTCTTTGCGCTATTCATATATCTTCAATGACAATGATTTTTATAACCTATTATAAATCATCATTTTCAACATTCAGTTGGTATTGTGCCTGGCTAGGTGAGCTAAATGGTATTTTAGCTTTAACTCCCTTGTGCCTGATATTCGATCCTTTTGTACCTCAAAAATATTTCAATAAAAAGAATAATGCATGGTGGTTCAGTGGATTCATGATCTTCGCTTGTTATTTTTTGTTTTTTCTTACCCCAAGCGGTCTCCCCAGTATCATTCTCTCGGTGATTTTTCTTATTATGTTAGGCGTGTATGCTAAAATTTTTGGGCAAATTCCAACCTGCACGACACTTTTTGCACTTTCTGTGGTTTATTTAACCGGTGTACTACCTCACTCTCATCTTTTTCATAAAAATTCATCACATCAAGATGTCATGATTTTACTAAGCCTATTTTCACTGACGGCCATAGTGAGTATAAGCATTAGCACTTTTAAACAACAAAAATATTATGCGAGTTATAGGGTATGAGCATCAAGCAATTAGAAGATGATCTGCGTGAGCTACTGATGCGTGGCGCTGTTGCCACTCAAGAAGATATTTGTGGACAATTGCAAATTCTAGGGCATGAAATTAACCAATCAAAAGCGTCTCGTCTATTGCGTAAAGTTGGCGCTGTCAAATCCCGCAATGAGCATGGGCAAATTGTGTATCGTTTGCCTAAGGAACCTGCTCCGCCCCATTCCGCTAGCATCCTCCTAAGCTTAGTAATAGATATTGTGGCAAATGAGCAAATGATTGTTGTGCATTGCCATCCTGGCTCTGCTTCTTTGGTAGCTAGATTGTTAGATCATCATATGGAAAAAACAGAGATTATTGGCACAGTCGCTGGCGATGATACGATCTTAGTGGTACCCAAATCAGTTACACGAGTCGAACAGACTTTGAAATCTATTAAAAGTGTACTTGCGACCCTGAAATAATTTCGAAATTAACCTGTTGCTTTCTTGGTGGCAGCAACCAACTTCGGAATCACCGTCACCAATTCCACCTGCTCTGGCGAAATGGGGTAACCTAAAAATGTTTGCGCTACTCTGGCAAAGCGTTCAACGCCATCGGTTGCCATAAATTGCGTCGTTCCTGGTTGTGCATTAGAACGCAATAAATTTTGAGCAGATAATAAGGCGATCAATTCCTCTGCTACTGTATGAGCAGGATCAATAATAGGCGTATTACCAATCACATTTTGAATCGCTGATTTTAAGACAGGAAAATGCGTGCAACCCAATAACATACAAGCTGGTTGAACATTTTTTAATTGTTCTAGTAAAGGGGCTAATAATTTTGAAATAATTTGCTCCACTAAAGCTCCTTCGCACCATCCTTCTTCAGCCAACGCCACTAATAGTGAACAAGGCCATTCAATCACTTGGCGGTGGGGCGCCAATTCAGAGAGGATATCTCGGTAAGCATGCCATTTCGCGGTGCTTTCTGTTGCAAGAACAACGATGGGGCCATGAGAAGGAAGACTTAATGAAGCAACAGCACCTGGCTGGATAACCCCTATCACAGGCAGAGGGTAGAATTTTTCTTGCAAGGCATCTAAGGCAACCGCAGTTGCCGTATTACAAGCCACAACCAGTGCTTTCACGCCAGTTGCTACCAAAATATCATTTGCGTTTAAGGCATAATTTTTAACAGTTTGCGGGCTTTTGGTGCCGTAAGGGAGTCTTGCTGTATCGCCCAAGTATAAGAAGTGCTCATGCGGCAGGGCCTCCTGCAGGGCACGCAGCACGGTTAAACCGCCAATGCCGGAATCGAAGATGCCGATTGGCAATTCTTTCTTAGCAAGCAAACTCATTGTATATGCACCTATTTATCATCATCATAATACGGCTATGTTCCTTTATATCATTCAAAAACTTTTTTTTCATATAAAAAATACAGTCTCTGTAAAAGGACAGTCTATGCAGTATTCATTTCTAGCTCTTATTTGCACTATCGGCATAAGCCTCTCATTGAGTGTCTTTGCGACTACAAGTCCGAAAACAATACCGACCTCAGTAGAGAGCCCTGTTTTAGAAAACATGATTGATAGTAAACAGGATGAAAATTGGTGTGCCAAAAATCCAGAAGAATGTCGTTACAAACATGACCAAGCACGAGCACGTGCATATGAACGTTATGAACGTCAAAAAGAGGCGGATGAACAAGCCACTTATTGCGATCGTCATCCAGGACGATGCGAGAAAAAGCGTCATGAACATGACAGTAAATGGTGTGAACTTCACCCTATTGAGTGTGATCGTTGACACGAACTTATTTACACTGTGAATGTTCGCATTTAGCAAATGTAAATGAGACCAATTATAATTCAAACATGGAGTAACTCATGGCGGATAGAACTAAAAATGTGGCAATTATCAAAACAATCCAATTCAAAACATAAGCCATGGTTTCACCAAGTATTGAACGATAGATTTATAGATTGGAAACAATCAAAAAATTTTAAACATGCCATTGCAGAAAAAACAGAGCATCCTTTCAAATTGGCAGCACTCTCTTTAGAGCCCAAAGAAAAAGCCGCCTTCATTCTACATTACCAGCAATTTTTTTCCTGGGATCAAGTTGCTGACATTTTAGGTTTGTCTAAAGAAGAATCACACAACGTCGCCGAACGTCTTAAACATAAATGCTTTAAAACCCAAAGGCTTGACTAAAACCAGTTCACTACTATATTCAGTTATATCCTCGAATTTAGCATTACCCCGGATATTGCAGTTACAATTCAAACTTCAAACAATACAAACTCAAAGGGAGTTTTCTAATGTCATTACCAGGACCACAAACTGCTGAAAATCCAACTGTAGAAAAAGACAAACCAATCGTATTGGCTTATGAACACCATCGCGAGAGATTACGCGCAAGTGATTCTGATTCACCCAGTCAAAGAAGAAAAGAACCAATTGATTTATTACTTGCGAAACACAAATTACCGGTTCAAGATGAACTCCATCCAAGTGAATTACTAAGAAGAAGTTCTTCCGGTAAAATCAAAAAATAATAACAATGAAAAGCAAAGTGCTGATAATATCATTATCAGCACCTTTTCAATCAAGCCCTTCTTACTAATCGAGATCTTTGATCATGCGCCAACTCAACTTCAGAAGAGCGCGTTCCTCGCTCCCTCACACATCCTCTTGACGGAAAATAAGGAGTCGTCACAGCTCTATGTACTATTTCATAAGATTGTTCGTCATCGGTGTCAAGATTTCTCATAGCGCGTTCTAATTCATCTATAGCAAACTCCTCGTCAGATGATGAATCTCGATCGACAGAATTCTCTGATTTATCCTTTGATCCGCGAAAGCATTTTCTAAGCATATCAGGCGCTTTATATAGAAACGGCGCTGCAACGATAGGACCGGCATATTCAGCATAATTATATAACCAATTCTCAAGGTGGCTACGATTGGGCGTATAAACAAATGCCCATTCGAAGAATCTCCTACTAAAAAGAGTTGGTGTACCCCATAATTTGTCATACAACCATTCATAACCTGAGCGACCAATTTCTGCTGTTAAAGGTCCCGATAAATACCATATAAGCCAGGTTCCCCCTGCCATGATGGCAACATTTAATAACTGATTTCTCAAACTATGTTCGTTGTTACTTGCCTTATTTCCCATTGATTACCTCACATCTTTGTTTGTAGGTCCATAAGGTGAGAAATAGTCCAAGAAACTCGCAAAACTACTGAAGATAGTAGCAATCTGTTAAAAAAAGGATAAAAAAAGTTGAATAAAAACCTAGTGATGAGTGAATACTCATCACACAGTTAGGAATTTTAAACTAATTGATTTTTTTAGAGTTTTTCGTTGTTTCAGGTTGGGAATCATCGACAAAGAAAGAAGTGAAACGTGTAATACCACTACAAAAAGAATTTGCTAACCAAAGTAGTGTATTCGGGGGATCTTCTGGTTTTCCAAACAACTCTTCGCAAATATCAGCGCCGAGCCATTCGGCCAGCTCTTCTTCTTTGGGACCCTCGATCACATTACCCTCTCAAACGACAACATTAAGAACTGAAAGTTAACAGATTAGTAAAGAGCCAACAAGAGATAACTGATGAGTGGGGTGAATGTGACCTATTAACAAATAATTGATTGATGATTTATAAAAAAAAACAGGTATTACTGTAAAAATATTTCTCCGACCTACTTTGTATTCACTAAAAACTTGTGAAATATTAATAAATAGTTTCT
>CAYXVT010000055.1:13384-16614 GCA_964468105.1 Uncultured Candidatus Berkiella sp. | reverse complement strand
CTTTTTTTGGCGTCCTTTTAGCAAAGATACAATGAATTTAGTATTATAGCCTTTTTGTTTTAGTTTGTTTTGGTAAGCAGATATCGCATTGAGATTCTTTGAGCCACCATCATGGGAAACCATTCTAACAATTTGCTTTGCAGTAAACCCAAGGTCTTTGAGGGCTGCTTGGTTGTCTTTCACCGCGACCAGATTGTTTGAGCCACCGTTATGGGAAACCATCTTCACAATTTGCTCAGGGGTGAACTCAAGGTCTTTGAGGGCCGCTTGGTTGTCTTTCACCGCGGCCAGATTCTTTGAGCCACCATCATGGGAAACCATCTTAACCATTTGCTGAGCGCTAAACCCAAGGTCTTTGAGGTCTGCTTGGTTGTCTTTCACCGCGGCCAGATTCTTTGAGCCACCGTTATGGGAAACTATCTTCACAATTTGCTCTATGCTATATCCTAGAACTGTAATATCGGTATGGTTGGTTACAATATACTTGATATTATTTAAACCACCACTTCTAGCAAGTATTTTGGCAATCTGTTCATTGCTATATTTAAGCTTTGTTAGTTTTTCAATGTTTTCAGTCAGTTCTTTCTCTTTTGATTCGGGATTTTTACCTAAATGTTTGCAAATTTTGGAAATTTGATCTGTATCAAAATTAAGTTTTTCTAATGCTGCTTTAATTTTACTAAACATTGTGCACCTCTATATTAAATCCAAAGAAAGATTTTTTATAACGTTCATATCGCCAGGAGGCCTCAAAAAGACTTTACTCGTGGTAGATCCGTTTTATAAACGTGTGCTACCATAATTAATTTAGGTAAGTTTAACAGATTAAAATAAGTAAAAATGCCAGGAAATTCCTTGCAAAGACGAGTTTTAATGGAAAATTAAAAAGATAATGTGCTTTTCGGGAGAGGTGTTACCAAATTTATAAACCACTCCATTTTCAGCCTCATCAATCAAGTGCAAAAAGCCGCCCTCAGAGGGTCTAAAAAAGAGCTGTAATATGAGCGTGTTCATGAAAGGAAATACTTGGGTTTCCATTCCCAAGCTAAAGACACATAAATGTATAAGGCTAATATCTTGGAAGAAAACAATTTCAAAATTTACGCATCTTTTGACACATTTTTGATTTAATAGGCACTTCTGAATTTTCGGGTTTGTCAGTATCAACCATATTGACATCGCCATCATTATCTATAGGGTAAGGCACTTCTTCATGGGGATTGAGATCCATCGCAACGGTATAGTCTAATTGATCTTCTTCATGTTCATCTTTTTCAGTCAATTTACAGCATTTAGCATCTGGATCCATACCTTCATGAACTCTTTTTCTCTGATTGACGGGATTATCATTTAACCAGTAGTGGAGCATCAAAATTGATGGAATAGTTGTATGATCATGCGCCTGAGCCTGAGCGACAGCCGGAAAAATCATAGCTAATTCTCTAGCCAACAAGAAGTCCATACATTTTTTAAAATAGTATAATTGGCAGTTTACCGTAATTCGATTAGCACTAACACTCAATAACAGATTTTTAATTTTGTGATTACACGCATCACTGAAGATTGCGATATCTACAGCGCATTCAATGTTTTCGGTTAAGAGTTCGTTACTCCATACACGAATAATATAGGGCAAAATCGCAAAGTTTTGCTCAGCGGCTAATTGAAGCAAAATGCGATTTTTCTCACCTTTTCCAATTAAGCTACAAAAATTAAGATGATTAATGAGTGCCTGAGGTGAGTTATAATTGGACAATGATTTGATAATGTTTTCAACAAGGGTTTCATTTATATCGTTAGTTTGTGCACCGTGTAATGACATGGCCTTTCTCCAGTTTTTTAAAATAGGAGAGTATTGTAAGTGATCAAACTGATTATATCAAGTTGGAAAGATAGGTTTCAGATCGCAATTTTGAAATTTCACCTTTTGGGAGATGCTGCTATCATTTTGCTGTCTATCCCAGCAAGGAGTGGTGATAATGCTTATAAGTAAATTATTGTGTCCCACAATCATTAAAGCAACTTAGATAATTCAAACACCGAATTGAACAATACTATGTCATACGAAAAAATTAATTATCCTGGGGCTCACACCCCTAAGCACCATTCCGACAACTTCTTAATCAATAATTCACTTTTTTTCTAAAATTCGATATCGCTGGCCAGACCCTATACACAACATACATCCGACCAAATTACTGATCTCCCCATCAGCCATGAGATTTTTTTAAAGGGTTTCTACATAAAGATAGGTCTCTAGGATCCATGTCAGATCTTTGATCATTTCTACCTGGTCCATCAAAGATTAAAGTTCTACCAGAATCATCAATGAGATCATTATCAAGCTCATACACAAAAGATGTAGTCTTTATCAATGCATCATAATGAGTTTTACCATTGTAATAGACGTAGATCGATTCGCCTTTTCCTTCCAAACTACTTTTATTTCGAACCTTTCCATCAGGTCCAACAATTTTTATAGGGCGACCATATATCTTCATTAAAGCGGATATTTCAATCTCTCCTGCCCATTCCTCACCTTTAATCCTCTTAATATACTCTTCAGGCGTTGTGTTACTAAGTTCACTACATATAAAAGTTCGATACTCTTCTATATTAGCCGAAATATAATCTGCAACTTCTTTGCGCAAGGTTGGTGCATCCTTGCCCAAATATTTGTCAACAGCATGATATAAACAAGAATTATCATCAGGCATGCTCACATATTCAAGACCTCTATTTAATAACTCGCTTTTAACCTCTTCCGAAATATGTTCATACGACAAAGTTACTTGTTCAAACTGCGTTGCAAGTGCAGGTACATCACCTTCTTCATTCGAGGACTTTACTCCTAGATCAGCAAACTTATCACAAAGAGAATCTACTTCATGTTTTGTTTGGGATATAATTTTACGTTGGATGGCATCCACAATATTGGGGTGCCCTGCCATAGCGGCAAAATCTAAGGCGGTTTTTTTTCTTAGTGTATCTTTGATATTAATATCGATGTCTTCTTTGGCCAAGAGGGCAGCAACGACGGCTTGATGTCCGTTGCAAGCAGCATCATGAAGCGCGGTAAATCCTTCTGTATTTTTGGCATTAACATCTATGTCTACTTTTGCTAAGAGGGCCGCAACGACGGCTTGGCGTCCGTGGTAGGCAGCACCATGAAGCGCGGTAAATCCCTTTGTATTTTTCATATTTTTACCTTTTAATTAATCTCAAAAAAT
>CAYXVT010000055.1:11209-13374 GCA_964468105.1 Uncultured Candidatus Berkiella sp. | reverse complement strand
ACTTCGGCTAAGAGGGCGTTAACTGTATCTAGGTGTCCTTCCAAAGCAGCATCATGAAGCGCGGTAAATCCTTTATTATTCTTGGCGTTAACTTCAGACCCAGCATTCAAAAGGACCTTAACTGTTTCTGTGTGTCCAAATGCAGCAGCATAATGAAGCGCGGTAAATCCTTTATTATTTATGACCATAACATCAGCTCCAGCTTCCACAAGGGCCTCAACTATTTTTGTGTGTCCCATCTCAGCAGCATGATGAAGCGCAGTAAAATTCGAATTATCTCTGGCATTAATATTGATACCTTTGGCTATTAAGAGCATAACTATTTCCGTCTTTCCTTCCTTAGCAACAAAATGAAACATAGGTTGTCCTATATCATTTTTCGAATTAATATCGCAGCCTTTGGCTATTAAGATCTTAAGTATTGCTATGCTTCCTGACATACAAGCATTAAATAGCAATGAATTTGCTGTATCAGGTAATTTGTCAATTTTTTTCAATTCTCTTGCAAGTTTACTTGTATTATCTTGAACAACAGCACTTAATAACTTAGAATACAACTCTAACTTCTTACCATGATCTTTAGCATACTCACCAATCGAGCCAGTAGGCGCACCATTGGATGTAGCCCCAGATTTGTGTGCCGTAGCTTTGGTCGCTGCTGATGCAGACGTAGCCTTGGGTGCCCTAGCTGTGGTCGCAGCTGTTTTAGGCGCAGTTTTGCACGCAGCTGCTGCTTTGGGCGGAACTGAGACAGAAGGTCGGGTAGGCTCAGGCTCCGATGGTTTATTACCCACAACCTTAACATCCCACTCTTTTAATTTCATTACTATTTCTTGTTGAGTTAAACCAGCTTTTTCTAGCATTGACCGCACGTGCGTAGTTTTACCCTCTTCTGCCAAATGCTGAGCTTGCTTTATAAAATCGGCCGCTGAGGAAGTTTGTAATGTCTCTTGAGCTTGATTGTCAACTGAAGGAACTTTTGCTTTAAGCAATGGAATAATTTTTTCAAGTTTATGCTCATTGGAGTCTTGTACAACATAAAGAGATTTTATGGCACGCGTGGCGGCGACAAAACAAGCTGAAAGTGCCGCAGAGCAAGCTGTGTCATTGAATTGAGCTCGGTTTCCTAAGCGATGGTTCGCCTCATACAAAGTATCTTCGTTTAACAACTTATAAAGAAGAACCGATTCAAATTCTAAACCCTTAGCTTCCTCCGGTGTTAAAACCAGAACAAAGCCTAATGCTTTAGCCTCTTCAACAAATTCCGGTTGGGTTATCACGCAGACATTAGCATTGTTAGCCAAGTTCTGCTGCGCCACTATTGCTGCAGCATTTTTTGGCTCTATCCAAAAAATAGCGCCGCCTGGATTGATGGACTCGCTGATTTTTGATTCGGCTTTTTGCTTTGGTGGCGCCAACTTTAACCGCGATTCATTAAATACGCAGGCAAAGTCCATTATATTTCGGGGGCAGCGATAATGTGTAGACAGCTCAACCACATTTGGCTTTTTCTTGTAACGCGCTAATATATTCTCAAGAAATATTAATTTCGGATTTTCATCCTGCAGATTTTGTCTTGGGTCGATACAATAAACAATATTATTATCAGAAGCCAACTTTAATAGATTTATTAGCTGCTTATGAGAACAGTCTTGCGCTTCATCGATGATAACCTCATCAAAGGTTTGCATTTCATCAGTAAACTCATAAAATTCACTGAGTTTTAATTGGTTTGCCTTTAAATAATTCGCCCACAAACCATAAGCAACAGCCACCCATCTTCTGTGTTCAAGGTCTTGAAATAAGCATTGTTTTTGACCAATCCCTTTTTCAGAGCTGTAATCTTTTATGTCGTAGCCAGAGAGGGTTCGAAACTCTTCATAGACGAGCTTTATTTTGTCACGGAATAACTCAGCTCTTGCTGGTTTTGTCTTATCAGCGAAGAAATTATTAGCTTGAAGCCATTGTTCAAAAACTTTCTCACCGTCACCTGCAAGGCCTGGGCACAGTTCGCTATATTGTAATACTTGCGCTAGATTCGGGTCATACTCAGGGCAATTCTCCCATTCTCGTTTAATTTTATTCGCCAGATGTGGATTTTGTGTGAGATATAAAACTCGCTTACCTTGTTGAACCCCTTGTCGCAGCATAGCTACAGCAACACT
>CAYXVT010000055.1:0-11199 GCA_964468105.1 Uncultured Candidatus Berkiella sp. | reverse complement strand
TGAATAATGGCTGGCAGCGTTGTTGCAAGTGCACCTTCTTGTTCTTGGTCAAAAACAATGTAGCCGCCCTTATTAGCATGAGCACACTTAAATTTAAGATTTTTCTTTTCGCCATTTAGCTCTTTTGGAATGGGGGATTCTGCTTTCTCAAAATCGGCTTCTTGAATATCACGCTCTAGTACTTCTTTGTTTTCTTCTATGAATCTCTTAAGCGTATTTTTATTTTTAAGAAATTTTGCGTTTTGATATTCGTGATTTTCAAGAATTTCTAAAACCAGAATATGCCTGACACCATTTTGTATATAGGGGGTAAATAGAATACGACCCTTTTGGTTTGTTCTGATGCTCCAAACGTTGTAGTTTTTTAATTTTTCAACATTTGCCCCATGAGTCGTGTTGCCATTTAGCAAATCTAATAGCAAAGGTTCATGCGCTTTAACAGCAGCTTCTGATAGGCTGCTCTCGTAAAGAATAGTCGCAGCCGAGCTCGCTGCTGTGATCTGCCCGCTAACCGGATTACTCTTTTTACCAAAACCTTTCATGCAATATTTCCTAAAAAAAAGACAAAATTCAAATAAATGATGTCAAGTAACAATCAATTTGGGCAGTTTAATAAATTAAACTAGAAGAAGATGCCAGGGATTTGCTGTAACTGACGAATGGTTGTGGGGGTAGATATACGGTTTAGGTATTAGGATGAAAAGCTAGAAATACTAATAGATAACATCTTTTGGAAAATATTTTTGTAATAAAAATAAAGAATTAGCAGATTAAAACCAATCGAGCTTTTTAACTGAGAAATAATGTAATAGAATGCACAAAGCCAAGGTCATTAAACTCCAATCAAGTTTTGTCTGTGGTTAGCACTACGCGGGCGTTACAGATCCTGTGTAGAATACCCTTTTTGAATTTTTCTTCTATTAATGATGATATTTTCATGGATTTAAAATGTTGCACATTACTCAAGCCAGTGACAGCGCATTAAAAGATTGCGAGAAAAAAATGGACAACGCTGTTTTGCTTGCACAAGAAACACGAAAAAATCACACCGCGAATTATCCCATGCACAACAGATATTTTAGCAATGGTGACAAACCATGGGTCGTTCTGATAAATACCAAGAATCAAATGAAACTTACCTACAACGGTATAGACTATATTATCAATGAAAATGAATTGGTGTTTTTTGATGATAATGTTATGCATGCCTGGGAAATGAATAATAATGATATAAAAATATATTATTACAGAGCAAAAAGTGAACATCCTGTCACGCAAGGGATGTATTGTTTAGATGGATATTGTTAATCAATAACGTTTCCCTAACTACTCTCACATCTTTGGAATATTATTAAGCATATCTAGCCCCTAAGTTGCTTAGATTAGGGGTCTGACCCCATAGAGAGTTTACCAACTGAGTTCCGCTTTTAAAAACCTATACAGAATGATATAAAGCACATTCATTTCAGGGTCGATTGCCCTTTGGGAGAAATTAAAGATGTTTTTCTATGCGACCTCTAGCCGCTTCAAATTCAATTTACAGCTACATAATCTTGGTGATTCAAATACCATAAACCCATCATGGTTGGAAGCGGCAGCACAATGGAGTGAAGCTAAATGGGGATATTTAAGAATATTTCCTGGTATTGAAGCACGTAAAAAATTAATCGAAGAAATGAAGAACGATTTCTACATTGTTACTTATGCAGATCAACCTATTGCCACGTTTGTGCTTAAAGACGCCATTGTTGAAAATGCAAAAAAACTTACCTATGTGTATATTGACGAAAGTTTTAGAGGATTAGGCATAGGCCCCCAGCTGATTGAATTAGCCAAAAAAGTTTGTAGAGAAAAAAACATAGGTACGATCGTGTTAGATACTTTGACGCCGAATTTAGATCGTTTTTATGAACAGCGTGGTGCTAAATTGGTATGTGAGGATAGAGCATTAGGACATCCGTGTTCATTATTTTTAATGCCTACGGATGAAAATACCAGCACATGCTCGACTGACGACCAAGGTAAAAAGCCACCCACAATAAGATTAAAAAAATAAAAGCAACAATGCAGACATTCATGATCAAAAGGAATTAAAAATGGCCAATATACGCAAAATACTTACTGTGGGTGGAGCAGCGATGGGGGCAGCATTTGCTCTGTATACAAACAGCGATATCATGGGTGGGCTTTGCTATGCCGTTGCGGGTTCTGGCGTGGCGCCATTAGGTATCGCATTTGGAAAATTATTAATTCGTGGTGTTGCAGAGATGTTTGAGAAATCGCCTCCTGAAAGTTGTCAGCTAGTTCGTGAGGATATTGTAACAATATTTTCTGTTGGTATCTTCGATCTGGTAGAGGCTCCTCGTCATGATCTTTTGGAGGCACCCAATACCCTTGTATTTAGAACTTTATTTGCCGCTGGTAGCGGGAACTTTACCCCTTATGTCACTGATGTTATTGAACAAGCATTTGCCCTAGAAGCTGAAAGAGATAGAGTGAGGCCATAATCTGCAGGGCAGGCTTTAAGTTGATAGTTATCTAAAAATTAACTATAAACAATGAATTGATGCTTAGGGATGTTGATCATTTCTAGTATATCACACGAACTTAGTAAGTGAGCTTAAACATGGAAAGTAAATCACGAATTGGATTTGCACTGGGATTTGGATTAACTGCTTGCTTGGTATGCGTGCAAAGCAAAGCAGAGATGGGATCAGGAATGGCACCAGAGCAAGCAGCAGGGCTAGCAGCTGACCGCCAAGGAGAAGCGACTCCTACAGTTACGCCTGAGACCACATCAACAACACAAACGGTTGCATCAAATACTGTTCGATTTGGTGAACAATATGGGCCAGTACAGAACGAAACGCTCTGGAGTATCGCCAGGAAACTTGTCAAAAATACTAACTACTCAATCCACCAAGGGGTGAGTGCGATTAAAGCTAAAAACCCTGAAGCATTTCAACACGAGCAGCTTAAAAATGGCGTACTGTTGAACTTACCTACAGAACAAGAAATGACCCAATGATTGGGTCTATAAGCGATTAGCGGCGGGTGTAAAGACCTTTCATGAGACTAAAATATCTGTTTATCTTATCCTTTACACTGCTGGCTAGCTGCACCTCTGAAGTGTGTGTGTTTGAAAATACCAAAACCTGCGTCAATCAGAAGGTTTCGGATCTGGATCTTGAAAAAAAACCCATCATATTGATTTATCTTCCAGGATCTAAGCAGGAAAATGAACCCGATCCCTGTTACCCCGAAGAAAACAACCACGGTTTTGGCGTACCTAACGTCGTGAGACAAGCTTATCTCAAACTAGCGAAAAATCATGAGATCAAATTGATGGCGTTCTGTGCTCCAACGAAAGTAAGCAATTTTGATAGTAATCACCCTCAGAAAAAACCCAAAATCTTATTACGCACTGAAGATTTAATCGAATTGCTTACACAATTAAAAGATCATGGCGCGGATCCGGAAAAAGTCTTTCTCATTGGTCACAGTGCAGGAGGCTGGTCCACCTTATTAGCAAAAGCAAAAAATCCTAATTTGGCAAATGGGGTCATTGCCATAGCCCCAGCGTTTGCGGGCAAACAAATGTTTCGGCCAAAAGTATGGGAAGATTTGAGAAAATCATTCATAGATATTATGTATCATGCTCCCAATTTTAATGCTCTACTGTTTATTTTTGACCAAGATGAATTTGAGAATGCAGAATCAATGAAATTATTCTGGGAGATGAAGGGGGTGAAAATTGAATTGCTCAATGGTCCCATTTTACAAGCACTGCATTGCCCACATATTCCTATGCACAACATTCCTTTTAACAATTGTTTTGATCCTTATGCAGAAAAAATGGCAACATTTATCGAGCATTCACAAAAGTAATTTTACTTGGCGATTTTAAATTGCAGTAACACAGGCCTCACCTGCCACATTGAATTATCATTTTTGATATTTGCTAGCGATATTTAGCATATTTTTTGATGTTGTTATCAGCTTTTCCTCAGGGAGAATAGCGTTTTTCCGATGCGGATCAAGATGACTCAGTATTACACTACCAATATCCTTGTTTTGCTGTATAAATTTTGCAATCCCAATAAATTTCGTTCTCTCTGATCCTGCTTCGTTCACATCTGTCTCATTAATTTTCATGTTTTCAAGAGTAGTCATTGTCTTGACCAGATCATAAAGTTTTGCGAGTTGTTTATCACGAATTACCTTTAATAAGGCTTTAATAGAATCACTAATTCCTTCACGATGTGCAAACATAGCCACCAACATTTCGTTTAGTGCTAATAATTCCTTTGCGCGCTCTGGTTCACGTTGAAAATAATCTTCATAATAGTAGCTCTCAATCACTTTATCCAAACTTATACTAGGAAAGCGCGCAAAAAAGTGATTGATAATGTCACGTTTAAAATCAGTATCACCTAATATCCAAGTATCTACAATAAACTCTTCACTAATATCATATTTACCCAATTTTAGAATCTCATCTCTTTTTTGTTCATCACTTAAACGAAGATCTAATAAAATATCCCTAGCAGTCCGTACAAAATGAGCCATATACACCTCAAACTAAAAATTTAATGAATATTATGAAGCGCTTCATTTCCGTTTGAAGCAATCACTTCTGGGGCAAGGGAGCTAATCATTTCCTCAACTTTTTTAACATCCCCAATTTGGCAAGAGCTAAGAAAATCCTCATATTTGGAAGGTAATCTTCTTTTAGGACTACTCTGCCCTTCTAAATCTTCAAGAGCTACTAATACGCCTCGTTTCATTGATAATTCCTCACTCAGGAATACCATCACGAGCAGCACGATGCTTACCTCGTAACAAACCCCGTTTTTAAAACGTTTGCTTATCACAATTAATTTATGCAAGATTACCAAATTAAAACAAGGAAAAATGCCAGGAAATTCCTGGCATTCATGCGATATTATTGAAACTTAACAAGATCAGGTGCTTTTCAACGGAATGGTTACTAGATAGCAATCAGGGTAGTGGATCAGCCCCCTGAGTTGATTAGATTAGGGGTCTTACCCCTCACTTCTTGCCGTGCTTACAATCGTTATGATTGGGATACAAATGACAATAAGCAGCTTTAGCTTGGTTATACTCCGTTTCGCCACCACAAATAGCTGTAACAGCGGATTGTTGGCCCATGAGATAACCAATTGTCCATAATGGGGTAAATATGAGGGAGAAAAAGATCATCTGAAACCCAGAAGAAAATGAATTGTATTCAGCAACTGATTGATAAGCCTCATAGCAGGATTGGTTGCCGCTGGCGCCTGTTACTTCAAGAAGTTGTGATTGGTTGAGCATATACATCTTAAATATCCTCGTTATTTCTATTATTTCTCATAGAGATGATTTCCCCATCTCAATGTGAGCGAATGCTCGCATATATCTTTATTACAGTCAATAGGCGTCAACGACATGCTTTTTGCCGGTCTAACGCTACAGTAAAAAGGTGGCAATTCGTAAATTTAGCTAAATCAGGAATTATTCCATGACTATGTAGAGTTTATTGGCAAGGCACAGCGATATCGTCATCCAGGACCTTTAGGTATCTTAATATCAGGATTAGAAGTTCGAGATTCTTCATTAAGATTATTCAACCTATTTTCCTTGTCTGCAGAGCGTTTTTCTGTAGCACCACTTAGTGTGAGCGGCTTCTTACGTTCTGATGGCACTGATGACACAGCAGACTTGTTGAATAATTCCTTCGCACCGGGCAAATCCGCAATCTCTTGTTTAATCGAATCGGGAATATCCTTTTTGCCTCCAGTGGCCAAATAAGCTTTCACTATATTCATTTTAGATTCAGGAGGATATTTTGTTTCAAGCAATGAAAACACCAGTTCTTGGACTGCATTACGACGCTTTTCAATTTTTTCCTTAGATGACCATGCTTTCGCAGCTTCTACAAATTCTTGACTTGCAATAAGGCTTGGTGCGTCGATATATTTTATCTGCGTAGCTCTTTCTTGGATCGCCCTCTCAACCATAGTCAGCAGTAATAGATTGTGGTCTTCCTCTCCCAGCACAAACGTGATATGACGGATCTCATCTTGGTTTGCATTCGCGATATATTTCTGAAGAGCTGTAATTACACGTTGGTTAATGTTCATATTACGCATTGCTGCATCAAAAGACATTTCCGGAAGCTGGCGCACAACCATAACGAACTCCTTAAATATATATCTGTTCATATGTTATTTAGTCATCACCCAATCAGAAAAGTTCAATATTTCCCATTATGAGTTGTTACACTTTTTTATGGGAGGCAGGCTTGAACAAGGTAAGTTTATCAACTTGTTAACTCGCCTATTTTCAGAAATGATGCCTTTCTTTTTATGTCAAAAATTATGTTAAATTCAGTCAAACCTACAATTGATATCGTTAAACGTCTAGCCCTTATCCCCGCACATTAAAGGCAAGTTTCGGGCTACAAACGATAGAGAGTAAAGGCTCCGATCATTCCTGGATTATAGGGAGCAATGAGCCCTCAACGGAAAAACCTTTTGCCCGATATCAACATGGCCGGTTTGCCTTGATGGGCTGTGGGGTTTTTAGACCTATCGAAATGGCCATGCAGATGATCGATAGAAAAGTCTACACTTTTAGCGATGATAAATATGGCTATAAAAATATTCCAAAACTTTTCGTGCTCGATTTGTCTAGCAATGTAGAAGAAGCCTGGCGACGATTAAAAAATCTTGTTTGTAACACAGATAATTTGGATGACTTTAAAACCAAACTTCAAGATGATAGTTTTTATGAAGGTATTAACACAAAAGGTGATTGTGATAATTTATTTGATAGATTAGACGATTTTTCACCTCAATGGACGATTTTATCTTGCTCAAGCGAATTGTCCAAAAGGCAACGTTTATCAGAGCAGATTGGAGAAAAAAGGAAGCAATAGACTTTGTCGCGGCGCAAACACAAGAGATCCCTTTGGTGATCTATGCCTCAAATATCCCAGAAATAATTTGTAATCATTACAAGAAAGATATAAAAAAGTTCGAGGATTTTATGCGACAACTGTTATCCACTAAGCCGGACTTTACAATTTACGCACTCACCACAGCGCAATTTCGAAAGAAAAATAATTATTTTATTCCTGAAATGATAGTCACCCAAGAAGGTGATGATCTTGAGCAACATTTAAAAGCATTAAGCGCCGAGGATCAGTCATACATAGGGCAGATGCTAAACGAATCAATGGATACTAACAGTCCTCTCTTAACGTCTTTTGAAAAGCATCGAATGAGGGATAAGGAAAAGCCCCAACTACAAGCAACACCTGCTTGCGAAGCAGACATACCAGTTAGAGAAATTCCCGGAACACCTACCAAAAAATCAAGTAATTGAAAGCCTTCTTCGCCACTGCCACCCCTTCTTAATCTATTTCATCTTATTCGCCTAACTATGCTTAATGCGTTTATACTTAACGCTTTTCATCTAAGGACAGAACATGAAAGGTGGCATTCGAGCAGGTTTTAGGCATCTAAAAGAAAATGAGTTCAATCAAGCTTTAAATAGTTTTAAAGCACGACTAAAAACAGCCAGTACGCCAGAAGAAATTAATACCTGCTTATATGGTAAAGCCCGAGCACAAATTGGGTTACACAATTATGATGTGGCCGTTAGAATTTTAGAGCAATTATTTGTATCAGCACCACAATGGGAAGTGCCTTATATTTCCTTGGCACGAATGTATGAAGAACGTAATATGCTAAAACAAGCAGAAGCCACTTATTTACGAGCAGTAAATGATAAAAAAGAGAGAAGCAAAAAGTTTTATCGATGTTATGAATGGTTTTTAAGGCAACGCATGCTCCCTTTTATGCAAGAAAGGCAGCTCATTGCACAGCCAGCATTACAACCATTGCAACAGCAACGCACTTTTTCACCAGGTTTGCAGTTGCATCAACAACAGTATCGTGCAAACAATAAACCAGCCGCTTCCAGCCAACAAGAACAATCTGACAAAAAACAAATGATTAGAAAATGATTGGTTGCGGGGTCGCCAAACTCCGCAACACTTTCTTGTTTATATCATATAGTTTATGATATCGATTTGCTAAGTTGGGGAACTTGTAATGCTAAATGGTATTCGTCGTGGTTTTGCGGTTATGAGACATGGCGTTCTTGCTGCTCACTACTCTACTCAAAGAGGAAATGGCGCAGCAATTGATAAGCTTAAACTTGCTTTGCTTAAAAAAGATAAAGAAAATTTTAGAGCTGTTGTTCAAACAACCGATAATTTCTCCGATGATGAGCTTGTGCAAGCTTGTTACTATGCTGTCGAGTTAGGAGAAGAAGAAGGATTATTAAATTTAATTAAAAAAAGTGAGAATTCTCTTCCAAATGGAGACTTTTTAAACCATGCAATCACCTGCAACCAACAAAAAATTGTTTTAACTTTACTTTATTATACTGATCTTGAGCTTGAAGACATTACCAATGCCTTGCTGCATGCTTTATCAAATCAATCCACTATCTCTTTAACCCATATCCTGCGAGTGGTTGAAAATGATCTTGAATCTGAAGAACCTGCTTTATCTGAAGAATCCAAAAAATATTATGCACAAACTATAAATGCGTTGTTTATCAAATGCGCTGAACTGCCGTTATATTTAGCTCTTTCGTGTATTCTTGGATTTAAACATATTAAAGCCTTGCTGAATAAAGCAAGCGTTGGTGAAGCATTGAATAATGCCTCCATTAAAGGAAATCTTGATGTCGTCAGATTGATATTAGCTCAGAAATTTAATATTGATGTTGATTATTTTAAAGTTGCTGCAAGAAACGCAAGGCAGAAAAAGCATTTTGAAATTGCTAACTTGTTGGAAGGTGTCATCAATCCCGTTCCACCTAAACACCAACAACCTATTAAAATGCCTATTTATGTTGGAACCTTCTATCAAGGAACTCGACCAACATTGTATATTTCACAAAGATATAAGGTTGGCTCGGCAGGATGGTATAAAGAACGTGAAGAAGTTATGAGCATTTTAGAAAAACAATTTTCAGATGCAAATCTTAACGACTCAAAAGGCACAAAGAATAAAAAATAGATCCGTTGGGTTCAGACCCCACAGAAATTTCGATAACTCATTTTGTCCAGCATCCCTAATAGCATGTGGGTGTGCAACCAAAGAGGCGTAGGTTCGCTTCCTACATAATATTTACAGCTAGACCAAGAATAATCCTCAGGTTTGGTGCATAGGAATGCTTCGACGGGATTTAAATGAATATATCGGCTTACCTGCAACAAGTAACTATCATCATCTATTAATAGCGATTTATATCTACCGCGAAAAAGAGAGCCATCCCTTTTTTCCAAATAATTAAATTCTTGGGTATAGAGCCCATTAATTAGTTTCATCGCTTTATCTAATTGACGTTTGGGCGTATGGATTAATAAATGATAATGATTATCCATCAAGCAATAACCATGAAGTTCGATTTCAAATCGATTAGTTGCTTCATTAATTAATTCTAAAAACAACCCACGTTGTTTGTCTGTTTTAAAAATGTCTTGTTGGGCAGCACCACGGTTCATCACATGATGCCACGCTCCTTCGTATTCGATTCGCAGAGCTCTTGGCACAAAATTCATCATCCATAATGAAAATCGCTATTTTTACTGAAGAATAAAGGAAATCACAAGAAATAACGCATGCAGTTACGCATAATTTTCAGTTGTTTAACTGTGGGGTCAGACCCCTCAGTTTATTAGCTTAGGGGTCTGACCCCTTAATTTTAAGAAAACTTTAAGATACAATCGAAAATAGTTTAAAGATAGTTTGAATGATAAATAAAGAAGGATAGCCAATGTCACTAGACTCACTACAATATCGGATGCAATTAGATAAAGATTTTCATGATGTTCATCGTCACTTTCCATATGCACCGGAAATTGAAAAAACAGCCTGGTACCAAACGCTTGAAGGAATAAAGAGTGAAAGGCAAGGCTCGCTAAAGCTTGCGCAATGGTATTATTGTCAATGTTTTACTGATGTAGCCAAAAAGCGATTTGATATCATTAATAAAATTTTGCTACAAAGAAATGCATTATCTTCAGAATTACATAGCAGACCTAATCAGTTCAATTTTATGCCATCTTCCAATAGTGTCTCTATCCATATTGGCGTTCACCCAACATCTTATGTTCCTGGAACTTATATCCCTACTCCTACGTCATATCGACATAACTTTACTGCTTATCCAACGATACAAGCTCCTGCCAGTCTTCCTATGCCAGGACAGATAGTACGATATGAATCGCGAGAAAGAACAACCGCAAACTTAGAATTAACCCCAGTTGCTAAAGAAATTCTTATTGCCCTCTACAGAGAACATCATCTTGTTTCTTCAGAAATTAAAATGCTCACGCGAATAAAATTCTGTGAGAAATATAATTTCCAAATTCATTATTTACGTGAAAATTTAAAAACGCTAACAAAGATGGGGTTGATAAATTATCTCAAAAATAAAAAAGGCTTACCTACATTAACTTTGCATGGTAAAGAGAAAGCCAAAAAACTATATAATAAAGAACCAATATCATTAGCAGAAAATGACAATGATCCCCATTTAACTCAACCTCCAAGAACGCTGGTGTTTAGGACTACCCAAAGAGTTCCGACGCCATTACAAGCGCCAGTAGTTCATGCGGAACCTAAAGAGCCGAAAAAAAATATGATGAAACTATCTTCCATTCTTAATTAATGACAGGGGTCAGACCCCTAAGTTAATTAGCTTAGGGGTCTGACCCCTAAGTTTATTAGCTTTTACTTCTTTTTTGGCCGTTGGCTCTCCTCTACGACAATCTCTCTTTCTCTTTTATTACCAGCCTGCTCATCAGCAGACAAATACGAGACGAATTCTCTGGCCATATTAAATAAATGAATGATGCCACCAATAATACAATTAGACTCTTGTGCTTTTCTTATTGGTGCTTCTGTTAAAATGACTACTGAACTACTATAAACTTTCTCATCAAAACCTTTATGCGGATCGCACTTAATGAAATGATGCGGAAACTTTGCTCTAAATCCTTCCCCAAAACAATCATCCACTATCACACAACGCCATTCAAAATGCCCATGTTGATTTAAACATGCTTCGACATCAAGTGATCGACATGCCGTCAAGCTTGAGTCTCTTGTTTTG
>CAYXVT010000054.1:8947-16845 GCA_964468105.1 Uncultured Candidatus Berkiella sp. | reverse complement strand
TTGAAAATTCTCAACACCCGAGATCAATATTTGCGTATTGTTTGGCGTTGCAGAACTGGGGTTTTGTGCTTGGCACTGTAGTTCATTATTATTGGTTAAGGAAAAGGTATTTGTCGCTATCACATTTGCGTCAACAGGAACATTTAAGCAGTCATTAATGGTGCCATCGGGTGTTCCGGTTCCATTACCACTGCCTTGATAACGAACCGTAATGGTATCGCTGCCGTTGGGGCCGGTACCATGTGTTCCTGAAACATATGGCAAGGCTGCCGTGAAAACAGTTGACATATCCGTAAATTCATTTGATGTTGGTGGATTTGAGCGATAACCGGCTAAACGAATAATGCGAACAATATAACTTTGAATGAAGCGTCCATTCTCTTGCAGTTGAATTAATCCAGTTGATAAATTGTATGAGGTTTTAGCTTGCAAAAATATTTGCAAAACGGCTGCCAATAAAATAAGGCTAAGTACCATGGCAATGAAAAATTCTATAATGGTAAATCCCTGATTTAAAGGGTAACGAAACTTGTGAAGGTATTTTTGCCTATTGATTGATTTCATAGTGAAAAACTCGTTATATATTGGTGCATCGTTCCAGGTGAATTAGCATCTTTGCGTTCAACCCACCATATTTTAATGGCATAAATTGGTTTGCCAGCAACGGCTACAATATTGTCACAGCCAGGGGCCCCAGGTGTTCCATCGTGAGGAGAGCTGTCGATACAGACAACGCCTGCACCTGATGGCAAAAGGGGAGTAAATGCAGGGTGCCAACTTGTTGCGGCTGCGCCCTGGAGATTGCCATACCATTCATAAAAATCCTCAGCAGCCATTTGAGCTGGGGTGCATTCAGTATTTGTTGCATTACCTGAGCCATCCAGGCCAAGACAGTTGGGATTAGCCGTAAATGAGCCTGAAGGGTTATTATAGGGGCTTGTTATTCCAAGGTTAGTTGCCGCAACATTGGAACGCATTCTATCGACAATATCATTGGCTTGAACAGCAGCAATAGTACGTAACAGAGAATCACCTGCCAGACGTAAACTAACTAGCTGTAAAGCTGCTAGCCCTAATAAGCCTATGGAAAAAATGACGAGTGAGACGAGTACTTCTAATAGTGTAAAACCTCTTTCAGCATATTCAGCAATAGCAAAAGGTCGCGGTTTTATAAATCTAAAAGCTGTACATCTATTCATGGTGTTACCATAAATATAAAGTAATCGATAATATTAGTTTACTGTCTAGAAATCATCTTGCCCATTTTATTTAAATAAATAATGACCTAGTACAATAAAGGATTGTTTTATGGACAGCTAACGGCACTAACGACGGGACGGCCGGTGACAGAAATGTTGATTTGGCGGCCAGCGTCAGCGGTACAGCCGGTTGATTTTATGGTTAGGGTAACATTACCTGTATTGGTTGCAGGAAATCCAGAACTAGTATAAGTGGCAATACCGACACTTGGAGAGGCGCTAATTGTGGCACTTTGATCAGTAATTTTTTCAACTTTTAGCGTGGGTGCTGTGGCTGTATTTGATAAGGTTGAGCCACCAGTTGGGTTCACAAAAATCATCCACCCAAGATTCCAGCTACTACCGCAGGATGTATAATTTGAATCAGCCGTGGCGCAGACAGAGACAGGAACGCCTCTTTTTATTGCTTCAGATCTGGCATAGTTAAGAGAAGCAACCATATTATTGCTCATGTTGGCAATTGAATTATTTCTTATCGTTGAGGTGAAACTTGGAACAGCCAATAACATCACAATGGCCAGAATGACGATTGTAATCATGGGCTCAATGAGCGTAAAACCACGGTTATGGAAGGTTATCATACTATTTTAATAGCGTAGTTTGTTTTGCCCAGCAAGGGATAAATCTTAAAAAGTGATTATTGCGATTGGATTCTTGCACGTCCGCTGTCATAAATAACAATCTTCTGAGTTTTTTTTGGTAATGAACCAATAGTAATAGAACCTCGTGATAAGCATCGACCATCACCACTATATTTTATTACGGTTTGATTACCACTATGGATTGACAGGCCAGGTTCTATTTTTTCTGATCGAAGCGTTTGAATGGGTGTGTGTTCGATAAAAACCATATATCCATTGGACCAATCAGAACTACAATGCTGATTGTCAAAACTGCCGCAAACGTTGATGGTTTTATTTCGTTTGATGGCTTCAGTGCGAGCCCATTGTAAAGTGTGAAACAGTTGAGCCGTTATACGCTGATTTTTTTGACTTTGAACATTTACGAAAAGGCCGTTCAAACTGAGGACAAGGAGAATGCTCATTATCGCAAGAACAAAGAGGACCTCAATAACACTAAACCCTTTAGTTAGAGGAAGATTCGTTTTCATCGCTATCTAAGCCTATTTTTTTTAAACGATAGCGCAGGGTTCTAAAGCTCAAACCAAGCAATTTAGCAGCTTTAGTTTTGTTACCTTGTGCTTTTTTCAGAGCATTTAAAATGGTTTGGCGCTCAACATCGAGCAGGTAGTCATCAAGAGTGAGATTGCTGTTATCATCGTCTGATGGATTGTGTTTATCAGGTAATTGCAGATCAGAGACAGAAATTTTTTGACCATCGCTTAGGGTTAAGGCTCTTTCAAGTATATTTTCAAGTTCGCGGATATTCCCAGGAAAAGAGTAATTAATCAGAGCCTGCAAGGCATCATGATCAATCATGGGAGTCCCATGATGTGAGGTTTTTGCGAATTTTGTCAGAATATGCTGCGTAAGCAAGGGAATATCAGTAGGTCGTTCATTTAAATTTGGCACATTGACTTCAATGACGTTCAACCGATAAAACAAATCTTCACGAAATAAATGATGATTCACCAACTCACGTAGATTTTTATGAGTAGCACATAAAATCCGCACATCTACATTTTCTTCTTTAGTACTACCGATGGGGCGGATGTTTTTTTCTTGAATAGCACGAAGGAGTTTAACTTGCATACCAAGAGGGAGATCGGCAACTTCATCTAAGAACAAAGTTCCTTTATGAGCCGCTTGAAAAAAGCCTATTTTATCGTGAGTTGCTCCGGTAAAGCTTCCTTTCAAATGACCAAAAAATTCACTTTCCATTAGTTCTTGGGGAATGGCTCCGCAATTGACAGGAATAAAAGGTTGATCATGACGTGGTCCAGTTTGATGAATGATTTTAGCCACTAATTCTTTACCGGTTCCTGAAGCACCACTAATGTAAATAGGCGCTTGTGAGCGAGCGATTTTTGCTATTTTGTGTCTCAATGTTTGGATGGGGCTTGATTCTCCAATAAGCAACTCTTCACATAGTGTATTGGGCGTATTATTTACTTTCAGAGCAATCAAAATGATATCTCGCAATATTGTTAAATCAATGGGTTTAGAGATGAAGTCAAAAGCCCCATTTTTCATGGCCCTAATGGCTGTTTCCATATTGCCATGCGCGGTTATGACTGCAATGGGCAAATTGGGATGATTTTCTTGAACAAAAGTAACAAGATCTATTCCATCGCCATCTGGCAGACGCATATCGGTTAAACAAAGGTCGAAAGATTTACTTTTAAGTAATTGCTTGGCATCTTGTAGATTATTGGCACATACAGTATTTATCGACATTCGATTTAATGTAATGGCTAATAATTTACAAATATCTGGTTCATCATCAATTACCAGGGCTGTTGGCTGTGCCATGATAAATCCTCTTTTTGGGGAATGGTAATTCGAAATTGACACCCTTTTTCTGTTGGAGTATGAGAAAGCCTAGCGCCATTCATTTGACTAAGCTCCTTTGCAATATACAATCCTAAACCTGAACCGTTTGATTCAGTGGTGAAAAAGGGTTCAAAAATATGTTTAAGCAGAGTTGGACCAATCCCAGGACCTTGATCAATGATAATGATATCAACAGCATCCGGAAAGGGAGACATACATACTTTTAAGGTTAGTGTTGCTTTGTGTGTTTGTTTTAAACTATAGCGTAAACCATTCTCACAAAGATTAATTAGAATTTGTGTTAATTGACTAGGATCTGCATTCACGAAAATATCTTTACTGTCATATTCTAATGAAACTATGGGGGAAGGAATATGAGGGATAACCAATTCACTGATAAATTGTTCTAGCCAAGGGATTAAAGCAATTCTTTCGGTTTTAGCAGGTTTTCGGCCTGATAAAGAAAGTACATTTTGAATTACTGTATTCATGCGATCGCAAGAATTTTTGATCATTTTAAGAAGGTGTTGATCGTCTGTTGAAAAATGAGTTGACTCCGCCAGCAATTGAGCAGCGTGACTTGCTGCTCCTAAGGGATTGCGTAATTCATGAGCAATATTCGCGGTTAAGTGGCCAAGGGAAGCTAATTTAAGATCTTGGGCATGTCTGGTTTCTTCTGAAGCGTTATAAATAAAGATCAGCGTACCCATAGGTAGTGGTTTGCCAAGGGGATGAAAGCTGAGTCGGACTTCAGGACCAGTTGGCGTCATTTGCCCAAGTGAGGTTTTTCCCTGTTGCTGCCACTGTTTGAAACTGTTTGCAAATTGAGTCGGTAAATCGCGAATGTTATTAAGAGGTTCAGTGCTTTTTAAACCTAAAAAAATTTTAGCGGCCGTATTGGCTAGTCGGATATGTTGTTCATTATCAAGGACCAATACGCCAGCATGCATAGCAGACACAATATAAGCATTTAATTGTTGAGAGGTAGCAAGCTGTTGAGCTTGATCTTCCACAATAATTTGGCTTTTCCTGGCGCGTAAAGAAAGTATATTTGTCACAAAAGAAGTGGCAAAGATAACAATCCCAAGCAAACCAACTTGTGTATAAATATTAATGGGATTGTTTTGCACTAAGACGGTATAACTTTGCTCTATAAATAATCCAATGGCAGCGGTTGCGGCGCCAAAAAAAGAAAGTTTGCCAGGTACTAATAAACTATGAGCAGCAACGATAACAATGAGTAATATGCCAATACCTGTTATAAGCCCACCGCTAGCATGCATAATGACAATAATGGCAACGATATCGACAAAAATAGGAATATTGGCTTGCCATTGATAATATTTTTTGTAACTCAAAGACAGAAGCAAAATGGCAATACTGATAATGAAGTAACTGATAGTCGCTTGCCTATAAAGTCTTTCTTCGAAGATTCCTAAAAAGCTGATATCAATTTCAAATTGGACTATGGCTAAAAACCCAAGTGCTAATATCGCTCGATAGAGATTAAAAAGCGTTAAGGCGCGCCAGTGGACGGCAGAGGTATTTTGCGACTCTTGATTGCTATATAGCTGCATCTGACTCCATCCTTGGAAACCCACCTCCTATAGATTGGCATGTTCCTGTGAACAATAATAGCTTCCCTTTGCTTGGATAGCTTTAGATTGCGGCGTAAAGGTATGGCAGTATGCACATTGGATAAGTTTCTCACTTATTGATTTTTGTTCTGTTTGGGGTCCCGTTGCATTGCCGGTAAGGTTACGTAACCAACGCTGGAAGTAGAATCGAAGGAACCATAACGCTCCCCAGGCTATCAAAGTGAGGATGGCAAAAAAGAGGATAATACGTATGAGCATAAAAGTTTTTCCGACGCGGTAGGTTTAGTTGATTAACTTTTGCGAGTGGCTAGAAAGGTATAATTTATCTAGTTTTAAAACTAAAGTAAAGTCTTTAAGAACCCAAACAAATGGGACGCCTTTTTGTCTAAAAGCTGACCATGTTATAATCGAACTTAAATCTTGTCACCCTAGTTTTCATTTATGACACTTTCACTTAAATACATACCCAAAGCAGATGATTTTTCGGCTAGGCGCCTAGTGAGCGAATCCCCAGGAGTGTACGCTTTGGTACATGACTGGGGTGAGTGAGCGCGGGCAACAACGCCGAGAATTCATCTGTGAAGGGTACAAAAGGCCTGAATCAGTTTTGGTTGTAGTATATACGCCTGATGCAAAGGTATTATTACTGCAAAGAAAAGATTCTCCAGATTTTTGGCAATCAGTGACAGGGAGTATGCAAGAATCAGAGTCAGAGCCAATCATTAGTGCAAGGCGTGAATTAAAGGAAGAAACGGGATTAGGTCCAGACCAGGGGACCATGCAAGATTGCCACCAACAGGAGTGGTTCGACATATATCCCCAATGGCAATATCGATATGCGCCAGGGGTTACGAGAAACTTAGAACATGTATTTTGCTTTAAACTAAAAAGCTTGGTTGAGATAAAACTCAGCCAAGAGCATCTTGATTATTGTTGGGTAACTAAAGAACAAGCAATCGCAAAAGTAATTTCAACAACCAATCGCGATGCGATTATTAAATTTGTAATATAAAAGATCCTCGAACCAGTTTGCTTTTAGGCTAGGCGGCAAGGTTTCGAGCAACAGGAGTGTACATCTGAGTACATGACTGTTGAGAGGAGCCGAAGCCAACAACGCATAGAAGTAAACTGGGAGAGAAAAAATGGCTGGTCATAGTAAATGGGCTAATATTAAGCATAGAAAAGGTGCCCAAGATGCTAAACGCGGTAAAATATTCACGAAACTCATCAGAGAAATAACAACGGCTGCTAGATTGAGTTCTGATATCAACAATCCACGCTTGCGTATTGCCGTGGATAAAGCACTCGGTCAAAACATGACTCGCGACACCATCGACAGAGCTATCAAGCGAGGCATTGGCGGCGGGGATGATGCCGCAATGGAATCTATCCGTTATGAAGGCTACGGCCCCAACGGTGTAGCGGTGATGGTGGATTGTTTATCAGATAACCGTAATCGAACAGTCTCTGAAGTGCGCCATGCATTTACTAAAATGGGTGGTAATTTAGGAACCGATGGTTCAGTTGCTTATCTGTTCACAAAAGTGGGCCAAATTGTTTTTGCCAAGGGAACAGATGAAGATAAGCTGATGGAAGCGGCAATCGAAGCGGGCGCTGAAGATGTCGTAAAGCAAGAAGATGGCGCGTTGATTGTCAACACCACGCCTGAGGCATTTAGTAATGTAGTAGATGCGATGAAAGCCGCGGGTTTTACACCGGAAAGTGCTGATGTGACCATGACAGCTTCAGTTAACGTGGCGCTTAACGTTGAAGACGCAGAGCGCTTTATGAAAATGGTTGATATGTTAGAAGATCTCGATGATGTACAAGAAGTCTATTCTAATGCAGAGATATCAGAAGAAATTGGGCGTCAATTAGGATAATAAATTGCCTACCACAAGAAGGATCTTAGGGATTGATCCAGGCTCCAGAATAACGGGGTTTGGCATTATTGAGCACAAAGACAATGGGCAACCGATCTGTTTATTGGGTGGCTGTGTTCGCTTAACGGCGATTGATATGCCAACCCGACTTGGCCGGTTATTTGCTGAGATCCAAGATATTGTTAAACAGTTTAAACCCACGGAATTAGCGATTGAGCAAATCTTTGTGCAAAAAAATGTCAATTCAGCCCTGAAGTTGGGGCAAGCACGGGGGGTTGCGATTGCAGCAGTGATGGCGGGAAGTATTCCGGTTTTTGAATATGCGCCTCGCCAAATTAAGCAAGCGATTGTGGGCAAGGGCAGTGCAGATAAAGCACAAATACAACATATGATTCAAATTTTATTAAAATTAGATTCAAAACCGCAAGCTGATGCGGCAGATGCCTTGGCAGTGGCTTTATGTCATTTACATACAAACACTTTTGGACATCAAGCAAAGGCGACACGAACAGTGCGCAAACATAAACGACCAAAACAATGGATAGGGTATGATAGGACAACTTCGCGGTAAATTACTTGAAAAATTTCCTCCACACTTGATGTTGGATGTGCAGGGGGTGGGATATTGCTTGCAAGCCCCCTTATCTACCTTTTTCAACTTGCCAGAGATTGGGAGCGAGTTGACATTACGAACCCATTTTATTG
>CAYXVT010000054.1:2666-8937 GCA_964468105.1 Uncultured Candidatus Berkiella sp. | reverse complement strand
CGCATATTTTATATGGGTTTACCACCAATGAAGAGTGTCGTTTGTTTCAAGAAATCATTAAAGTCAATGGCGTTGGCCCTAAAGTAGCTTTGGCCATTTTATCGGGCTTAACGCCACAAGATTTTATTGATGTGGTGATGTCACAAGAAATTGGTCGTTTGCAGCGTTTGCCAGGTATTGGTGCAAAAACAGCGCAAAGAATTTTAGTTGAAATGCAAGATAGGTTACCAAAATTGAATATCTCTTGGAGTGTGGGATCATCGAACAATCTATTACAACAAAGACATGTGGACTCACCCAAAGAAGAAGCCATTTCGGCTTTAATTTCTTTAGGATATAAGCAAGCAGAGGCGTCAAAAGCAGTTTCCAAAGTGCAAGATACAACCCAAAGTTGTGAGCATATTATTAAGGAAGCATTGCAGGGATTAGCCAAAGTATGACAAGCGAAGTAACCGACAGAGTCGTATCGGGAGCTGTGAGTAGTGTTGAAGGCATTACAGAAGCGGCAATTAGGCCACAACGATTATCAGATTACACAGGACAAGATGCCGCCTGTGAGCAGTTAAATATCTTTATTGAAGCGACCAAGACTCGCGGCGAGGCAATGGATCATTTATTAATTTTTGGCCCCCCCGGATTAGGAAAAACAACACTTGCCAATATTGTTGCCAACGAATTAGGGGTTAATATAAAACAAACCTCAGGTCCTGTGATTGAGCGTGCAGGCGATTTGGCTGCCATATTAACGAATTTGCAAGAGCGAGATGTTTTGTTTATTGATGAAATTCATCGTTTAAGTCCTATCGTTGAAGAAGTGTTATATCCTGCGATGGAAGATTTTCAAATTGATATTATGATTGGCGAAGGGCCAGCTGCCAGAAGTATTAAATTAGATATTCCTCCTTTTACGCTGATTGGGGCAACAACGCGAGCTGGGATGTTAACCTCTCCGTTGCGCGATCGTTTTGGTATTGTGTTGCGTCTTGAATATTATAAAGTAGCTGAGCTTAAGCAAATTGTTTTACGATCGGCGACTGTTATGCGTACACCTATCACCGAAGAGGGAGCGCTTGAAATTGCGGCGCGATCTCGAGGAACCCCACGGATAGCAAACCGTCTTTTAAGGCGCGTACGCGATGTTGCTCAAGTGCGCGGCGAAGGCGTGATTACTTTAGCGCTTGCCAAAGAAGCATTAGCTTTGCTTGAAGTCGACAGCCAAGGTTTTGATGTTTTGGATAGAAAATTGTTGATTTGTGCGATAGAAAAATTTGGGGGTGGCCCCGTCGGTATCGATAGTTTGGCTGCAGCGCTTGGGGAATCTAGGGATACCCTTGAAGATGTGATTGAACCCTTTCTTATTCAGCAAGGATTTATGACCCGCACCCCAAGAGGGCGGGTGGTAACAGAGCAAACGTATCAACATTTTGGACTAAAAAATCCTTCCATTTTAGGAAAGTAGCAATGTTACATATTTATCCGGTCCAAATATTTTATGAAGATACCGATGCTGCTGGCGTTGTATACCACGCAAACTATATTAAATTTATGGAAAGGGCGCGAACCACCCTCTTACAAGAAAAGGGATTGAGTTTGGCAGCTTTAATTGATACCTTTGGCGTTCAATTTGTTGTTCGGGCAGTGAATGTTGTTTACGAACAACCAGCGCGGTTGCAACATAATGTTTTTGTTGTAACTGAGATAGTTAACTTTGGTAAAGCCAGTATCATATTTAAACAGAATATCTATTTTGATCCTAGTGATGCCAAGACTATGATATGTTCTGGTGAGATCGTTATCGTTTGTGTCAATTTGCAATTTAAACCGTGCGCAATCCCTGCGACGGTATTGAGGGAGTTAAAAGAGTGAAAGCTGACTTATCCTTGCTGAGTTTATTCACTGATGCCAGTGCCTTAGTGCAAATTGTGATGTTAATTTTGGTGACAATATCCGTTGTCTCTTGGACGCTGATTATTCAGCGTGGTTATGCTTTGCGACAAGCGCAACAGCTGTTTGATGAATTCCAAGAAAGATTCCATTTAAGTACTGATTTGAATCGGTTATATGATTATCTTGCCCAAAAGCGGAACCAAGGTTTTGGGATTGAGCAAGTGTTTCGTCAAGGGTTTCGTGAATTCGTGCGCCTTTATAAGCAAGAAGCGCCCCCTGCTTCTGTCATGGAAGGAACAGAGCGAGCTATGCGCGTTGCATTAGCAAGACAAGAAGATGAATTAGAGCAATCCCTTCCCTTTTTAGCCACCGTTGGTTCTATCAGTGTTTACATCGGATTGTTTGGAACGGTCTGGGGTATCATGACCGCTTTTCGTGCATTAGGTAGCGTGCAACAAGCAACCCTTGCTATGGTTGCACCTGGCATTTCAGAAGCTTTAGTTGCCACTGCATTAGGGTTGTTTGCGGCGATTCCGGCCGTGTTTGCGTATAATCGCTATTTCAATCAAGTTGATAAATTAATTCGTGCTTATGACAATTTAGCCGAAGAGTTTTCCGGTGCATTACTTCGTCGTCTGCACAGTCAGTCTTGGCAAGAGCCTGAAAGTGATGCCTTACGCCCTAATTTTAATGACACTGAAAAGTTGGGCTAAACAATGCTAAGAAAGCGCCGCTCAAAAAAACTAGTCGCTGAAATTAACGTTGTTCCTTATATCGACGTGATGTTGGTCTTATTGGTTATCTTTATTGTTACGGCTCCATTATTACAGCAAGGGGTTGCAGTTGATTTGCCGCAAGCCAGTGCTAAAGCGTTGCCGCCTTCTGAGAAAGAGCCCATCATCGTTAGCGTTGATAAAAGCGGGAATTACTACCTCAATATCAGCGATTCACCACAATCACCGATGGCAAAAGAGCCGCTGTCATTGCGGGTGATGGCGGAATTAAAACGTACTCCTCATCGTAAAGTGCTTGTTAAAGCGGATAGTGGCGTCAATTATGGAAAAGTGATTGGAGCCATGGTGATTTTACAACAAGCAGGCGCCGATAGCGTTGGGCTTGTGACTCAAGACGACGCGCCAACCAAAACGGCCAAAAGAGAAATCAAAGGGACAAGTTTAGGATGAAGGCCGTAAGAAGTCGTTCTGAGAAAATTTCTTTTGCTATCGCGCTTGGGTTTCATATCGTGTTAGCGCTTTTGCTCGTTATCAGTTTCAATAAAACAATTAAGATTACCGCTCCTCCCAGTGATGGCAATAAGCCCATCATTGATGCGGTTATGATTAGCAAAAAATCTTTACAAGAAGAAGTAGCCCGCATTGAAGAAAAAGAAACGAAGAAACGAGAACAAGAACAGAATCGTATAAAAGAAATAGCGCAAAAAGAAAAAGAAGCAAAACAAAAGCGTGAAAAAGAAGAATCTCTAGCAATAGAATTGAAAAAGAAAAATGAAGAACTCAAAAAAGAAGCTGAAATAAAAAAACTAGCCGAAGAGAAACGTGAAGTAGAACGGCAAGTGAAATTAAAGCAAGAACAAGAAGAGCTTAAAAAAATTCAAAAAGAAAAAGAAGAAGCGCTTGCTTTGAAGAAAAAAGCAGAGATAGAACGTAAAGTCGCCGAAGAAAAGCAAAAGAAAGAACAAGAACTCGCCGAGAAAAAAATACAAGAACTTGCCAAAGAATCGGCCCCGGCCCCGCAGGTAACTTCTCGGGCCAAGCAAGATCAAATTACCCGACATGCCTTGTTGATCCAAAGCAAGATTAATCAACATTGGCGCAAACCCATTGGTTTTGATTTTGATGGTTTTAAGTGTGTGATTGACGTCAAGTTATTACCAACAGGTGATGTCGTGGAAGCAGTTGTTATCGAATCCAGTGGCAGCTTGGAATTCGATCGATCTGCTGAAGTTGCAGTGAGGAAAGCATCACCTTTACCGATGCCTGAAGACACCAGTGTTGCCAAAGAATTCCGCCAATTTACGTTTCTTTTCCGGGAGGTCGTGTGAAAAAAATAGTTCATGGGATTATATTGTTGTTCGTGATCTCATTTAATGCGCAGGCACGACTCAACATTGAAATTACGCAAGGTGAGGCTGCTGGTGTTCCCATTGCAGTCACGACCAGCACACAGGAATTATCGAATCGAAAGGGTAACGTTGGTAGCTCATTTGAAGAGCTCGCAAGCGTGGTGCGAAATGATTTAAAAATGTCAGGTCGTTTTGATCCGATGTACCCTGAACAATTTCCTAATTTGCGATCACTGCAACAAGAATTAAATGTGGGAACCTGGCAGGGAATTGGCGCAGAGAATGTGGTGCTAGGTGCAGTGCAAGCCACGGGCAATGATTTTTACACGGTTACCTTTAAGTTATTAGATGTTTATAGCGAGCCGCAAACAACACATGGTAGCTCCAAAGAAGGTGATGTTACTTTTAAAACAGGTAACGGTACCGTTTTGGCAGAGAAAACCTACAATGGCATTCGACGACAAGACTTTCGTGCGTTAGCGCATCACATCAGTGACGTCATTTATGAAAGATTGACTGGCATTCGTGGTGCTTTTTCAACCCGTATAGCTTATGTCATGGTCGTTAATACGATGGATGGTAAGCGTTATAGCTTAGAAGTGGCAGATGCAGATGGTTTTAATCCACAAACTTTGGTGAAATCACATCAACCATTAATGTCTCCTTCTTGGTCAAAAGATGGACGTCGGCTAGCGTTTGTTTCTTTTGAGAAAAATCGCGCTGAAATTTATTTAATAGATGTGGCGTCAGGTAAACGTGAGAAGCTCTCTAACTTTGCCGGTATTAATGGCGCACCTGCTTGGTCACCAGATGGGCGTAACTTAGCACTTGTGCTTTCTAAAACTGGAACGCCTAAACTTTATTTAATGAATATTGCCAGTAAAGAATTAACGCAAATCACAGATGGTTACTCCATTGATACTGAGCCAGCATGGTCCGCAGATGGTCGTTTGCTTTACTTTACTTCTAATCGTGGTGGTAAACCGCAAATATATCGGTTAGATTTAGCATCGAGAAAAGTAGATCGTGTTACTTATATTGGTAACTATAATGCGCGTCCCATGCTGACACCAGATGGAAAGTATTTGGTGATGATGCATCGCGAGGATCGGGCTGATCAATTTCATATCGCAAGTCTTGAGTTGGCAACTGGACAAGTATCTGTTCTGACTCACGCGCGACTAGATGAATCTCCCACCTTGTCTCCAAACGGGGCTATGGTACTCTATGGCACGCAAGATGGCGATCGCCAGATTTTGGGTCTTGTGACCCTTGATGGTCGGGGGCAATTGCGCCTACCAGCGCGTGAAGGTAGTGTTCAAGAACCAGCATGGTCACCGTTTCTCTCTTGAGATAGAATACTGGTTTATATAATTTTAATATAGGTAAGGAGTCAAACATGCAAATTCGGGGTTTGCGTCACTTAGCGGTAGGTGTCGTACTTTGTTTAGGCGTAGTCGGTTGTTCACATAATTCAAAGCATGGCGCCGGTAAAGACGGTGCTTATGGCGCTAATTCACATGGGGCTGGCGAAGGCGCTGGTTTTGCAAGTGATGATGCTGCTCGTGACATGATGGCAAAACGCAAAATCTACTTTGATTATGACAGATCTGACATACATCAAGCAGACTATGAAGCTATTTATGCTCATGCTGAGTACTTAAAACAAAATCCTAACCGTCGTATGCGCGTTGAAGGTCATACCGACGAACAAGGTAGCCGCGAATATAACGTTGCTTTAGGTGAAAGACGTTCACGTGCTGTAGCTGATGCATTAATGTCACAAGGCGTTTCTGGCAATCAAGTTGCAACTGTTAGCTTCGGTAAAGAAAAGCCTGATTCAATGGGGCATAGCGCAGAAGATCACGCACTCAATCGTCGTGCTGTGATTGTTTACGAGGACTAAGAGCATGCAAATACCAAGAGCATTTAACTCTCGGTTTTGCGCATTCCTTTTCATGTTATCCCTGTTTAATACAGGGATAGCATGGGGGATGGCTGACGTTGAATCTCGCTCACAATCATCCAACCGAAATAATGTGAGTCAAGGTGTTGATGAGCAAAATGCTTCTTTAGATTCCTTAAAAAAAATGGAATTTTTACAAAGAGAAATTCAAGAACTTCGCGGTAAAGTCGAAGAGCAAAGTTATCAATTACAACAAGCCCAAGAGCAGCAAAAGAAACTTTATTTAGATTTGGATCGGCGCTTGCGTGAAAGCGGCACGGCCAAAGCTGGTACAAGTGCTAGTTCTGGTATTTCATTTGAGGAAACCATTCCTCAAGATGCAAAGCCCCAAGGTG
>CAYXVT010000054.1:0-2656 GCA_964468105.1 Uncultured Candidatus Berkiella sp. | reverse complement strand
TATTGAGGTGAGCTCTGATTCGCCAACAACTGAAAATGTTGTGAATGATGAAAAAGCCTATCAAGCAGCCTATCGTTTAATTCAAAACAAAGACTACGATGCGGCATTAGCGGCATTTAAAGCGATGATTCAAAACGCCCCCCAAGGTAAATATGCACCTAATGCACAATATTGGTTAGGGGAAATTTATTTGGTTAAGGGAAGTCTTGAACAAGCCTCTGAATCATTTAATATCGTTTATCGTCAATATCCCCAACATCCCAAAGCAGCAGACTCTCTGTTGAAGCTTGGCTATGTTGAATATTCAAAAGGGCAGTGGAAGCGCTCTCAAGAGCTGCTAAATCAAGTAAAAACCCAATTTCCGGGTACCACTTCCGCCCAGCTTGCAGATTCACGCTTGCAAAAAATGCAGCATGAAGGCCATCTGTAACCTTACTTTTCTTTGCTAGTTAGTTGACAACATTTTGGACCCATGATAGTTTGTCGCTCTACTATGTTGTTCTATCGGCTTTGAAGAGATTTTTAACATGCAAGCGAATGGCCCATCACCCCAAGTCACCCAATATTTAAAAGAAGTACGCAGAGGAAAAGTTTTTGATCTGCTAGCAAGTATTGTGGGTACTGCCTTTGGGGCTGTTGCAATTGGCTTCATCATAAGTTTATTTTGCTTTGCAATGAGCAGCATTTTTCTGTCGATTTTAGGGGATATCACCTTACAGTTAATCGCAGATGTCACCTTAAATTATGCTAATTTAATACCTTATGGCTTGGCTCCTTGGGTTATTTTCGGGCCTCCAGCTTTAGTGTTTGGTTATACGCTTTTGAACGCTATTGCGACGAATACCCATGGGTTTCATTTTAGTACCAATGGTTTTGCACATTCATTAATGAATGGCATTGGTTATGGAGCGCCTTTTGCAGGATTTTTGTTTGGGATGAGCTTTGGATTACCTTTAGTCACGACCTTAGTTTTAACTTGGGGATTGGGGACAGGTTCGGGGCTATATTTGATGAAAGACAGTGTAATAGGTGCTTTTGCGGCCCTTAAGCAGCCCTTACCTCGCATGCCCACACCTGAAGAAATAGCTCAACAAGCGGCACGTCGTGAGGCTGAGAAACCGCAAGACCAACAAGTGCAGGCAGCACAAGCAGCACAAGCAGCACCAGCTGTCGCGCAACCAGCGATTCAAGGAGCTGCAGCCCAAGAGAATAATCCTATTATTGCTCAGAACCCGGCTTTAACGCCTGGCTTTAATCAAGCTAGAGCTGTGAGTGATCAAGCAGCAAGACTAGCACCAACTCAGCCAGTTCAGGATCCAAATTTGGACCCTGTGAGAAGACCTTCTCCAAACAATTAAATTCAATTGCAGAAAACTATATGTAATTTCATAACTTTAAGGTATCATACGGCCCTTACGTTTAGGGTCGTTAGCTCAGTTGGTAGAGCAGCAGACTTTTAATCCGTTGGTCGATGGTTCGAATCCATCACGACCCACTTAATTACACTTAGTCACGAAGTGACTTAGTGTAATTTAGTCGCGCCGTAGCTTCTTAGCGTAGGCGGACTCTTCCAGGATGTCACAATCCCTCTAAACGAAAAATCTTTTCTTGTCTTAAAAATTAACCTCTCTTAATAAATTGAAATTAGTTTTTCAACTTCCAAATATAAAAAAATTTTCTTTACACACTTGTGTACATTCCCCATTCCTATGCTAGTCTATCTTTAATGCAAAAATTTAATTTGTTCATTTTCTTACATGTGTCGGAAGTTTAGTTCAAGTTGAGTAGCAGTATTCAGTTGAAGAGCTCACGATTCATGTAATAACTTCGAGTATAGACAGGGGCAAATTGGGTGAGTTTTTCACCGGAAAGGATGCTCTTAGGGAAAGATTTCGATTTATCATTAGGACTTTAATAAGGACTCATCCATGAAAAAAGTGCTCAAGGTTACATTTGGAACAATGATAGCTGTGGGTATGGCAGCATCAGGATCAGCTTTTGCTGCAAAGGATGCAGTAACTGCTCCTGCTCCTGCTGATGAACAAGCTCAACACGCTCATCACCACCACCACCATGGTCATCATCATCATGATATTTCGATGGATAGGCCACCAACACGTGCTTTTCAGCTCAGTATACTGATCAATCTTTTGTTTGTTTTTATTGAGCTCTATTATGGATATTTTTCAAATTCTTTGAGTTTAATGGCTGATGCTAGTCACAATTTAGGGGATGTTTTTGCTCTCGTTTTATCTTGGCTAGGGTATCGATTATCACAAAGTCAACCGAGCTCTCGATTTAGCTTTGGACTAAAGAAATTTTCAATTTTAGCCGCTTTAATTAATGCATTGGTGCTGGTTTTAGGTTCGCTTTGGATTTTGAAAGAGGCTTACGAACGTTTTAATTCATCAAGTCCGCAGGATGGGCCAGTGATGATGGCCGTGGCCTTAGTAGGTATTATGATCAATTTTGGATCGGCTTTACTTTTGCGAAAAAGTCAGCAGTGCGATTTAAATATGAAAAGTGCGTATTTGCATTTAATGGGTGACGCTTTGGTTTCACTTGGGGTGGTCATTGCTGGGTTTTTTATATTTTGGAAAAATTGGGATTGGGTTGATCCAGTTTTAAGTGCGGTGATCGTTGTTATTATCTTATA
>CAYXVT010000053.1:7141-16948 GCA_964468105.1 Uncultured Candidatus Berkiella sp. | reverse complement strand
AGCATTCAAGACACTATTAACATCACCATTAGCACAATCCAAGGTTGTGTTAATTTGGCAAAAAATACTATTATTGCTACAGCGCAGGGACTTACCTTTTTGTTTACAAATTTTCCGCAAGTTCTGAAAGGGGCGTGGGAAGTTTTTAAGCTCAGTTTGCAGCTTGGGCAGTTTTTAATGACGCTAGGCTTTCAAGCACTTAAACAAATCGCCTTAAATATTCCTCAAATTGCAAAGGGGCTTTTAGACCTGACGGTTGAAATATTTCAGCATTTACCAGAAGTTCTAAAATTTGTAGGTTATACCGTACCCAAATTTTTCCTTTATCAAGTGCCAAAAGAAGCGATTAAGCATTTACCCGCTATTGCCAATTGGTTTGCAAAAAATCTTCCTGTATTGATTGCGCATGGCTTAGGTGTGGGCCTAGGGATTGTGTATGCGCCATTTAAACTCACCTATGATTTGTTGTTTGCAAACAATAATCAAAATCACCAAGTGCATCATAATAATGATCCTTTAGCAGAAGCGGTTCTGGTAGGCGTTGTTGGTGCTGCGCTGGTAGCAGATGGCTTTACAAAAGATATTTCTGATATCGAAGCTGACTTGGGAGCACGACAAAATCAATACGCGCCAGGCTATAAGCACCATACGGCAAAACAGAATGTATCATCATTGGATAGCCATGAACCAACTTACAGCGCGACTTACCAAAAATCATCAAAAGCTTTTGCGGGCTAGGATACAAAAATAGTTAACAGGACATCCACTTTTGATAGATGACCTGTTAGCACTTTATTTCATTTAATGATAAACGAGAACGTTCTAGAAGACTTGAGGCGTCAAGGGTAAATGATAGAGATGCAAGAAGACGAGATAGAAATGTAGGCTAAGGCCTGTTGAGAAGTCATCGACCCTAGGAATAGGGTCTGACTTTGCCATGATAAATAGGCAGGTCTTTCATATAAGAATCAGCCAATGATCCTTTATCATGTCTAGTGTTTGTGGGGTTATCATAATGATCATATGCACCTACATATACACCATATCGAGGAATGTAAGAGGGAGTAAATTCAAAGCCCATTAGTTTAGAAATAAATTCTTGTATTTCAAAACTATTGTCAATTGGAGCTACTTCCATTAACCATTGAACAGTTTTTCCTTTGAAATAACCCTCTGTAACTGCAAACTTAATATCATCTATCATCATCTCATCAGCAAATTTTTTCAATATAAATATCAACAAATCAGAGCGTCTATCTGAATGACGAGCCAATATCCAAAGAGTGGTTTTTCCGTTTGAAGCTTTAATCCTTAGTGTTTCTAGATCAGGTATGACACCACTAATACAATCTGTGGACATTTGATTATTAATTAACTCTAATATTTTAATTTCAATTGATTTAAGCTTTTCATTATCTAATTTGTATTGAATAGTCTTTTGTATTCCAGGCTTCATTATAAATGTTAGTTACCTATGTATTTGCGTATTAGCACTTACTATAATTATTTTTGACAAGATTCACAATAGTTAAGTTCGTTATATCAAATATTTTCGCACATAGAATAGGGCGCTTAAATCTGGCGATTTTTTATGGCATCAAAATTAATGTCAAATTGATAAACTGCTTTTATGCAGTCGAATTTCAATTAGGTGTCAATATGCTATCAGGCTTTAGTTCCAAATTTACCCCAGGCATAACAAAAGATCACCCTTTTTTATCCCCTGCAAACGCTATTAAGGCAAGATCTAAAGCATTAGATAAACTAAAAAATCATCAATTATTAATTGATACTTACACTTATGGATCTGATAGTTTGGAAAAACAATGTCGAACGGTCATATGTCCGGATGCTGATGGTAAACCATATAAAGTTTTTGCAATTGATATCAACAATCCAAGATGAAAAAGAAAGTCCTTTCCATAAAAGGGTTATTCATAAACTTGCACAGAAAAACCCATTTCATAGACCTGTTTACGATCAAATGGTAGCCATTATTAGAGATTTAGAAGAGCTCGAGCACAAGCTTGAATCAAAAGAAGAATCCATTGAAGAAGTCATTATAAAATTTAGACGTTTATCGGTTAGTGGTAGAGGGAGATCTCTGACGCCATCACCAAGAATGGTTACAGATAGATCCTCTACACCTTCTCCTAGAGAAGGAAGTGAAGGAAGCAGGGATGAATCACCAAAGAAGAAGCGTTCAGGCTCAAGACCTGAGACACCAAATATCCCTTTGCTTGCAACAGAGGATGTAGGACGCACTACACCAGAAAAAGCAACTCATAGGAACTCACAAGGCTCTGGCAGCCCTCATTCTGGGAGTCGAATTAGGGTAACAACACCAAGATCATCACCTCACACACCAACAACACCACAAGGTGAAGCACCCACTTTCACACCAATGAAAGATAGCCATCGAGCTAGAAGAGCTTCTTCAAGTTCACCTGCTCCTTTGCCTAACCAGCATCCTATGGAGCTAGACACTAAAGAAAAAGAGGAAAAGGGAGATAATGTAGAAGGTATTTTATTTCTAGAAGTGAAAAAGTGAGAGACTTTTTGAATTCAATAATGCAGATACGACGCAATTATATATTAACTTTTAAAGGATAGATTATTTACTGGCGCTTATGTTCGTTTGATATAATAACCTGAACCCCAATATCCATCAACATTGCAACCGCTAATACCGCATTCCTAAATATTAGATTGCTGTAATGTAACAATTATCCAAATCCATCAGTATTTCCCTTAATGTCACTTTATTACGTTGGTGGTTGCAATCTACTTGGAGATTTCTTCTTTTCTTGAGATTCGGATTCACTTGGCTCAGGTTTGGTTGAAATCTCTTTTTTAAGTTTTGGAAGTTCATAGTGTCTTGTTGTACGCTGTAAACCTCCCTGACGCATTAAATCATCCAAGTCTGAAGTTAACTCGACAAAGAGGTCAATTATTGGATCAAGCTTCTCGGGAAAACTACTTAGACATTTTAATAAAATAACCTGAACCTAGATAGATAAAGTATTGATTATCTATTTTCACCAATGGCTGCCATTCATCCACAGTAAAAGAGTCTAGAAAGAGGGTAATATGAGCTTGTTGGGTTGAATGTAACGTTATCAGGTTGTCATTATTGAACATTTGATCTAATTCGTACTGTAATATTTGATATATCTCTTGATCATTATCCGTGTTCGTTGTGAGAACCAACTTTTTATTGAATATAATCTTATCTGAATGGATTTCTAATAAAGGGGTTGGCGGCAAAAGATAAAGCATTTCATGTGCCGTAACACAGGGCGTCATCTCTAGCGAAGGTAAAGCGTGAAAGAATTTTTTTAGCATTTCAAACTGAGCATCATTCATCATATAAAATGATTTTGAGTCCTGCGCAATAAAAAGGGCATTATCACTTAACTTGCGAATTTTGTAATAACCATCAACATTGCAACCGTTTATGCCGCAGGCCTCACAAACGGTTGGTTGTATGCGAAAATCATCTTCAATGATCACAAGTTCAGCAGCGTTACTAAACAAGCTATTATCAAAATAGATTTCAGTAAAACCAGCTTTATCATATCCGAAGGTATTATTTGATAATCTACAGGTAATATTTGCTACTGTTTTCATAAGCATAGAAAATCAATTTGTTCGCTCGCTAAGTGTAACTCTTTTCACAATAATAATTAATTTGTGGTTGTGCATGTAAAATGACGGTTGCAAGCTCTGCTGCTCTATAAGGGCCAATTTCGATGTCCATACTATTTTTAGCTGCGATATAAAGAAGAGCACTATTTAATTCAGCTTTAAAATGCGCGCATTTATCGACACGACCATCATCATATTCATTTACTGCGACTTGGCTGATTCTATCAACTGCCTTTTCTTCGTTGCAGATCAAAGATGAGTTCATCGCAGATTTTATGGCTTTAGCTTGATGTGGATGTCCTGAATTGAGCGCCACGCTTTCACGTTGAGAGCCGTGATCGCCTTTGTCGTAAGTGGGATAATTATATTCAACTAGCTTATCACAATCATCACGTTTTCTGCTTTCAAGCGTTGTATGACCTTTAATCATACAGGCATAAAGCGTAGTTTTAGCCAAAAGTGGTAAAGGTGCCAGCAAGGTAAACAATGTAATACAAGAAACTAATTCAACTTGTTTTTTTGACATGCCACACCTACGAGCAAACAAAATGCAATAATACAAAAATGCATAATATTTTAAATGGCAAGTAGGTTCAATATGCATTAATGCATATATCTAAACGTGACGTCCTTTGCTATTTAAATCCATTTAGAAAGTTTTTTTTGCAAAATTGAATATAGGCATCTCTATCTGCTTTTTGGTGAGTATAAATATTAGGATCAAGTGCTGCACAGCTGACAACAGCCAGAAAAAAGGTGACGATAAACTCTGGCTTTAATTTTTTGTTAATATCACCCGTTTCTTGATAATGTTTAAAAGCTTCTATCCAAGCCTGCATTTTACTGGATTGAGCAATTCCGATCCCTGGATTGTCATTTGACTCAAGGCGTTGCCAATTTAATAAGCGAATGAGCTCCGGGCTGTTTTGATAAAACTGCATACAGTTTTCAATCAATTGATTCAGAAATTTATCGTAGGATAAATCTGTGCTAGGTATCAGTTGCAAGCTTGTATTGGCATTTTCTGCAATATCTTGCTTTACCTCTATCCATAACTTTTCTTTATTAGTGAAGTGATGAAACACTAAGCTATGGTTCACTTGCGCTAATTTGGCAATTTTGCCTACAGATGTTCCCGCAAAGCCATGTTCAATAAAGAGCTTTTTCGCTGCGTTGAGTATTTTTACTTTCGTCGGGTTTTCCATCATTTCCTCGGGTATGTATTGACTAGTCAGTCAATGATCGATAAAGTGTACTTATTGACTGGTTAGTCAATTATACAAAAATATGAAGAAAAAGGGAATGATTGTAGTTAAGTTATTGTTTTGTAAAGATTTATCTTAGTTTTGCCAAGAAGCGAGATTTGCAATGTTGTACCTGGGACCCGAACCAAAGTTTTATTCGATACTTAAACGTTTAAATGATCCTTCAATGGTTGAAGCGACAACCCTGGAGACATTTCAAAGAATATATGGAAAAGAAAATGTTCAATTTTCAATGACGTTGGACACTTTATCTGACAAGAAAGGTGGGGTTGAACATACCGTGGTTGTTTGTGGAGATTCATTTTATAGATTGGATGCTCATTTGGAGAATAGTGGTTTAAGCGAACGGATAAAAACGGCGACGGATGATGGTGCTCATTATATAGGATTTTGTGCTGGCGCTTTCAAAGGTGCCAATTCAAATACAGCTTCAAAATTCCAGGGAAATGGATATATACCCTATAAACAATTTCGCAATTCTAGCCAAAAGCCAGATCTGGGTATGGTAGACGATGCTTGTGCTGTTGGTCCTATCCTACCTTATGCTAATGCAGTAGGGCACACAGGTAAGGTTTGCATGCATACTGTGCCGATTACAACAAAATCTCAAGATGGCATACCTGATACACTTAATACGCTTTACATGGAAGGACCAACTTTTTTGGATAAATCTCGTTGGGACAATTATAAACAAGAGCAAAACATAGTTGCTAGATATGAATTAGACTATGAACTTGAATTTGAATTTATAGATGAATACCCCAATTACTTCTTTAAAAAAACAATTTCCTTGGGTAAAACACCGCCAGCAGTTTTGCATAAAGAAAAACATGGTAGCCATCGAATGCTATTTGGTCCTCATCCTGAGCTAGCGGCCAGTAAAACATTTGTTAAAAGCTTTGAAAGACAATATTCACAAAGCATAAATCCGCTATGTGAAAGTGACAGGAATAAAACGAATGCAGAAGAGTTTGCAGATCAAAACTTAACATTTCTGACTGAAGCTTTAGGTAGGTTTAAAATGTAAAAGAAAGATATTATTACCATATCAAAGCTGTATTTTTTATCGTACTGTCACCAAACACCTCTCAAATTGGTCTAAGTTTATAAATTGATGACCAGAGGAGGTGAGGATGAAAGCGGGTATTAAATCTTCAGATGCTGAAATAAATGCGTGTAGAAAAGGCTTTGATCTTAAGATCAATAAGGCGAAGAGCTATATTGGTTTAATGGCAAAATTGAGAGATCATAAGGATGCCATCTATAATCGGTACGGTTTGGTTGTGAATAAGCAAGAATTAATGGCTCAAATTAAGAGTGTATTTAAAAATGATACCCTCAAAACAAAAAGACCATTAACCGCTTTAGTCAAAGCAGTGCCTGAATTTACATACCTACATGCAGAAATTGGTATACCTCTTCTGACCAGTAAAGTGTATGAACTTTTGATGAAACAAATCGCTAAAAAATATCCAGATATTCAACAGCCAGTTAAAAATTTACCGACAACTCAAAATGATGAACAAATAAAGCCGATAGTCACTCAATTTCAGATCAAAATCAGCAATGTGCCGCCCGTGGAAATTATTGATGGTTTAATTAATGAACTCGCTAACAGTAGTGAAAAAGCAAGAAAAAAAAGGAGGTGAGAGGAAGAGCTTATTCACCTCAAATGGGCTTATGGCTTACTCATTTAGCGTGTAAATAAACATGTCGTTTAAATATTGACAACATATGTATCTAACTATAATCTTCGTTCACCTAATAAAGCATGAGCCATAACCTATGTCATTTGATTTCAATTTAGCTCAAAACAGCACCCAGTTTGTTCTTACCCATGAAGATTATTTAGCTTTAATAAACAGTGATTTAATTCCTCACCATGAAAATGAGCAACAAAAATTGTTTAGCGCTTTATTGAGTAATAAAAAATTGCTAAGATTTAGAGTTCCAGAGAATTTCTTTAGTCCAGAACAAACCACCCAATTGAAAGCACATTTAGCAAAGAATGTACGTGCTATTCTCCATGAGGTTGAGATTTCAGTGCTTTACAAAGATGAGAATCATAAGAAGGATTTTCGTTTTGATAAACCTGATTTTTATCAGTCCTCAGAAATTTTCTTTACTAAATTTAATTTAAAGCAAGGCGTGCTCGAGCGAGATTTAAAATTAGAAGTCTTAAAGGACTTCATGGTAGATGAACTTGAAAAGTGTCCTAATCTGACGAGATGTTTTGTTTCGATTAATGAAAAAAATCCCGGCGCAACATTTTTAAATGAACAACAAGTGCAAAGATTAAAAAATATCCATTGTAAGGTATATCAAAGTGCTCGTTTCCAACCAACGAGTATGTTGTTTTTAATTTCTGGTATGGCCATTGGATTACTCTTATTTGCTGCATCGATCGTTGCGTTACCATTGTTTGGGATTAAAAGCTTTATAACATTAACTTTCGCTAGCCTCATAAGTATTTTCGCGGGTGTTAAAAGTGATGAGTGGCGACAACGCTTTCTATGTAGTGTTGGCAAACCCTATTTGGATGAATTAACAGAAGGAAAAGTACCCGCTGATCCCTCTTTAAAACAATCACTCGTTATAGGTGAAAAATCAAAGTATTGGGGCGAGTATTTTAAAAGTTATTTGAACCTTAAAAGCTATTCACCCCAAAATTACCGTGCTTATGCTGCAGGACTCTATACGGGCGTTAAAGACTTAAAAGTTGAAAAAGAGATAATTAGGAAAAAGGCTCAAGTGCATTGAAACTGTCGGTATTTTCCTTGGGGTGATTCTATATCTAAAAATGTCACCAACTACATTGGTGGTTGCAATGTAATTGGAGATTGTTTCTTCTCTTGAGTTTCGGATTCACTTGGCTCAGGTTTGCTTGAAATCTCTATTTTAATTTTTGGAAGATCATAGTGTCTTGTTGTACGCTGTAATCCTCCCTGACGCTTTAAATCACTCATCGATGTAAAAGCGGTTAATGAAGTTGATCTAGAGCGAGTTTGTAATTCTGGGCTTAAAAAATGTTCACTTGGTTTAGGTTCTAGATCCACGTTGCTTTTTTTGGTTCCATCTGATGGGGCATCATTTTTTAATATTCCACTATCTTCTAATGTTAAAGTGCTAAATTCTTGTTGTAATCTAGACATTAAAATATCTCTATCTAACATAGGTTGAGTTATAATCAAACTTGTAGGTAGAACCTTTGTTTGAGTACTCTCGATTAAATCTGCTAAACGAGCATCAAAAGATCGGTATTTGTCATGGAATTGTTTGTAACTGGGCCTTAAGTTTGGTTCAGGCAAAATGAGGGCCCTGCAGATTCTAATTAAAGACCATAGAGTTTTTACATCTTTTTCGCTTTCTTTTTTAGGTTCGGATTTACTAAGAATATCGCTAAAGGCACTTTCAATATGTTCTAAAGTTAAAACAAAAGTTTCATTCTCTTTGCTCTTGGCCAATTGTTCACGTATAAATTCTTGATAATTGAAATCAGACAGTACCTCAAGTAGAATTATTCCTAGCGAGAAATATTCAGTTTGTGTACTATAGAATGGTCTAGTTGGTTGACTTGGATCTTTAGGTTCACTTGGATTGAGCATTTCTGGTGCTTGATAGCCAATTGAACCTTTAAATATTCGATCGCTTCGTGAAATTTTACAAGAAGTGCCAAAATCAATTAACTCAGCGTTAAGGTAATCGTCAGAAATAATAATATTAGCTGATTTTAAATCTCGATGATATATTCCATGGTCATGTATCATTAAAACAGCATCTATAACTCTTTTGGCAATTTGCATTTTATCAAAGTTCGTAAGCACTCTTCTTTTGTATGAAAATGAATAAAGGGGTGAATCTTTTTCAGAAACAGGTATTTTTTCATATAGAATATCCAATAGATTCGTACCAATACATAATTTGCTAAATAAAAACTGTAAGTAGTCTTCATCTTTTATTAGCGTTGCATATCCGCGTAATCTATTTAATACATTTAAAATTTGTTCTTCGTTTTCAAAATCTTCTTTTGTATGAAGTTTCGCTGAATGTTTCAGAACAACTAAGTTGTCGGTATTTTGATTTTTAGTGATATCATGATAAAGGCGTTGCGCCAAGTATACAGAACCTTGTGCTCCTGATTCACCAAGCTGTCGATTTAAATCATATGCAAAAACTACTGTCTCTTTGTTTTCCTTGTAAGCAATAATATGTAAATTTTGCTCGCTTTGAAAAGTAGTTAAAATGATATGAGCTTTTAGGGGGGAAGATAATATATCTGGTGTACGAGGTGTGTGAGGGGTATGTGGTGTGTGAGGGGTATGTGGTGTGTGAGGGGTATGTGGTGTGTGGGGCGTACGTGGAGTACTGCTTGAAGATTCTTTATCTTCCTTTTTTATATATTTTATTTGTTTTTCTAACAGTTCATGTGCTTGAGTCCACGCTTTAGCGGCTTCTTTTGCTGATAATAACATCTGTAACATACCACCCCCTATGCTTTTGCGTTATGACATCATTAAACATAGGTCAAAATAAAACATATTTCCCAATTAATTTTTTGTGATTAATTACATCTTATTTTATTCAGTATAAGTGGAATTTTCGACTTGTTCGCATAAATTGTTAGGATGGTTTTTAAATTAATTCTCAGTCATTGTTCTTTTGAGCAACTACAAAATGTAGTTGCTCAATACGCATGAAAAATTAATTCATTAACTCAATGTCGTCTGGCATCCATGTTTTGTCAAACCATGGTTTTAACGGCCCATATAAGCGCAATATGGTAAACCATCCTTTACCAGGAATAGTTTGCACCCAATTACTTTCTTTTCCATCAGGGGGCGTAGGTCCAAAAAAAACATCCACTGAACCATCAGAATTTATTTTTAAATCTTTT
>CAYXVT010000053.1:5381-7131 GCA_964468105.1 Uncultured Candidatus Berkiella sp. | reverse complement strand
GCTTACACTTGGAAACTTTTGATCAGTTTGCAACATTGAACGAGTCTGAGTGTCATAGACAATTACTGACCAAAAAGTTTTAACTGGAACATTGGGCGGTAAATGCAGCCGATAGTTCTTAGCGCCATCAAGTGGATTATTTTTAGCATCCATAGCTGTCCAGGGGTATGTAGAGCCTTCACCGATAACTTGTGTATCCATAGCAGGTGTTACACCGGTAGCAAGAGTGAAATACATTGCGGCAGCATCTAAGTTTGCTACACCTGGTGCCCATTGGAATTTATAACCACCAATGAATGGTCGCATCCATTTTCTATTTTCAAAGAAGTATGCCTCTTTTTGGCGCATTCTATATGCAATCGTACGAGACATTGCATCGCCAACTTTTGCAGCTTCATTTAAAATCTTTTTCATTCTATCATCAGGTGCAAATTGCTTACCTTTGAGAATGCCCACTGATGCCCAAAAACCAAGTGTTGTTGGATCAATGGTATCCGTAGGTTCGCTCTGAACTACATCATTTAATAATTCCCAGAAGCTATATCCAGCTGGAGCAACCATATTAAATGGCTTACCTGACATGTTTACAAAATTGAGTTGTGGTGGATGATTGGCTTGTGAAAGAGGATAAATCTTGGTGAATTTTTTCACTTGATCTACGCCAGGTTTTGGGTTGCCATCAACTAGAAAGCTCCGCCAGCAAGCCCATACGCTGAGGGAACCTGGGCGTATTACAAAATAACCTTCTGGGACTTTTCCTTTATAATCAGGTGGTAACAAAAGGTATTTGCCTCCTTTGCCCTTATCCTGACCTGTAATTCCTAAATCACCATTCCAGTGATACCAAATGTCATTAACCACTCCAAGTACTTTTGGAGGCACCTCAATAACAATAGGACCATTTCTCAGATCTACCCAAAACCAAGTGTACGGTGTATTGTCATTGGCAGTCAGTTCGATGGTTGTAGAATCAACAAGCTGTTCCCAGATAGATACGGTCTTATTTGCTGGTCCAATTGTAAGTATATTATTTCGATTGCCTGCTTGATTAACAACAGGTAATGCAAGTAAATATGCTTGTACAGCACGTTGGAAATCGAGGTTATCGTATAGTTTTTTTGCACTATCTTCATCAGGCACACCATCCATAAAATTGAAAACACCCTGGTTAGTCTCAATTTTATCTGGAATAGCAATTCCCTCAGGGATATTTGTTGTCATCTTATATTTTTCAGGATGCTTATGGTCTGGTTGATCTGCTAGAATCATTTCGGAGAAGAGAAGGGCACTAAATAATAAAACAGATGTTTTAAAAATACTTATGCGTGCAGACATTAAACCAGCTCCTTTAACAATAATTTATTATTGTCAATTTATAATGAATAACAAAAAAAATAGACTTATAACAAGGTGGAGTCAAATTGTGTATATTGATTCTCTATCAAACCTGGACTTTATTACATTTATGGCTGGGTAGCCCTGCCCACGTCATTTTCTACACTATTGTTGCAGGAAATAACGTAGGAAATGCTAGTCTTCTCTAAAAATAGTCCATTTTAAAATAAAATGTCTGCCGATTATTAATGCACGATTTTGTTCCAAAATTAATTTAGCTGGTTGTTTGGTAAGGGGCATGTAAGAAGGACAGATAATGATAGAATAAAGAAATAATAACGTAAGAAGCCTGTATATACACTCTATTAATGAGGATTACTGTGACTACTAACAATATTAAATTATTAAATAAAAT
>CAYXVT010000053.1:0-5371 GCA_964468105.1 Uncultured Candidatus Berkiella sp. | reverse complement strand
GGTATTTTAGAAACGGAAGATAGTGAAACCATCGTATATAAAGCAGGCCGCATACTTGATTTAGCACAACAGCTTGAAATAAGTGATTTATTACTTCAAAAAGATGTAGATAAACTGATAGCCTTGCTTGCAAATGTTATCAATTTACTTTCTCTTGGTCAGTCTGATTTTGATAGCACATTAAAAATAACAAAACTGTTCAAGCAGATCCGTAATTATGTAAAGGGCATGAAGTTAAGTCTTGAACTAAATGAGTCAAATTCTGATGACGACATTCCAGAGTCCGTTTATGAAGCCTTTGAACCGTTTGTTGATCCGGACACAGGCGAATGTGACTATCCATCTGACAACGAATTTGAAAGCAAAGTATTATGGCGCTATCAATCTACAGCTAACCGGCAGTTAGCATCAGTTGAATTGAATACGGATGTTGACGTCCTCATTGGACAGATGGGAGCGTTGTCCTTGGCGTTAAATAAGGAATTTCAGGTCGATTTAGGAGACGGTATGACCGGTATGGCAAATCCTCGAATTGCCATCCAAACTGAACTTCGTGCTATGCTTGATGCAACACGATTTTATTTTGAGCCCACACATCTTAAAAACACAGCTGAAATAGCTAAAGTTGCCGAAGCTTTTTATCTAAAAGAATCCACACAGACAGATCTTTGTGCAGGTTCATTAATTGTTGCTGCATGCGAAGCTTTGCGATCTGTTCACTTACTTAAAGACAAACCTGTAGAACATGAAGCTAAGCTCACTTGGCAAGGTGTGCCTTTGAGTTTGCAAAGAAAACCCACACAAAATAATCTAGGTAATTTGCTGATCAGGAATTTGGGAAGTTATGGACATCGTTTAGAGGGTAAGAAATCTAAATGGAATGTACTAGACGATTTTAGCAATATTGAAGTTTACAGTGGCACTGCTTTGCTTAAAAGTGTCATTGCCAAATATGGATCTAAGCCAGGTGAAATTACTTGTAAAATGCTCAATTTGCCTGAAAATGCTAAAGGCCGTGATTTATTAAAAAAACTACAGAAAAATCTATTCTTAATATTTTGTGCAGAAATATTTCGTTATTTTCCGATAGAAGAAACCAATGTAAACAAGGTTAAAGAAATACCATTTGCAATTGCTTTAAGCATGGGATTAGAACTTCTTTACACTGGTGAAATCGAGTTACACGATTTGTTTGATGCAGATGCCTCTTTGGGATTACCAACCGGCACTAAGATTCTAGATAATCCAGCTTCAATCAATGCTAAACTACGGGATCTCATTAATAAATATCAAGTCTATTTGCAAGAAGGCTATTCAACCGTCGAGCGATTTAAAGAGCATTTTCCTAATGGAATGGTTGTGAGAACGACGGAGTCTCATTTACATCAGCTAGAAGATTCATTTGGCAAGCATCTCAAATGTAAATAATTTGTTCGCGACTATTAACCTACTACTTGACTTTATAGCTTGACTCGGGTATTGGTACTCTTTTTTTTAATCTGTGAGTGTTATGTTAGGCTTAGACTTGCTTGAAAATCTTTCAGAAGAGATTGATCCTTTTTCGGTGTTACAACCGCTTTATTCTTTATTCCCTGAAATAGACAAACCAATTTCTTCTGTCAGCAGCGTTGTTGATAATGCAGTTAACCCGCAAGTGACCCAAGCGCAATCAAAACAAAAATCTGAGCCTGATGTTGATCTTGAAGATTTTCTTGCAAGCCTTGTAAGAAAAGACAAGATTAAACATAAAGCATACAGAGAACATAAGAAACTTATCAGGGATCGCATAACTAAAAGATGGATTGAAGAGCTTAAAAAGAGTTCTTGTGATACTCAAGATGACACCTTAGCCTGGTACAAAAACTTTATTTTTATGAAACTTGAAAAGACCATAACGATTAAGCGGGACATATGTAAGAAAAGAAAAGATCAAACGGTTACCAAAGGGGTATATGACGAAAAAATCAGGAAAATTAATGCGACGTTATCGTTGGCAGCAGTAGTTTATGAAAAATTTCCTAGCTTAAAAGAAAAAAGATCAGATGCAATATTAAAAAAAATCGACAATATTTACTTGAGAAGACCCAGTCGCACTAAAGAAAGTAAAGGTAAACCGATTTTGACAAACTATAATAAAACGAAAAATTCTGATTCAGCGTTTAAGAAACCGAATGTAATTGTTCGCCCTTTGACAATGAGCTTAAGAAGAAAGCCTTAAGTCACGAACGCATAGAAATGCAACCACGACCCGGCTACATAAAACTCATGCAATCTTCATCGACAACAGCGGAAGCTGTAATCGAGATTAGCCCCGGGTGGTACGCTTTCCTGCTTCAGCGAAGCAGGAAAGTGAAACCCAAGGTAAAGAAACACCCCTCCCACTTCTTCTCTTAGCCGCGGAAGCGTCGTAGGAATGTTCATTTTAGTTTGTCCTACACCGCTTCGCGGTTAAGAGAGGAGGAGGGGGTGCCGTGCGCATTTTTCCCCACGTTCCAGCCTCTCGCCTAACGGCTCAAGGTTTACACGAGGGGCTAATATCCTACGCCACTACGTGGCTTCAAGAAATATAAATAATTTAGGAATGGAATTGCAAAGCGGTTAAATTCAAAGTGTAAATAATACATTTATTGATGCACTCAATAAGGCCTATAGAGATTCTGCGCCTCGATCTAAATGGCCGCCAAATACGGCGTAATAATTATTTTTTGAATTTTTGCCATAATTGGGCATCAATTTTTAGTACTAATTTAGGTTTTTCAGGCTGATCTTGCTCAACAACCTTTGTCTTTGGAAGTCTGGGCGATTTGCGGCCATTATTTGAAAATATGATTTCATTAAATGCTAAGATTTCAAATGAAGATGTATCAATATCAGAGCCAAGCGTATTAAAATCAATGCCCTCACAAAAAGCATCAAAATCAAATAAATCAGAAATATTATTTGATTTAGCTGTTTCAGTTAATGGGGCTTTAACTTTAGGATTTTCCACCTGTGGCAACGAAGCATTCTCTAACACCTCAGTCTTTTTTCTTCCTCTTTTCTTTGGTTTTGCAAAGCTAATCAAGAAGTTAAGCGCTTCTTCGGACACTTGAAACCCATGCCCCTTTTTCAGGTTTAAAGATATTTTCTTATAACTTTCCGTAGGAAGGTAATATTTTTCACTAAGTTCAGAATTTTGTTGGATAATATTTTTTAACATTTGATTTATGCATAAATTATATTTTTTCTTTTGATATTTGATTCTTAGATGAAGCTTTAAATTCAAATCAACAAGTTCAACGCTTTCTACAAGTTCGCCGTTATACAGCAAATGTTTCCATTGATTTCTCATGGGATATCCTTATCCTGTTTTAAAATGAGATTATATTTGAAAGCTATTAGGATAACCATTAAACTGTAAACAGTGTGGTGAACGCTGTCAACAGCGAAGATATATTTGTTACTCACCTGAACAGTAGTTCCCGCTAATGATTAGAGAGGAGTCTCTTCTTTGTTGATTAAAAATATTCGAATTTACAATAATGGTCAGGACTCTCCACTTAAAGATGTTTTAATTCAAGATGGCAAAATAAGCATTGTCGATATAAATGTACTTCATGAAAATGAGTCATGGGACGCCCAAGGCGAGTATACCCTTATGCCGGGGCTCTTAGATGCCCATGTGCATGGTTATGGTGGTGCAGACTTTGCTGATGTTGGAGAACAGCCAGAAAGCTTATCACAAATAACAGCTGCCCTTGGTCAAACAGGTCTTTCATATGCAATGGCCACGCTTGTTTCATTAAAACTAGCAACCCTCAAAAAAACCTTAACTTCTATCAATAAATATGTAGAACAACAGTTAGTAGATCCGACCCCAGGTGTAACTCAAATTGTTGGAGTTCATTTAGAAGGACCTTTTATTGATAAGGATTGCAAAGGAGCACATGACAGTGCCGCATTGCAAGATAGCCTTTCCTTGGCTAAATTCGAAGAAATCATTTCTGCTGCACCAGCCATTAAAGAATGGAAAATAACAGTAGCACCAGATCTTCCAGGTGTTCAGGAATTTATTCTTCAAGTAAAATCCTTAGAAAAAAAGGGTATCTCAGTAAAAGTATTTCTTGGACATACTAAAGCGAATAAAGAACAACTGACACAAGCAATTAAAGCGGGTGCCGTTGGTTTTACACATCTAGGGAATGCTTGCAAGGAATCCTGTCATCGTGAGACTCACTCTCTTGAAATCAAGGATGCTAAAAGCAATCTTGTTCAGTGGGTTCTTGAGAACCCTGATAGCTGCCCACCAGGTGTTGAGTTAATTGTTGACGGTAATCATCTATCAGAATCCTTTGTGCAACTTATTCATAGAACAGTAGGAAATAAAGTATTACTGGTAACTGATGCCTTGGGACCATCAGGTCTCGATGATGGGCAATATACCCTGGGTAAACTTAAGATATATAAAGAGGGGAAAGCTTTCTATTTAGCAGATGATTTCGCGGGAGCTGAGAAAAAATTAGCGGGTAGTGCTGCTCAATTAAAAGATTGTATTCATAATTACCTAAAATGGACAAATACTAGCGAACATATGGCAACAATTTATGATGTCGCCATTAAAAACCCACGGATCGCCTCTTTATCATCTAGTGCGATTCAACAATTACCGGATAATAAAAATTTTTCAGTTTTTAATTCAACGGGGCAGCTAGTGCTCAGCTTATGTAATGGAAAATTGAGATCACATAGCAAAGAGTTTAAAAAAAACACTGGCCCCTTAATTACTCCCGCTTTTACTAATAGCAAAATAACTGAAAAGCCCAACCAACAAATAGCTGCTCAATTAGCATCCGAGAAACGTTTAGATTATAAGCTAGTTTAGTGCACTCTTTATTCATATTGGGCAATCTGAATGGTACACTCCGGTAAGTTTTAGCACTATAAATATAGTTTAGTAACTTATTGCTTGTATATCCTAATTTAAGGTGTAGTTATGAACCCTGGACCACAGCATAGTGCTCTATTAAAAAAAAGCTTTATGATAGCGGCATCAAAAGCCAATTTGGAACAATTGGCGTCAATAATCTACCTAATGCGTCTGGGGGGGATCACACTAACGCTGATGGAGCAAATCAGAGTATTGCAGTATGTGGGAAATCACGAACCTGAGAAGGGTAAAGCTATTCTGAATAATCACCTAATAAGTCATCCCGTTAATATTGTTGGGTATACTTGTCTTAAAGGCTTTACAGCAGTTGAAAATCCAATTGAAGTCCCCCTTATGAAACTAGAACTGAAAAAAGCAATAAGGGAAGGCAGAATTGAAGATGCCAATCTAATAATACGCTATGGTAAATGGTGTATTAAACCTGAGGTAATATTAAAAGCACAA
>CAYXVT010000052.1:0-17010 GCA_964468105.1 Uncultured Candidatus Berkiella sp. | reverse complement strand
CAGCCATGAGATGTTAAAGGGCCCCGTAAGGGGTTTTTTTCTGAGTGGTGGTAATATTGAATGATAAAAAAAGTGGGCTAATGCCCACTTTTTTGTTTGTTTTTACGAGATGGCTTTTTGAGATTGAAGTAAATCATGCGTCGGCAAGAAAAATGGCAAAGTATAATTGGTCCCTTATTAACCGGAACACCTTTTGAATTGGTAGGTGTTGAGTGCGTTGGTGGTGGCAAACATACGGTAGTACGAATTTATATTGATAAGCCCGGCGGCATTACCATTGATGACATTGTGCAGTTGAGTCGTCAAATTAGCGTGGTATTAGATGTTGAAGAGCCCATAAAAGGTAACTATACATTAGAAGTATCGTCTCCTGGGTTAGAAAGGCCCTTATTTTCGCCAACACATTTTATAAAACAAGTTGGCCAAAAGGTGTTTGTTAAAACAAGCCTTTCCGTAGGAAACAGGCAAAATTTCAAAGGAATTTTGCAATCAGCTAATGAGCAGGGTATTCAAATTGAGGTTGAAGGGCAGTTATTTTCTTTTGCCTATGAAGATATAGACAAAGCAAGAACAGTCCCGGACATTAAAATTGCTGATGGCAAGTAAAGAGGCAATACAATGAATAACGAAATTCGTTTGGTAGTAGATGCCGTATCTAATGAGAAAAATGTCTCTAAAGAAATTGTCTTTGAATCACTAGAGGCAGCATTAGAGTCGGCAAGCAAAAAATTGTATGGCGCTGAATGGGAATTCAAAGTCGTCATTAATCGCACCACTGGTGATTATGAAACATTTCGTGCGTGGACAGTCGTTGATGAAAATGCTCTCAATGACGAAGGCGAAGTAGTTGGTATCCAAAACCCAAATGCTGAGCTAACTTTAGCGCAAGCTCGTGAAAAGAAAGCAGATGCAAAAATTGGCGATCTGATTACAGAAGCAATCCCTTCCGTAGAATTTGGTCGGATTGCTGCGCAAACAGCTAAACAAGTTATTATGCAAAGACTACGTGCAGCCAAGCGCGATCAAATTGCGGATGAATACCGTTCCCGCATTGGTGATTTAGTCGCTGGAACAGTTAAAAAAGTAACGCGCGATAATGTCATCATTGAGCTTGGTAGTAATGCCGAAGCGCTTCTCCGACGCGCTGATATGTTACCGCGAGAAATAGTACGGGTTGGCGATAGAGTGCGAGCCTATTTACAAGATGTGCGTCCTGATCTTCGTTGACCTCAATTGATAGTCAGTCGTACTTGTCCAGAAATGCTCATTGAATTATTCAAAATTGAAGTACCAGAAATTGGTGATGGCTTGATTGAATTGATGGGAGCTGCGCGCGATCCAGGTTCAAGAGCAAAAATCGCCGTGCTAGCAAAAGACAATCGAATTGATCCCGTAGGCGCTTGCGTTGGTATGCGTGGAGCACGCGTACAAGCAGTTTCTAGTGAACTTGGCGGTGAACGGGTCGATATTGTACTGTGGGCCGATAACCCGGCACAGTTTGTTATTAACTCTATCGCACCAGCAGAAGTTGTATCGATAATTATCGATGACGATGCTAAGTCGATGGATGTTGTAGTCGCTGATGACCAATTATCTGCAGCGATTGGTCGTAATGGTCAAAATATACGCCTGGCAAGTATGCTAACAGGCTGGGAGCTTAATGTGATTTCACAAAATCAGGCACAAACGCGTGATCAAGAAGAGTTTGAGAAGTTATCGCAACTATTTGTACAGCACTTGCAAGTGTCTTCAGAAATTGCCGAGAGCTTAATTGAAGCTGGGTTTACCAGCATTGAAGAAATAGCCTATGTTCCTGCGCAGGAGTTGATGGAAGTTGAAGGTATGGATGAAGCATTGCTTGGCACTTTACGCCAGCGTGCTAAAGACAGCCTCATCACCAAAGCAATTGCTGAAGAAGAACGTCTTGGTGAACATGCACCAGCGGCAGATTTACTCGAAGTAGAGGGAATGGATAAGCATTTGGCCTACATATTGGCCAAAAAAGGAGTAGTAACAAGAGAAGATTTAGCTGAGCAATCAGTTGATGATCTTGTTGATATAGAAGGTATGAATGAAGAGCGGGCAGGCAAGTTGATTATGGCAGCACGCGCCCATTGGTTTATTGAAAATTAATGCAGCGACTAGCGGGGGGGCCCATGTCTGAGGTAACCGTTGAAGAATACGCTGAAGTGTTAAAGATTGCACCTGATCTGCTATTGCAGCAATTGATCGGGGCAGGCGTAAATTGTGAAAAAGGTTTAAAGCATCTGGTAACAGATGAGCAAAAACAAAAGCTTCTTGATAAGCTAAAAAGTGATCATGGAGAGAAAGAAGCTTCTAATGGCGCAAGCGTGACTCAATTCACTGTTACTCGTGAAAAAGTAAGTGAATTAAACGTCAAGGTTGCAGGATCTTCGTCTAAAAAGACGGTTAAAGTTGTTACTAAAAAGCGCCGTAAGTTTATCAAGCGCACAACGCCTCTTGAGGCTGAAGGTAATGAATCACAAATTTTAGAAGTTTCTGATGAGCCTGCTGTCGAAGAAGAAGCTGTGGTTGAAGCAGTTCCGGCGGTAGAAGAAAAAGCTGTAGAAGAACAACCTCGGCATCCTGAGCCAGTTCGACATGAAACCAAGCATGCTACTGAAAAAGCAAATGATGATGGTATTCAAATAGTTGAAGAATTACCTATTGTCGCTCCTGTTGTTGCAGCTCAAACCGCAGAAGAGAAATCACGAACTCGCGGTAAAACAGAAGTCAGAAGTGCTGAAAAAGAACTTCCTGCCAAAAGAGAAAGGGAAAGAGAAGGCGCTGGGGTTAAAAAGCCAGCCACTAAGCCAGCACCCAAAGGCAATAAAAAAATCCGAGATATCCAAGAAGTCGAATCAGAAGAATCAAGACATCGTCGACGCAGAAAATCTAAACGATTTGAAGAAGCCTCACCGAAGAAGCATGCTTTTGAAAAGCCAACATCACCAATGATTAAGGAAGTTATAATTCCAGAAACCATTAGTGTTGGTGATTTAGCGCAACGCATGTCTGTGAAAGCGGTTGAAGTGATTAAGGTCATGATGAAAATGGGCGCTATGGCGACCATTAACCAAGTCATTGATCAAGATACGGCAGCGTTAGTTTGTGAAGAAATGGGCCACAAAGCCGTTCTTCGTAAACAAGATTCAATTGAAGAATCCATTAACATTGTTCATGAAGGTGAAGCTAAACACCGTGCGCCAATTGTGACCATCATGGGCCACGTGGATCATGGTAAAACCTCACTGCTCGATTATATTCGTCGCACAAAAGTTGCGGCTGGAGAAGCCGGGGGAATAACACAGCATATCGGTGCTTATCACGTTGAAACACCACGAGGCATGATTACCTTTTTAGACACCCCAGGTCACGCGGCCTTTAGTGCGATGCGTGCTAGAGGTGCAAAATGTACCGACGTTGTGGTCTTGGTGGTAGCTGCTGATGATGGTGTTAAACCTCAAACCATTGAAGCAATTCAACATGCTAAAGCGGCAAACGTGCCACTTGTGGTTGCTATCAATAAAGTTGATAAAGACGGCATTGATCTTGATCGGATTAAAAATGAATTAGTTCAACATGGCATTGTTCCTGAAGAGTGGGGCGGAGAAGCGATTCTCGTGCCTGTATCTGCTAAAACAGGTCAAGGTGTTGATGACTTACTAGAAGCAATATTATTACAGTCTGAAGTTTTAGAATTAACAGCGATAGAAGATTGCCCTGCAAATGGCTTGGTTATTGAATCACGTCTTGATAAAGGACGTGGCCCAGTTGCTACTATCTTGGTCCAAAATGGTACTCTCAAAAAGGGAGATATCATTATCACCGGCCTACAGTATGGTCGTGTGAGACTCATGATAGACGAAAAAGGCGAGCAAGTTGAAACGGCTGGCCCTTCTATTCCTGTTGAAGTCTTTGGTCTTTCAGGAACTCCTGCTGCAGGGGATGAAATGACCGTTGTTTCAGATGAGCGAAAAGCACGAGAAATTGCTTTGTTTAGGCAAGGCAAATATCGCGATGTGAAATTGGCTAGACAGCATGCATCCAAGCTCGAGGGCTTCATGGATAGAATGCAAGAAGGTGAAACCAGCCAATTAAATATCGTGCTCAAAGCAGACGTTCAAGGTTCAGTTGAAGCATTAACAGAAGTGTTAGAACAGCTTTCTAATTCTGATGTCTCAGTGAAGATTGTCGGTAAGGGCGTTGGCGGATTAAACGAATCTGATGTCAACTTAGCGATGGCTTCTAAAGGTATTATTGTTGGCTTTAACGTTCGTGCTGATAGTTCAGCTCGTCGTTTAGCTGAACAAGAAGGCATTGATATTCATTACTTCAGTATTATTTACGATGTCATTGATACCGTGAAAGCGGCTATCACGGGCATGGTTGGTCCTAAATTTAGAGAACAAATTGTTGGTCTTGCAGAAGTACGCGATGTGTTTCGTTCCTCGAAATTTGGTGCGATTGCAGGTTGTATGGTTGTAGAAGGTACAGTGAAACGTAATCTTCCAATCAGAGTATTGCGTAACCAAGTGGTAATCTATGAAGGTCAACTAGAATCATTGCGTCGGTTTAAAGACGATGCCAAAGAAGTGCGTAATGGCATGGAATGCGGTATTGGTGTTAAAAATTATAATGACATTAAACCTGGCGATATGATTGAAGCGTATGAGAAGGTGGAAGTCATTCCACAAGCGACTTAAAGAGGCAGTAGTTAATGGCACGTGACTTTAGTCGCACTGATCGTATTGCGGATGTTATTCAAAAAGAGCTAGCGCAGATCATTCAAAAAGAAATGAAGGATCCGCGCGTTGGCTTGCTGACCATCTTAGAAGTGAAAGTTTCCAAAGATCTTGCTTATGCAAAGGTTTTTGTTAGCGTCATGATGGAAGAGCAAGCTGCACAGACTATTGAAACCCTCAACAAAGCAGCCAGTTTTTTTCGGGCCACCTTAGCGAAACGTATTCAAATACGCGTGATGCCGCAGCTGACTTTTGTTTATGACGACACCACTATCAAAGCCAATCGTTTATCAAAAATAATCGATGACGCCAGGGCCAAAGATAAATTGTCTGAACAAGATGAAGACGATTCAGAAAATATCTAAATCCAATTCTGACGTAGGGTGGGCAAAGCTTTTAGCGTGCCCACCATCCTATTTCTAATTGGTGGGCACGCTAAAAGCTTTGCCCACCCTACAGTGAGTAAAACCCAACATGAATAAAAAATATAGAGATTGCATCGACGGCATTTTGCTATTAGACAAGCCGGTGGGGATCTCCTCCAACGACGCTTTACAAAAAGCCAAATATTTATTGAATGCTCAAAAAGCTGGTCACACGGGTAGCTTAGATCCACTCGCTAGCGGCATGTTGCCATTGTGTTTTGGAGAAGCTACTAAATTTTCTCGCTTCATACTTGAAGAAAGAAAATGTTATCAAACAGTGATGCATTTAGGGATAACCACCACAACGGGTGATGCAGAAGGTGAGGTCCTTGAAACGAAATCCATTCCTGCTTTGAGCGAAGAAATGATTGCCAAAATGGTTGCGCAATTTCAAGGTACACAAACTCAAATACCTCCTATGTATTCTGCCATCAAGCATCAGGGCCAGCCTCTATATATACTGGCACGTCAGGGCATTGAGATAGAACGAAAATCACGAAATGTAATGATTTATCATTTAGAAATCACCAACATCACAGACAACCTTATTTCATTAACAATAGAGTGCAGTTCAGGAACCTATATTCGAACTTTAGTAGAGGATATGGGAGCTTATTTAGGCTGTGGGGCTCATGTGGTTGAGTTGCGCCGTAACTGGGTCTGTCCTTTTCAAAACAACCAAATGATCCCCTTAGATAAATTAGAAACGCTAAGCCCCCCAGAAGCGCAGTCGATTTTATTGCCAATGAATGCTGTTATCCCTTTGCTGATGCCCGTGGTTTCTCTGAACGAGAATGCAGCCTCGTTATTATCGAAAGGCCAGAATGTTCAAGTCGAATCAGACGCCAGGACAGGTTGGGTGGCTCTCATGACCCAAGCAGGCTTCATGGGCGTGGGTGAAATGCTTGGCAATGGAAAGGTCGCACCACGGCGTTTAATCCAGCAAAAATCACCTATCTGTGTATAGTATCTTGAACTGGTGTGGTAGAATCCCCTAGCCCGGAATTGAACCGGACAGATTACTATTTGTAATTCGAATAACTTATGAGAGTCAAGAGCGAGGAGTTTAATATGTCTCTTAATGTACAAGCTAAGGCCCAAGTTGTTGATCAATATCAACGATTTGCTGGCGACACCGGATCTCCAGAAGTCCAGGTGGCTTTGTTGACAGCACGCATCAACCATTTAACTGAACACTTGAAAACACATCGTAAAGATGTCCATTCAAGACAAGGGTTGATGAATTTAGTGGCTCGTCGCCGTAAGCTACTTGATTACTTAAAGTCTACAAAATTAGATGTTTATAAGAGTTTAATTGAACGCTTAGAACTGCGTCGTTAAAGGAAATTGCTTGTGAGTACTTGTGTAAAAACTTTTCAATATGGAAATCATACCGTCAGTCTTGAAACGGGTGTTGTAGCCCGCCAAGCAACCGGCGCTGTTATGGTAAATATGGATGGCACCGTGGTGCTGGTAACTGTCGTTGGGATTAAAGACGAAAGTAAAGGAAAGGATTTCTTTCCTTTAACCGTCAACTACCAAGAGCGTATGTACGCTGCAGGCAGAATCCCTGGTGGGTTCTTTAAACGTGAAGGTCGTCCATCTGAAAGTGAAACCCTGATTTCACGTTTAATCGACAGACCATTACGCCCATTGTTTCCTGTTGGCTTCTTGAACGAAGTTCAGGTTGTGGCAACAGTGATGTCAATCAATCCTGAAGTGAATCCTGACATCCCAGCGATGATTGGGGCTTCAGCTGCACTGGCTATTTCAGGGATTCCATTTAATGGTCCCATTGCTGGTGTAAGAGTTGGCTATATCAATGGCGAATATGTGCTTAACCCAACTGCAACTGAAATGAAAAATTCAGATTTAGACTTAGTTGTTGCTGGCACATCCACTTCTGTTTTAATGGTTGAATCTGAAGCAAATCAATTATCAGAATCAGTCATGTTAGAAGCGGTTATGTTTGGTCACGCTAAGATGCAAATCGTAATTAAAGCGATTCAAGCATTAGCACAAGATGCTGGAAAACCTGCTTGGGATTGGAAACCAACAAAGACTCATGACGAATTACAAAGCAAGGTCAGAGAGTTAATTGGTCCACGAGTTGATCAATTTTATCAAATTGCTGATAAAACAGCTCGCCAAGATGCACTTAAAAAATTGCGTAAAGAATTGGTTGCGGAATTGGTCACAGATACTTCTGAATTTACAGAAGGTCAAGTTGCTAATGCGATTAGCGAATTAGAAGAAAAGACTGTTCGTGATCGTATTTTAAGTGGTGAACCTCGAATTGACGGTAGAGATACTGAAACTATTCGTCCTATCACCGTTCAAACCAGTGTGTTACCTCGTACGCATGGTTCAGCGTTATTTACTCGCGGTGAAACGCAAGCTATCGTTGTGGCGACACTCGGTACAGGACGTGACGCACAAGTTATTGATAATGCAACGGGCGAGAAAAAAGAACCCTTTATGTTACATTACAATTTCCCTCCCTATTGTGTGGGTGAAGTTGGCATGATGGGTAGCCCTAAGCGTCGAGAAATTGGTCATGGCCGTTTAGCGCGTCGCGCTGTTCAGGCGGTATTGCCTGAAACCGGTAAATTTCCTTACGTTATGCGTGTGGTTTCTGAAATCACTGAATCAAATGGTTCAAGTTCCATGGCAAGTGTTTGCGGAACAAGCTTAGCGTTAATGGATGCCGGCGTGCCTTTAAAAGCACATGTGGCTGGTATTGCGATGGGCTTAATTAAGGAAGAAGACAAATTTGCGATTCTTTCTGACATTATTGGTGATGAAGATCATTTAGGCGATATGGACTTTAAAGTAGCAGGATCAGTAAATGGTGTGACTGCGCTTCAAATGGATATCAAAATAGATGGCATTACCCGTGAAATTATGGAAGTTGCACTTGCACAAGCTCGTGCTGGTCGCTTACATATTCTTAACATCATGAATCAAGCCATTAGCAGTGCTCGCACTGAAATGTCTGATTTTGCACCTAGAGTGTATACCTTCAAAGTGAATCCAGAGAGAATTCGTGATGTCATCGGTAAAGGTGGCGCTACCATTCGTGGATTAACCGAAGAAACGGGTACCAGCATCGAAGTGAATGATGATGGCACCATTAATATTGTCGCCAATGACAAATATTCTGGTGAAATTGTTAAGAAGCGTATTGAAGCGCTCACAGAAGATGTTGAAGTTAACAGAATCTATGAAGGCAAAGTGGCAAGAATTGTCGACTTTGGTGCCTTTGTAACGATTATGCCTGGCAAAGATGGTTTAGTGCATATTTCACAAATCTCCAATGATCGCATTGCTGATATTAATCAGGTGCTATCGGTTGGTCAGATGGTGAAAGTAAAAGTACTAGAAATCGACAGACAAGGTCGTATTCGTTTGAGTATCAAAGAAGTCGAAGGTGAAACTGCTCCTGTTGAAGTCATTGTTTCTGAGTAAACTTCTTCGTTATGTTAAAAACCCTGCCTTATGGTGGGGTTTTTTTTGATTTCTGCATTATTCTATTGAGATCTTTTTAAGATCCTTTCCTCCCTCACAATTCATCATGCTCTAAATACCTCTTATCTTTAGGAGTTTTTTTATGGCAGATCATATAAAGAAATAATTTTAATATTAACCTTCATAACTTAAGGTAGGTAAATAAAATTATTATCTATCAAATATATTTAAATTGGAGATTTTAATGGGTCATCTCGTAAGTTATCGTTCATGTACACAGGAAAATTTGGAAAATGTCCTTAAAGTCAGACAGGAAATTGCAGATGACGTGGACGCGCAAGATCTCCTGGAAAAAGAACTTCAGGAATTAATTGAAGATGAAATTGAGATTGATAAAAGCTGGGGTTTGCTTTCAATTTTATTGAACGTGCTTGCCAAGAAAAATAATACTCCCGAATTGATGTTTGCGATCCATGGCGCACATGAGACCAACTTTGATAACGAGGATTGTGTGCTTCAGTACTGTAAGTCTGAGGAAGTGAAGGAAATATCGCTATTGCTTAATGAAATTTCCAATGATTTATTTTGGGACCAGACGAATGATCCAAAGGTGATTAAAACCATAAAAGAACTTCTTGGGAAGGAGCCGAAAGTTCGAGAAATTGAAGATGGTACGATGAAAGAATATTACGTATATCATTTTGAGAAGTTGCGAGCGTTCTACAAACAGGCTGCGAGCAAAAATTTATATATAGTAGTCGAATCAGAAGCTGCTGTAATATTCGAGAGCAAGCAAGAATCTCGTGATAAGGGGATCGCATCCAATAATTATCTTAAATTTCTTCTTCCGGTAAATGTCATGGTGATGTTCTATATATGCTACTTCCATCCGTTCTCGAGGACAGTAGATTTGATATTATTATTAGTGTTGTTTCCTGTCACATTCTACTTACTTATTAAAAGGATATAGCCAGACTCCTATATCCTACTGGCGCAACTGAGCTAATATCCTACGAAGCTACGCTGCTCTTAAGAACAACTATACTTAATGAGGTCTACCTTAAACAATACACTGGCCATTTATTCAGAAAATGAAAATAACTCCCACTCAAGCGACATTTATTGGATGTGCCGCCATTCTTCTTTGGTCCGTCGATGCTGTGATTACAGTGTCTTTGGGGCGTTTGCCGGTCTTTCAAATTTTAGCGTTTGCTTGGTTATCCTGTTTTTTTCTGTATGCCATCATAATTAGCGTCAGACAAGACTGGTCTAAGGTAAATCAGAAGATCCTAATCTGGCTAATAGGTGCATTAGGGGTTTGCGGTTCACACTTAGCACTCGTTTGGGCACTACGATTAGCGCCGCCAGAACAGGTTAGTACTTTATCTGCTTTATGGCCCATTTTTGTTATTTTACTTGGTGGTTGGATTTTGCACCGAGAACACATCTGGTTCTCAGTATGTGCTGCTGTGATTGGGTTTATTGGTGTTTGGCTTGTAATAACTGACGGCAATGGATTGGCTGGATATCACTTTAACTATTCAACAGGTTATATGTTGGCAATGCTCAGCAATATTCTCTGGTCAGCCTATGTCATTATGACTCGAAAATTTGCTGATATATCATCAGAAATGATGGGAATGTATATGGGCGTGGGTGGTGCATTTGCACTGGCTTATCATTTATCGTTTGAAACATTTGTGACGCCGAATTCCTTAGAATGGAGCTTATTGCTAGTAAAAGGAATGTTCACTTTAGCCATTTCCTATTTTTGTTGGGACTTTGCTATCAAACGCGGTCATTTTACTTTACTCAATATATTATCCTATTTTGCACCGGTGTTTACAATTAGCTTGCTTACGTTGTTTGGTTATACCCAATCTCATCTGTCACTTTGGGTAGGAGCAATTTTAGTGGTTATAGCGGTAATATTGAGTAGCGGAATTTTAATCAAAAAGAAGTAATTCCTTCTGTCATCCTCGGGCGTAGACCCGAGGATCCAAAGCATGTCATTTAATTATATTCAATCCAATTCGATGTTTTACCATCTACCCAACATTTTCCTTTCTCACACATTAAAGGGAAAGCATTTTCGCAGACAGTTTTCATCTCTTTTGAATGGCGTAGATCTTTACCATCAAAACCTGTAGGCATGCACATTGCGTTATGGTAGCCGCCTTTGACACGAACTTGGCCCATCACATAAGTGCCTTCACTTATTTTATAAGTTCCAAGTTTATGATCATTTGAATAGCAGGCAATATAGCATCCTGGGGCATCTTTATAATCATTGTTAATAGGTAAAATATGTTCTTTGGCGCCAGTAAATTTGGTGCGAGATAGCCCAACTTTCTCATTAACATATATCTTAAAATTATCAGGTAAAAGTGTTTTATTTGGCGTTTCAGCAAAAGCCGTCATTGGCAACAGTGCAGCTGCGAGCATCCACACGCAGGTTTTTGGGGTGTTATGTTTCATGGTGCATTCCCTATCCAGTATTTCATCCAGGTTACCCTTCGCACATGAATTCTCGGCTTTGGGTATATATTTACCTGTTCGGTCAATAGGGAGAAAACTTTAGCATCATGCCAAAGAAGGACGATCTTTGTGTTGAATAGATAATTCTGGAGAAATTTGGGGTTTGGTATCATCATTAAACAGGCCCAATGTAATAGCCTCTTTAAGAGCTAGATCAAAGGCTTCACGCATAATGACTTTTTTATAATCAGCAAGCGAATCAGAAATGGTCAGCTCTGCTTTGGCAGCAGCGCTAAACACAGCTAAACGACAAGTTTCAATGGCTACCTGCCTAAAGCGTTCAATACTCAAGTCCTTTTTGCTTGAAAATTGAACGCTTGAAGTAGACTGCTGTCTTACTTGAATTTTTATTTCATTACCACTCTTAAGGGGTATTTCAAATGTAATCATAGTTGGTTCAGAAGATTTGGGTGCAGAAGCTTCAAAATATTTGATGTTATGTAAAACCCTTTTTGATTCGTCATTAAGATATTTATTTAATTGTTCAAGCGAACCATTTTGCGAAATGGCCACCTCTTCTGTTAATGGTGTTAAATGATGCTCTTCAAATAAGATAGATTTTCTTTTATCTGGCGCAGGCGTAGCAGCGCTGAATAGTTCCTGGGCTGGTTGTACAGGATTAACCGTAGGGTTTGGGCTGACAACCGTGGCTGGGAGGACAGAAACAGTATTTTTAGAAGAATTTAAAGCCTTGAGTCGATCATGAAAGGCTTTTCTTTTAGTATCATTTCTATACTCTGGTAAATCTTGAATGATGGCTATGCTTTCTTCAGTGATATATTTACTAAAGGCTGCTTGCTGCTTATCTGTCAATTTAGGAATTTTAATGCCTGCTTCTGTGAATTTAACAGATTTGAGATGTGCTAAAAGGGATTCCAGATCAGCATCTTTAGGATTAAGTGTTTTTGCATGTCGGCTAAGATTTTCTGTCAAAGTAGTAAATTTTTGAATGACAGCCCCTAAGTCACGTGTGATTGGACCGCTAACAAGATTGCCATGGTCATCAAATTGCCAAGGAATTCTATTTTTATTTTTAACTTGAATATGGTTAAGGATTACCTTTCCATCGCTTGATAAAATATGTGCTTTATGCGCTGTTAACTTTTCCATTTTCTCCAAAATATCAATTTGTGAAGGAAGAAGTTTTAATCGTTTCTCAAAAACTTTTAAAATGGTATTATCAGTTTTAACAGCAATTGCTCGAATGTCATTTAATCTTTCAATATAGATTTTAAACTCATCTGCTTTTTCTGGAAAAGCGGCGGCTTCGTTCAAATAGTGCGTAATTTCTTTGTCGATTAGCATAAGATCACTATTTAAACCATCTACGGGATGGTTCCGTAATTTTTCGGCAAATGCTTTGTCTGTTGCTTCATACTCCTTCGCAATCTTTTCTTTGTGGGGGTCGGTAAGCAGACCTCTTAAAGCAGCTAATAAATAGACCCCTTTCATTTTTTCGCGTAAGGGATTGTCATACATAATCGAGTAATTTACAAATCGAGTATCGTCAAACAAGGACCTTGGAAAGGAGCCAACAGGTTCTTTAAAGCTAAAATCATCCCTTAACGATCCGACAATAGGGTTTTCTCCCTTAAATGCTTTTCCAAAATCGATACCAAAAAATTGAAATCTTTTACCTGGCGCCGGTGTGACAGCTTTATTTTGTCCTTTTTTTCCAATACCATCTCTATCGCCTAGACTGATATAAGTTATTAAGGATTCACCCAGACCATCAATTTTATCCTCTGAAACAGCTTTGGCTGTATCGTATTCTTTTTTAATTAGCTTAAGATTTCCTTCAGAGTATTCTGTAGAATTACCCTTTGTGTCAATTTTTATATATTTATAGACACCTTCTTTTATTTCTCTTTTAATTAACAAATTATCATTTTTATCTATTTTAATGATTTCCCCTTTTTTGGATTGTGCAACGATGATATTTCTCATTTTTGCATCGCCACCCATTAATTTCCCGGTGAGATCTCGACATCCTGGGGTCCAAGTGACCATAGTGACAATTTTAGGGCTTCCCTCTTCATATGTTCCTTTTACAGTTTCAATATCTTGGGTATAACATCCACGAACGCTCGCAATTTTTGTAGCGATAGTTTCAGTGATGGCTTCAGCATTGACGGTGGTTGGTTTATTTTTGAGTAAATAGCCTATTTTTCTCACCCCTAGCACGGCCGCGACATATAAGCCGGATAAGCCAAGTGTGGGGATTAACCATTTAGGCGTCATTAAATTCTGTAATTTTCTGCCTGTAGTCGTTTTCAATATTTTTTTAACACTAGGACCTGTTCCACCAAACAAACCCAGCTCACCATCTTGTTTTATCATATAGACTTTATTTTTTGGGAGATTTGGATCTTTGTTCTTTTCATTGCCTTGTGTAATGAGTTTTTGAATTTGTTTTGCAAAGGGTTCATGTTTTCGAATGCCGCAATGCACTTTGTACTGCTCAAACAGTAAACCACCCATCCCTTCATTGATATATTGTGTTCTTGTCATCTCGTGCATTTTTTTGCTAAATAATTTTTTGAGATTTGTTATAAAGGGAACAGGGATCCTTTTGTGAAGGGGTTCATTGGGATCAAAATTGAAAGCTTCGCTTGCAAAGTCTGTCATAATTTTTTTTTCATTATCTGGCAAACCATTGAGATAGGACTGGATATTGGGATGATGTAAAAACAAATCCATCACCATTTCTTGTTGTTCAAGTGAAAGATCTGCAAAAGAAGGAAATTTAACTAAACCATTGTATTTATTTTGGATCTGCTTAATCTCAGAAGGGGCAGCATTATTACTATCTTGTCGTCTTTGATCTAGTGATCTAATAAAATCTTTGATATAGGCTCGATAAGCAGGACTATCAATACTAATGCCCACCATGCCTTCTTCAATCCCAAGTGGTTTATCCATCACATAAATAAGCCCACCAACGACATCGCCTGGAGCTACTTTAAATGATTTTTGTGGTAGCTGATTTAAGTGCCTGTTTTTCACCTGGTTTGATTCAACTCCTTGGTTTGTCACTTTGCCCCTCCCTAAATATGAGCAATTACACTAGAATGTCTGTCAGTGGGCGTTTTATTACTGATATTATTGTGCATTGCATAATTTATAGTCTTTTGACTTAATGGTGGAAGACAAAGTTCAATCGCTTGTTCTTTGCAGTTGGTGTAACCTATCTTTCTCGTGCGCTATGGAGAAAACAACTGCGCTCCGGATGAGGGAAATGTGAGTAAGTCATTGTTTTTAAAGATTTTTATATTTATTGTGACAGCTATGCTGAGTTTTCAAGCTTCAGCTCTTGTTGAAGTATTGTCTAAACGTTTATTCCAGGCATATGAAAAAGGGGAGCCAATTCCCAATCTTTCTCGTGATAACACTATCGATATGTCGAGTGCTTATCAGATCCAAGCTGCCTTTGTAAAAGAGCGTCTAGCCAAAGATAAAGTGGCGGGCTTTAAAGCTGGCTTAACAAATAGTGAGGCACAAAGCCACTTTGGGATAACACGTCCCATTTTTGGTGTTCTCTTTAAAAGTGGGAATTTTTCAAATAAGCCAGTTATATCATTAGCAAAATATAATTTTATGATGGTGGAAACTGAAATTGGCTTTATTACTAAAAAACCTATCAGGCAAACAGTTCATTCGATAACGGAATTAAAATCCTATATTAGCCAAGTTGTTCCGGTGATTGAACTCCCTGATGTTGGGTTTGCCATGCAGCCCATCACTGCACCTGATTTGGTTGCAGGTAATACAGGTTCATCAGCTTATATTATTCATGATGAAATAAACTGGTTTGCAGATGACATTAACTCATTAACAGTAAGCTTGTTACATAATGGCTCTATAGTAAATCAAGGGCAGGGCGAAGATGCCATGGGCGATCAGTGGGAAGCTTTGCGTTGGTTGGTCAATCAAGTGTTAGCGCATGGTTGGACAATCGAAAACGATAATTTATTAATAACGGGAGCATTAGGCGAAATGGTAGAAGCAAAACCTGGGGTATATCGCGCACAATTTAATGATGTCGATATGATCGAATTTAGGTTCACAGCATGATGACATTACCTATCACCGGACTCTATGCTGCCATTTTTGGACTTTTTTTAGTGGGATTATCCTACCGCGTTATTCGCATGCGAATGAAATATCGAGTAGGTCTGATGGACGGCGGCCATATTGAGTTAACTCAAGCCATTCGAGTTCATGGTAATGCCATTGAATGGATCCCGATTTTTTTGATTCTCCTTGCTTGTACAGAGAGTCATCACTTGGCGCCCCTCTGGTTACATGCTGCAGGTATTTTATTTCTGATAGCAAGAAGTCTTCATGTATACGGTATAACCACTACCAGTGGCCGTTCCTTTGGACGCTTGTATGGTATGGTGGGCACATGGAGTGTGATATTCGCATTAGCGGCTTATAATGTCTTCTTTTTTGTGAAACAGATTTAAAGTTTGTTTTTCCCTGTTCTACTTACATCTGGTGTTGTTGTATTTGGGGTAGTTACTGTTGGAGCAGAACCTGCTTTTTTTGCAGCATGCGCCACCGCTGATGAGGGATCTCCTTGACTAAAATGCAAGCCGGCACTACGTTTGGCCTCTGCAGTCTTTTGACCGAGTATTTTGCCTCCCTCTGCATAGACATCCTTGCTAGCATCAACTGACGGTATGAAACCGTATCCGGCAGCTTTTAACCTAGAATCTTCTGCAGCCTGTGCTAATAACTTTCCAGCTGATTGATACTCGCTCATCGGTGTGGGGGGCGGTGGCAGTTTGGTAGGCGCAGATGCTGGCATCGCTTTTTGTGTTGGTGTGGGCACAAAGGGCGGTGGAAGAGTAACTGTCGGTATCGACTGATGTTGAGATGTTTGTTTAGGCTTTGTATCTAAGAAATGTTGCGTGATACGCTTGGCTGTATTCATCTGAGTGATACTGATTTCAGCATGAATTAAACCACTATTTTCGTTTTTGATAATATATTTAGCCTTACTTAAAAGAGAAGCCGGAACATAAGTAACACTCACCTCTTTAGGTTGTAATGAAGCTATATTCTGAGAATTTTTATTTTGCGGGATAATGGTATTTAAAACATCAATAGGCAACTGACGAAGCAGTTGAGTTGCTACTTTTGCATTTTGTACTCTCTGTTCATCAGTCAATTTTTTTGGCTTTGCCATAATGCCTCACTTCTTCTTGGGTCCATTTTTTTTGTCTTTTTCTTGTTGAGCAAGCATTTCCTTTTCAGTTGGTATTATAGAATGCCCTTTTTTTGCTTGCTCTTGCGCTTGTGCTTTCGCAGGAGTTACTGGCGAGGGCCTAGATTGCTGCGATTGCCGTGCAACAGGGATTTCTTGATGAGGTCCTTCCATTTTTTTAGGTAAAACACCATATTGACTAGGATTCAGAGGTGGAACACGATCATATGTTGGTGGTGTTGGTAGACGGTCGTAGATTACTGGTGGCCCCCCTGACGTTTTTGGGGCGGTAGAGATTTTAGAGGATACATACGCTGGTGGTTGTGGTGTTGGTGGTGTATTTGCGAGTTTTTCTAAACGTGCCAAATGCGCAGCATTAATTTCTGCTTGTTCTGGTTTTTTAGCAGTTTGAGTAGTGTGTTGAACACGTTGTTGTTGTGGCGCTACTTGTTGTGGTGCTACCTGTTGTGGTGCTACTTGTGGTTGCTGCTGTAGCTGGCTGCGCATCATTTCTTGTTGCTGTAGCAGTTGCTCATTGCTTGCAGACGTTAATGGAGTAATTTTGGATACAGGCGTTAATGGAGTAATTTTGGATACAGGC